>JBKCVJ010000157.1:0-19144 GCA_046317915.1 Sphingobacteriales bacterium
TCCAGGTGATGTGAGTGAAGCAAACCTGACCGGTGGTGAACGTTTCGGGAATCAATGGACACCAGCAGAATGCGATGTGCCCCTAAGACCTGGTTGGTTCTATCATCCGGAACAGAACGATAAAGTGAAGACGCCGGAGCAATTGTTTGAACTGTATTTGAAATCCGTGGGCAGGGGCGGAGCATTGGATCTCGGTCTTTCGCCAGACACACGCGGCCTGCTGCATGAGAACGACGTACGTTCACTGGAAGCATTCGGAGATATATTGCAGAAGACCTTCGGGAAAAACTTCGCGTCAAATGCGCAGGGCCTGCCTTTGCCGCTGACGGATGCAGATCGGTTCAGCGCGGTAGACGGCGATACATTTGAAGCAGGATGGACGGCAGCGCAACGCATTGACCTTGTCAGGCTTCGGGAAGATATTCGCGCTGGTCAACGCATCAGCGCCGTGGAGGTAGACGCATGGATAGATGGTGCCTGGAAAAAAATTGCTGACGCTACCAGCATTGGGCCATGCCGGATATTGTATTTCCCGGCAGTGACCACTACTAAACTTCGGGTACGCATTACCGAAACAGCGGCTCCGCCAAGGCTCAGTGAGATCGGAGTGTTTAAAAAATCAACGAATAACCAATAACAAATAACCATTTATGAACTACCGCATCCTTCTGCTCGCCGTGTTGATGTACAACACCGCCTTCGCCCAGAAAGACTATACCATGGAGTCCAAAGCAGATAAAGATGCCCGGATGCAGTGGTGGCGTGACGCAACATTTGGCATGTTCATTCACTGGGGTGCCTATGCCGTGCCCGCCGGGATCTACAAGGGGAAGGAGGTGCAAGGTGTTGGGGAGTGGATCATGCATACGGCCAATATTCCGATTCCGGAGTATGAAGCGTATGTTCGCCAATTCAATCCTCAACAGTTCAATGCGAAAGAGTGGGTTAGAATCGCAAAGCAGGCGGGCATGAAATACATTGTCATCACCTCCAAGCACCACGATGGATTTGGCCTTTGGGACAGTAGAGTATCCTCTTATGATATCATGGATGCCAGTCCATTCAAAAGAGATATACTGAAGGAGTTGTCTGAAGCTTGTAAAGCCGAAGGTATCAAGCTTTGTTTTTATCATTCCATTATGGACTGGCATCAGCCGGATGCAGAGAGCAAGAAGGAATATACGCATCAGCATACGGATAAGCCTGATTGGAATAAGTACCGGGATACTTATATGAAACCACAGTTGAAGGAACTGTTAGAAAGATATGACCCTGCCGTGCTGTGGTTCGACGGAGAATGGATCCCGGAATGGACGGAGGAGCAAGGCAAAGAACTGTACAACTGGTTAAGGGCCATGAAGCCGGACCTGATCATCAACAACAGGGTAGGGAAAGGCCGTCAGGGTATGCAGGGGATGAATGCCTATGCTCATGCCGCGGGTGATTTCGGTACACCGGAACAGGAGATCCTGGAAGGCACTTCAGACACGGATTGGGAGAGTTGTATGACAATGAACGACTCCTGGGGATTCAAGAAAAACGACCTGAACTGGAAGTCGTCCAAAATGCTGATCGATAACCTGATCGATATAGCTGCAAAAGGCGGGAACTATCTGTTAAATGTTGGACCTGAGTCAACAGGACTGATTCCACAAGCCAGTGTGGAGAGACTGGCAGAAATGGGCAAATGGCTGAATGTAAACGGGGAAGCGATTTATGCTACAAAGGCCAGGAAACAATACAAGGAAGGTGATCAGGTACGCTTTACCGTTAGTAAGGATGACCAGTTTACCTATGCAATTATAACAGGCCATAAAGATTACAAGGTACTGCTACAGTCCGTGAAGCCTGCTGCAGGTTCCAAAGTGCGTATGCTCGGTGTGAAATCTCCCTTGCCCTGGAAGATGGTAGGGGATCAGGTGGAGATACAACTGCCGCTGAAATTACCAACGGACTATGCCTGGGTACTAAAGATCCAAAATAATTAACGGCCTCCCCCTAAAAACTTCCCCTGAAGACTAAACAAACCGCCGCTCATCGCGGCAGTTTGTTTTTACGGCATTTCTCGCTACAGTATTTTACGTCCTCCCATACTTTCTCCCATTTTTTTCGCCAGGTAAATGGTCTGCCGCAGGTCACACAGATCTTTGATGGAAGGTGTTGCTTCTTCAAGGTTTATTTTTTACTGGCTGGTGCTGTACTCATGTTCATATAGTCCAGCGCAAGATTGCTCAGTGTCTTCACGCCCAGGCTTAATCCACTATCGTCAATGAAGAAATCTGGCGTATGGTGCGATGGCACTTTTTTCGGATCAGATCCTTTGGGCATACCCCCGAGGAAAATGAACAATCCAGGCACTTTTTCCTGGAAAAACGAGAAGTCTTCAGCGCCGGTTTCAGCGGGTACCAATACTACTTTTTCTGCACCAGCTGTACGTTGCAGGGTAGGCAACATTTTCTGGGTGAGTGCAGGGTCATTGTATGTAACCGGATAATGACTATCATAGGGGATGTTGACTTCAACGGTTGCCCCCATACCTTCGGCTGTACTGGTAGCAATTTTTTTAACCCTTTCAATGACCATTTTCTCGTCTTCGGGACTAAGTGTACGAATGGTGCCACGCATTTCTACTTCTTCCGGGATAATATTAGACCGTACACCACCATGAATGGAGCCGATGGTTACAACTGCTGCGTTTTCCGTAACATTTAAATTTCTACTCACCACCGTTTGAATATTATTGATGATCTGCGCAGAGACTACAATCGGATCTACGGAACTCCATGGGGATGCACCATGAGCCTGGCGGCCTTTTACCACAATACGCATATCATTTACACTGGCCAGCGCACCGCCAGGTTTGTAGGTGATCTTTCCGATCTCGGTTTGAGAGTCAATGTGCAGGCCAAAAGCAACATCCACTTTCGGATTCTCCATCACACCTTCTTTTATCATTTGTTCTGCTCCACCTACTTCGCCTTTGGGAACACCTTCCTCAGCGGGCTGGAACACAAACTTGATGATACCCTTCAGGTCTTTTTTCATGCTGGTGAGCAATTCGGCAACACCCATCAGGATGGCCACATGTGTATCATGACCACAGGCATGCATCACACTCACTTCCTGTCCATTATACGTTGTTTTGACTTTTGACGCAAAGGGGAGGCTGTTCCGTTCTGTCACTGGAAGCGCATCCATATCCGCACGCAGTAATACTACGGGGCCGGGCTTCCCTCCTTTTAAAATACCCACTACGCCTGTTGTGGCAACGCCGGTTTTCACTTCAAGTCCTAAAGACCGGAGATGATTTGCTACAAGTTCTGCTGTACGGGTTTCACGGTTACCCAGTTCCGGATGTTCATGGATATCCCTTCGCCAGGCGATCACCTTGGCGTCCAGTTTCTGTGCCATCTGGGCTACTTTTTCTGCTTCAGTCTGCGCAAATGCAGATAAGGGTAGGAATACAGCTAATAGAAGTTTTCTCATTATATGATGGTTAGGTAGTGACGTTGTAATCAGGGATTGTTGAACATTGATCTCAATGCAGTAATTTGTTGATGAACCCCTTTGTTGTTGATGATACCTGTTCTTGGCCGGTCCAGATCGAGGATCATGTAAATAGACAGGCCAACCATGATCAGGAAACTGGAAACGATACCCCACTCCGGTTGTTTGTCGTCTGAATATCCTATGAGGAATGATCCCGTAAAACATAGGGCAAACAAAAGAAAGATTACCAGGTCAGGAACCTTTGCCAGCGATAAGGCCAGTCTTGTACTGGCAATGTCAAACATTTCATTGAGTGCTGGTACCATCTGGTTTGTTCTGACCAGGTTTTCCTGAAATTGGCCAGCATCACTAACGATCTTCCATAGACGCTTTTGCGCAAACTCCGTTGCCCTCAGGGACTCCAGGATCGAGTCTCTATTGGCACCAGCATCATCATAACGGATCCTGGCTTCCAGATAATCCCGCATAACCAATCTTAATGGAGTTCTGACCGAGTCCGGATAGAGATCGCATCGTAAAATCGCAGTTCCAATAGCATTGGCTTCATCTATCACTAGGCTTTGCCTTTTATCATACCGGCTGTTGCTTAAGCTGAAACTGAATCCCAACAGCAGTGCGAGTAAACCAAGCAGGGATCCTTCCACAGCATTGGTTGTTTTGTTCTCACCCGGTATTTTTTTAAGCATGACGCGCCTCATGATCAGATGCCCGGCCCAATAAAAAACGATCATGCCCAATACAACACAGATCGTGATCTGCCATGATTCAAAATGACTAAGGAAGGAATATTCTTGCATCGGTAATTAAAACGTAAAATCAGTAAAAACCCCTCTAATGTACAAAAAATTGCACCTTTGCAGACATGGGAAAAGCATTTCGGATGGACATTGCTATGCAGCCGGGTGATATTGATGCGCTGAGCCATGTGAACAATGTGGTCTATCTACAATGGGTACAGGATGTTTCAGCCGCCCATTGGTTTGAATTGTCGACTCCTGAAATTCGGGACCAATATGCCTGGGTGGTACTTCGGCATGAGATCGATTATATCAAATCTGCCAAATGGGGCGATGAACTCTATGCCGAAACATGGGTAGGGGATACGGCGGGATTCAAGTCTGTCCGTCATGTGAATATCTTCAACACAAATAATGATCTGCTGGTGCGTGCGCAAACCACCTGGTGTATGATCGATGCAAAGCAATTCAGGCCAGCACGCTTCACCGCTGAAGTACTTGACGTTTTGAAACAGGGTCGGAAAGGTTAATATAAGGTGTACTTTCTGGTTACTTAAAACGACCTATATGAAACTATACCTCCTTATTTTTTTAATTTTTCTCTTTAGCGAGGATACCCTGGTGCAGTCTCAGATCTATAAAGTTCAACCGGGCGGGGGTAATCATGCAATCATTACCCGCTGGCGTAGGATACCTCTATCCTTCATTTAAACCGGGGCAGGTGCAATTCAAAAACGGAAACATGGTTTGCGGAATGATGAATTATTCACCTTTGCTGGAAGAAATGGATTTCATCAACGAGAAGATAGATACGATGGCCTTCAATGATATTGAATCGATGAAACACGTTGTCATCGAAAAAGATACATTCTATCGCGTGCAGAAGTTTTCTGTACAACAGATCGCCAACCGCTCATCCTATTTTTTCGATAGCGGTTTGGAAATGTGATTTTTTCATATTTACTTTGAAATTCAAAGCACTTTAAAATGTCCGAAATTGAACAGGAACTTCAGGCCCTTCAGGATATCCGGAAAATGATGGAAAAAAGCAGTCGCTTCATCAGCCTCAGCGGATGGAGCGGTGTCTCCGCAGGATTTGCTGCCCTGGCAGGCGCATTTCTTGCCCACCAGCGGATCACGAATTATTTCGCAAACTGGAGCATTGACGACAGTTGCCCGGATTGCCTGATGCGTGATCTGATCTTGATAGCAGGCGGTGTTTTTCTGGTGGCCCTTTCCACGGCATTCCTATTCACCTGGACAAAAGCAAAAAAAGAGGGCGTAGCTATTTGGGGTACTACATCCAAGCGCCTGCTATGGAATACCATCCTGCCGATGGGAGTGGGGGGTGTGGTGATCCTCCGGATGATCAGCCTGCAGTACTACGATCTGGTGGCGGCAGTTTCATTGATATTTTATGGATTGGCACTCATTAATGGCAGCAAGTATACCCTAGGTGAAGTAAAATACCTTGGTTATGCCATTGTAATCACTGGGTTGATCGGACTGTGGATACCCAGGCAGGGACTCTTGCTTTGGGCGCTGGGCTTTGGCGTGTTGCATATATTGTATGGCTTTACAATGTGGTGGAAATATGAAAGGAGGACAGACGAGTGAAGAATCCGATCGCACATTTGAATAAGGTTTTTGACAGCCGTATCCGGCTGGGCATCATGAGCGCCCTTTTGGTGAACAATGAAGTGAATTTCAATGATCTGAAAGAACTGATTCAGGTGACCGATGGCAACCTCGCCAGTCATCTTAAAACACTCGAAGAGCAAGACTATATTAAAGTGCACAAGGGATTTGTGGGACGAAAAACCAATACAACCTACTCTGTGACAAAGGCAGGCGAGAAAGCGTTTAAAGCACATCTTGACGCCTTGGAGAAAATGATCCGTGGGCTTAATGAGTAGTTTTTTTTGCTTTAATACTTTGAAATACAAAGTACTTTTTATGAAAAATTCTTTTCGGTTATCGCTGATGCTTTGGTTTTTGTCCAACGTGTTTTTGTCTTTGATGACCTTTGCCGTAGCATTGTTTTTCGAACGTCCGAATTCCCTGAACACTGCATCTTTCATCTGCATTGTAGGGTTAATCGTTAGTTCGCCGGTTATCCTGGTACTGGGGTTTTCAGGGAACATCATACGAAAACTTGATATTTCTGAAAGGGATAAATACATCCGTTTTGGTGTCCTGACGGGGCTGTTGACGTTCTTCGGGGCTTTGGTTTATGGTTTTGTTTCATGGATGTCATACATGGCACCGGAAGGTAGTGAATACATGCTTCTTTATTTCGGGATAGCCTGTAGTAGTGTATGCCTGGCATGGCATTTTATGGGTTCCCGTCTTCATCATTTTTTTCAATTAAACATTCAATCAGTTAATACACATGTTATGGAAACAGTACCATCTTCGTCCAGCATTCTGACCAAGGCCCTCATCACCGGCGGATTGATCCTGCTGATGCTCATTCCCACCGTGTTCATCGTTAACCTCGTAAACGAACGGAAGCAAAGGCAAAAGGAGATCACCCAGGAGGTTAGCCAGAAATGGGCAGGCGCCCAAACCATTGCAGGGCCGTTCCTTTTTGTTCCTTATACCTACACTGCCCTAAACCAGGAGAAAAAAGAAGTGATGGTTCAATCTCATTTCTGGATTCTGCCAGACGAGATGCAGGTAGATGGAAAATTGCAACATGAGATCAGGAAAAGATCGATCTATAATGTGTTGCTGTATCGATCTACCCTTAAGGCCCAGGGCCATTTCACGATGCAAGTTCCGAAAGACATCAACCCTTCACAGATCAAGTGGGATGAGATCAAGGTTTGTGTCTCGCTTTCCGATTTCAAAGGAATCGAGTCCCGCGTAGTAGTAAAAACCAATAACAGGGATCTAGAATTGTCGCCGGGCCTCCCCGATGATGACCTGATGGAAAAGGGTTTGTCTGCAGTAGCCGGATTGACGGAGGCAGATCTTAACCAGGCCATTCCCTTCAACACAACTTTAAACATCCGGGGCAGTGAGGAATTGCATTTTGTTCCCCTTGGTGGCAACAGTACCTATGCGCTGCAGTCTTCCTGGCCAGCTCCTTCTTTTGATGGAAACAGTTTGCCTATAACCCGAGATGTCAAAGACTCCGGCTTCAACGCCAGCTGGCAATTCAACAAAGCCAATCTTCCCTTTGGCACACTGCTGCGATCCCCTAAGCTGAATGCCTCCGAACTAGCCTTTGGCGTTACGATGGTGCAACCGGCTGACCAATATGCCAAATCAGAACGTGCAGTGAAATATGCGATCCTGATCATCGGCCTTACCTTCTCCCTGTTTTTCATCATTGAGATCATGCAGAAAAAACCGGTACATCCGGTGCAATATATCCTGGTCGGTATTGCATTGGTGATCTTTTACACCTTGTTGCTGTCTTTCAGTGAGTTCATCCTTTTTGACTGGGCCTATGCCGCTGCAGCCTTGGCCACCATCACACTGATCTCCTTCTATGTGAAGTCCCATTTTGGAAACTGGCGTACGGCAGGAATCTTCACCCTCGTACTTACCCTCCTCTATACATTCATCTTTGTTCTGGTAAGGCTCGAAGACACAGCCTTGTTGGTTGGTAGCATTGGATTATTCTTTATCCTGGCCATTGCGATGTACCTAAGCCGTAAAATTGATTGGTACGGTACAAAGCAGCAGCCGTTGCTTGCCTCTTAACACCAATCCATTCACTATGAAAACAAAGGGTGGGATCATTGATCCTGCCCTTCTTTATTTGAAGTTCCTTGCATCTGGAATCGGACTGAAGTCTTTCGATTTCACAACTATCCCGGCATCGTTTTTCTCTTGCGTTCCGGGCCTCAATTTTTTCAACAGCATATTTCCGTTATAACAATCCTTAACAATCACATGGATCACATCGGATTCTTTTTGTACCTGACCTTCTGCGATGATCAGTTTGGATTGAAGGATTGTTTTACGATGCTTTTCAAACCGATCCTTGAATACCACAAGATTGGCAAAGCCTGTTTCATCCTCTATCGTCATAAAACATACGCCCTTTGCGGTTTCCGGCCTTTGCCTGACCAGGACCAATCCTGCAATCTTTACATAAGTACCCGCAGGAATATTTTGCAGATCTGCTGTGGTGCATATGTGTAATTGACCTAGGGTTTCACGCAGAAACTGGATGGGATGACCTTTGAGCGATAAAGACAATGCCGTATAGTCGTGCACAACCTGTTCCGGAGCCGACATCTCAGGCAGGTCTACATATTCATCA
Organism: Sphingobacteriales bacterium; assembly: GCA_046317915.1. GTDB lineage: Bacteria > Bacteroidota > Bacteroidia > Chitinophagales > Chitinophagaceae > Pollutibacter. The sequence goes on from JBKCVJ010000157.1 coordinate 8,527, forward strand.
ACGGGATCAAGATGATGAAACATGCCTATAGGATGATCCTTCTGTATCATGTTCCAGAATGCATGTCTTCTGTCCATCTGCATGGACCCAAATGCATCTGCAGCTGCAAGGGTTTCCATCGTTGATGGCTGCAACCATTTCCTCAGTGAATGAATATGTTGTAAATCTGCAGGACGATGTAAACAATAAAGCTTCATTTCTTCTTCCTTCAATCCTTTGATTTGTCGGAAGCCCATCCGAAGCGCAAAGTATTTACCTCTCTTTGGTTCAAGGGTGTTATCCCATTGGGACTGTAAAATATCCGGAGGCAATACTTCCACACCATGCCGGATTGCATCCTGTATGATCTGCGCCGGTTGGTAAAATCCCATCGGCATACTATTCAGTAACGCGCAGGCAAACACTTCCGGATAGTGACATTTCAACCAGGAAGAAACATACACCAACTGCGCAAAACTGGCGGCATGGCTTTCCGGAAATCCATAGCTGCCAAATCCTTCCAGCTGTCGAAACACCCGTTCTGCATATGCAAGATCATACCCCTTATCCGTCATTCCTTTGATCAATTTATCATGATATGCAGATACCAAACCCTTGGCCTTGAATGTGGCCATGCTTCTGCGCAATCCATCTGCTTCTGCAGGCGTGAAACCCGCCGCAACAATGGCGATCTTCATGGCCTGTTCCTGGAACAACGGCACTCCAAGGGTTCTTCCCAGGATCTCTTCCAATTCTTTCGATGGGAAACTGACTTCTTCTTCACCATTCCTTCTTCTCAGGTATGGATGTACCATATCCCCTTGAATAGGACCAGGTCTTACGATGGCCACTTCAATGACTAGGTCATAAAAATTCTTCGGCCTTAATCTTGGCAACATGGATTGCTGCGCCCGGCTCTCGATCTGGAAAACACCGATGGTGTCTGCCTTGCAGATCATTTCATACACAGCAGGATCATCCTGTGGGATATTGGCGAGGGTCAGTGTTTTGCCTTCATGTTGTTGCACAAGATCAAATGCCTTTCGTATACAGGTCAACATTCCTAAGGCCAGTACATCGATCTTCAAAAACCCGAGTGTTTCAATATCATCTTTGTTCCATTCAATGCAGGTTCTGTTTTCCATCCGTGCATTGAGGATGGGACAAAGATCTGTCAGCTTGCCTCTGGTGATCACAAAGCCACCAGTGTGTTGTCCCAGCTGCCGGGGAAATCCGATATACTGATTGGTTATCGATAACACTTTTTGCAGGTATGGATCTTTTAAATGTAGTCCCTGGTCTTCCAATTGCTTGCTGTTGAACTGGCCATCTGTATAATGCCAGGATGTTCCGGCGATCCTTGTAATAGTATCCACAGAAAGTCCCATAGCCTTTCCTACATCGCGAATGGCACCCCGCTGGTGCTGCTGGGTGACGGTTGCAACGATCGCTGCTCTGTCCCGGCCATATTTCTCATAGATGTATTGGATCACTTCTTCTCTTCTTTCGTGCTCAAAATCCACGTCGATGTCTGGCGGTTCATTTCTGGCGGTGGAAAGAAATCTTTCAAACAGCAGGTCAAATTTTTCCGGATTCACTGAGGTGATTCCGAGGCAATAACAAACGGTTGAATTGGCTGCTGAACCACGACCCTGGCAGAGGATGCCCCTTTCCCTGGCAAACTTTACAATATCATATACCGTCAGGAAATAAGGTGCATAGTCCATTTCGCGTATGAACGCCAATTCATACAAGATGGCTTTTTTTGTTTTTTCCGGTACTACAGTCCCGAAAGAAGCGTGGGCACCTTCCCAAGCCAGCATGGTTAATACTTCCTGAGGTGCTTTTCCATCCGGCGTGATTTCTTCCGGGTACTGGTACTTAAGTTCATCCAAGGCAAACCTGCAGCTATTCCGAATGATGTCCGTTGCAGCAATCATTTCCGGATCCTGCCGGAACAGTCGCTCCATTTCTTCCTGCGGTTTTAGATACCTTTCTGCATTGGGGTGCAACCTGAATCCTGCATCTTGTATCGTGCATTTCTCCCGTATACAAGTCAACACATCCTGCAATGCCCTTCTGGATGGATGGTGATAATGCACATCATTGGTGGCCACCATAGGTAAAGCAAGTTTTGCAGCCAGTTCCTGCAATCGAAACATTTTTTTCTGGTCGGTACCGTCATAGCTGCGGGAGACAGCCATGTAAAAATCTTTATGCAGATTGGCTGCATACAATGTTGATCCCTGAATGAATGCGGGGCTAAGCGCGTGGTCTTTCGTTAGGGGTTCATCATTTACAGCTATGAAAACAATATCATCCTGGTAAGCAAATACGTCTTTCTTGTAAAGATGACATGCGCCTTTTTCTGCTCTTCTGTTGCCAAGGCTGAGCAATGCGCATAGCCTGCCATAGGCTTCTTTGTTTTTAGGATAGGCGAGGAGGGAAGGGCCATCCTTCAGATCAAGCCGGCACGCGGGAATGATACGCAACGTATGCTGTTTTGCCGCGGAAAATGCACGCACCACGCCGGCCATGGTGTTCCGATCTGTTATGCCGATGGCTTCATAACCTAATGCCACAGCCTGCTCAACCATTTCCTCGGGATGAGAACCGCCGCGGAGAAAGCTGAAATTGGTAGTGACCTGTAATTCTGTGTACTTCATCGTCAAAAGAAATAACCATGCAGATACCAGGTATAGGTTTTGGCTTCATCATAATGACCGCTTCTGAACAACCAATATCTTTTCCCTTCTTCGTCTTCCACGATATAATAGTCACGATGCCTGCCCGTGCCCACCCACCATTCTTGTTCTATCCTTTCCGGGCCATCGGCCGTTATGATCTTATGTAGTTTGCCTTTATGGCGAAACATCATAGGTGGATAATCCGGAATGGGAGCCGTTACTTCGATCTTTTCTGGCGGATGCACCAATTGAATCGGCCTGCGCGTGGATGCATGCCAGTTGCTTTTTGTTTCTTCCTGAAGGCTTGTACTTTCCTTAAATGCTTTCTCCGGAAGATGATGTTCCGAAGGAAGGTATCTGGATACGACTGACGTACCATACCGCATTTCGATCTGGTCAATCCATTCCGCAATCTTCTGATGCTGCAATCCGACAGGGCCTTGCCAGATCTTCTCCTGTGCGGGTTGATAGGTTTCCGTAAGACTTGCCGCCATTAAAAAAACATCGATCCCTGCACTGTATTTTATCTCATCAAGCCGCAAGGCAAACAGTTTAAGTAAATGATCCCTGTTGAGGCTGGGCCTGTTGGTCATGATGGCTGCATGATACTGTTTACCATCGGATGCAAATGCGGTGAAGACGGCTTTGCGAATACCCAACTGTTCTTTTTGCAACAGGTCAATCAGGTCCGAAAGACATCTCTCCAGCGCTATGTTAACACCTGTGCGGGTTATGATAGGTTCTAAGCATGGCAACCTTACCACATAAGGTTCAGGTACTTCAATGGGTGTTATATACTCTTCCTGTTCACCTCTTGCCTGGTTTATCCGGAGGCACAATGAAGGTGGAAATCGCTTGGCTAAAACCGATAAAGGCATCGCCAACAATTGTCTGATGCAACGCAGTCCAAGTGTATGCAATTGGTCTTCTACACCTTCATCAATACGCAAACCGGCAATAGGCAACTCCAAAAAATCAGGAGGGGTTTTACCATACCCGATATGCAATTGCAAGACACCGTGGTGAGCCAGTGCCCATGCAATGCCAATGGTATCTGCCATAGCCATGCGCGCTGTTAAACCAAAGCCCTCAAGTTTCTCCTTAATGGCTTGCAGATATTTGTCTTCACCCGACCAAAGATGCGCACAGCCGCTGGCTTCCATGATCAGCCCGTCCGGAGGATCAAGACCAACCAATGGAGAAAAACGAATAAACCAATGGCCTAACTTCTCTAATGCTTGATCACCCGTTCCTGTATCCAAATCTTTCACGATGAGATCCGGAACAACGGCTCTTGCATCCGCTATGGATTGCCCTTTATGTAAACCCTGACGCAACGCAGGAAGATTAAGCGCACGGATCACCATCTTGCTATGAAAACTTTCTTTCAGCACAAATGGATGTTGATGCAAACTCCCATCCTTGCTCGCCATCAGATCCGTATGGAGATAAGGAAACCAGATCACTACAAACCGCCTGCCCATATTATCCCGTTTTCCGCGCAGCTTCCTGCACCGTTACACCAACTGATATATCTACAAATCGCTCCCCTGCCCATGCCAATTGCCAAGTGCCCGTTTGCCCATTTCTCACCTTGCACAGATCCACTTCCCAACTGGGATATCCAACACCCGGTAATTGATCGATGGCAATACTCGGCCTTGAACGGATCCTCCATTTTGCAATCGATGTGGTGGCACCCGTACTATCATCCCTGATCATAAAACCAGTCACACCAGATTTTTCCACCGCAAGTTGAAACCGCCTGGATGTTGTAAATGAAATCGACCTGTTTTCTCCCACTACAGCCTGGATGGCATTGCATTTCAATGCTTCCTCGATGGCCCATAACCTTTCTTTTTCTCCCGGCAAGACCACAAATATGATCTGCTCCGGGCGGATACCAAATGCAGCCAAAGCAGGTGGGTAGATATGCCTTGAAGCAGATACCCATACAATGGCTCCTTCATGTAAATGACAGGATTGCAACAAACCCCCAATAAACCCACTCGTCACCGAGAGATCCGTCATATCCCTGCAGTGATATTCATGGATCGCACCCAGCGGAAACTGTTGCCCGGGAAATGCTTTCGCCAACATCCCGATACCCTGATCCATCGCAGGCTGCAAGCGGGGTTTATACCCCTGCAAGGGCATGATCTCCCGTTGCAGCCTGGCAATGATATCAGTTTTGGAAACCATAAACCAAAACTAGGAAAAACTAAATAAATTAGCAAGTAAAATACTAAAATAATTAGCATTATAGTTTCTCGCTCCCCATAGACTACTTTTACACCATGCAGCATTCGCCGTTTTCAGTAGAAAAGGTCTTATCCGAACTCCAGATCAGTACATTGAATGAGATGCAAATGGCATCCATAGAGGCTAACGAGAAAGCTGATGCAATAGTTTTACTTGCCGATACCGGTTCTGGGAAAACGTTGGCCTTTCTATTGCCTTTACTAAAACTATTGGAGGATAAACCCGTTTGTCAGGCATTGATCATCGTACCTACAAGAGAACTGGCCCTTCAGATAGAACAGGTGTTCAAAAAAATGGGAACAGGATTGAAGATCACCTGTTGCTACGGCGGACATTTGCGGGAGACCGAAGAGAATAACCTAATCCAGTCGCCTGCACTCATAGTGGGAACACCTGGCAGGCTGGCTGATCATATCCGTCGCAAGAATATACATCCAGATCAGATTGAAACCCTCGTATTGGATGAGTTTGATAAATTGATGGAACAAGGCTTTGAAGAAGAACTTTCATTTATCATTGGTTCACTTCCTGCTTTAAAGAAGCGGATCCTCACCTCGGCTACCGAGGCAGTTGATATCCCAGCATTCACCGGGCTAAAAGATCCTGTAATCATTAATTATGTATCAGGTGAAAAATCTCCTGCTTTAGACGTGCAGATACTTAAGAGTCCGGATGAGGATAAATCGGATACACTTTTCAAACTGATTTGCATGATCGGTGATCGTTCTAGCATCGTGTTTTGCAACCAGCGGGAGTTTGTGGAACAACAAAGTGCTTTTCTAAAGAGCAAAGGAATCGTGAACGTATTTTATCATGGGGCCATGGAACAGCAGGAGCGCGACAGTGCGCTATGTAAATTCAGGAACGGAAGTTCAAATGTATTGGTAACCACTGACCTGGCGGCCCGCGGGCTTGATATCCAGCATATCCGGTATATCATACATTATCAACTGCCTCATACAGAAGAATCATATACACATCGCAATGGACGAACTGCCCGGATGAATGCAAGCGGTACAGCCATCCTTATGCTGGCGCCCCATGAAAGGGTGCCGGAATTTATTAAGCCTGCACCCGCTGTCCTTACCCTGCCCGAGGAATCAATCCTGCCTCCAAAACCATCCTGGTCTACTCTATTTGTAGCGGCAGGCAAGAAAGATAAAGTGAACAAAGTGGATATCGTGGGTTTTCTTACCAATAAGGGAAAATTGAAAAAAGATGATATCGGGCTGATTGAGGTAAAGGATTTCTTTTCTTTTGTGGCCGTTAGAAAAAACCGGGTGAGCAACTTACTGCAGATGATCAAAGACGAGCGTATTAAGAATAAGAAAGTGAAGATCGACCTGGCCAAATAATGCCTGATCTTTCAGCTTGGTTTTGCTATCGTTGCCTGTTGGCTGCAATAAACAAAAAGGGTAGGACCGATGAATTAGCCTACCTTTAATCGCATCCCCCCAAACTGCTGCGCAAACCAATTTAATACAATGAAGATCGCTTACGTAGGTACCTACATTCCGAGGGAATGTGGGATCGGCACATTTACCCATAACCTTCTTTCCTATATGACCACGGTGAAAGGAGGACTACCCAATGACCATGATGCCATGGTGGTTGCGATGGATGACCAGTTGGAATCTTATGATTATCCAAAAGAAGTACAGTATACCATTCGTCAGGAACAACAGGGCGACTACCTTGAAGCGGCTGGCTTTATCAACCTCAGTGGCGCAGATGTATGTATCCTGCAGCATGAGTTTGGCATCTTTGGCGGACAGAATGGAGTTTATGTGTTACCACTCCTTCATCGGCTCGAAATACCCTTGATCGTTACCCTCCACACTGTATTGGAATCTCCATCATACAATGAAAAGGCCGTCCTCATTGAGATCTGCAGGATGGCAGCAAAGATTGTAGTGATGACGCAGAAAGCTGTTGAGTTCCTGACTTCAGTTTACGGTATACATGCAGATAAAATTGAAGTGATTGGACATGGTGCACCTGATTTGAAATTTGATCACGCTACCGTTAAGCGGCAGTTCAAACTCGACAAAAAGAAAGTGTTGTTCACTTTTGGTTTCATCGGCAGGAACAAGGGAATTGAAACCGTTATATCGGCCCTACCGGCAGTTGTAGCCAGGCATCCCGACGTGGTGTATGTGGTGTTAGGTAAAACCCATCCAACGGTTTTGAGAAGAAGTGGTGAAGAGTATCGAATATCATTGATGCGATTGACCAAGAGTCTCGGTTTAGAGAAGCATGTGCTTTTCCTGAATGAGTTTATTGATGAATACGAATTGTTTCAATACCTGCATGCTGCAGATATTTATATTACACCCTATGTGAACAAGGCGCAGATCACCAGTGGCACCCTTTCCTATGCATTGGTGGCTGGCAACGCCGTTCTCTCCACACCTTACTGGCACGCAGAAGAGCTGTTGGCCGATGGCAGGGGATGCCTGTTTGGGTTCAACGATGTTGAAGGACTGGCTTCACTGTTGAATAAGCTGTTAGACGATCCTGAAACCCTTTTCGAGATTCGGGAAAAGGCTCTGGCATATGGTCGGGGACTTACCTGGCCCAGGTCTGCCGCACGTTACATCGATCTTTCTGAACGGGTTATCCAGGAAAAAGAAGTCAATCCTGTCAGAAAAGATACGGTACTTGATCCCACTTTATTACCACCGTTTCTAATGGATCATGTTAGAAGACTAACTGATGATACGGGCATTATCCAGCACGCTAAATTTGGTATCCCCAATCTGAAGGAAGGATATTGCCTGGATGATAATGCCAGGGCTCTGCTGATGGTTGTAACTGCTTATCGACAATTAAAACTTCCCTTGGCCCTTGACCTGTTGCCGATCTACCTGAGCTATATCCATTATATGCAAAATGAAGACGGTAGTTTCCGGAATTTTCTGAGCTTCAGAAGAGATTTCCTGGACGAGCGGGGTTCGGAAGATTCATTTGGAAGAACGATCTGGGCGCTGGGTTATCTTCTGGGCAATGCACCCAACGATGCATATTATCAGACGGGGCGACTGATCTTCTTTGATGCCGTACCAAACTTTATTCATTTGAACTCTATCCGGAGTATTGCCTACACCATCATTGGCATATCCTATTATCTGAAACGAAACCCTAATGACGAGGAGGTAATTGATATCCTTCGGATCCTTACAAATAAACTGGTTGTGCAGCATCGGGGCTATGCCACTCCCGAATGGTGTTGGTTTGAAGACTCTCTGACTTATGATAATGCGATGTTGCCGCTTGCTTTGTTGCACGCATCCGAAACTTTGCATGATGCAGAAGTTTTTTCTGTGGCGATGGCCGGCATGGCTTTTGTAGAATCAAAAACGATAAGGAACAATGCATTATCGTTGGTAGGTAATGAAGGTTGGTATCTCAAAGACGGCGATCCTTCGCGTTATGCACAACAGCCATTGGATGCCATGGCGATGGTACTGATGTTTCATCAGGCTTATCAGGTGACAGGAGATAAGCAATATCTCGACAAACTTTATTTTTCATACATGTGGTTTCTGGGTGAAAATGACCTTAGGATCAGTTTGTATGATTTTGAAACCAAGGGGTGCTGTGACGGACTGGAACGCGATGGAGTGAATAGAAACCAGGGTGCGGAGAGTACACTTGCCTATCTAATTTCACAGTTGACTGTTTTGCAGGCATTTGAAGAAGTGTATACAGCAAAAATGGATTCAGCAGAAGTTCCGGCACTTATGCCGATGCCAGCAAAGCAGACACCAGTTCCTTCACATTAATGGTAGCGTAAGAAGAAGCATAGTCTGACATCGCGTAGGGAATGATGAGGGAATCCCCGTGGATCATTGATCCACAGGAGTACACTACGTTTGGTACATAACCGTCCCGCTCATTGGTATTCGGGACGAGTAGCGGAGTGGTAAGTCTGCCGATCACTTTCTCCGGATTGTCAAGGTCAAGCAGGGAAATGCCCAATACATATTCCCGCATGGGGCCAACACCGTGGGTGATCATCAGCCAACCTTCAGAGATCTCAATAGGTGATCCGCAGTTGCCGATCTGTACAAATTCCCAGGGATAGCTTGGATACTGTAGGATCTTTGCATAACGCCACATATTGATCTTGTCTGAATAGGCGATATAATTATTTACCCCATCGGTTCTGCAAAGCATCGCATATTTTCCATTGACCATCCGCGGAAACAAAGCCATGCCTTTGTTTTGGGCCACTTCACCGTTAACCGGAATTAACGTAAAATGCCGAAAATCCCTGGTGAGCAAAAGTTTCGGGAGAATGGTATTGCCATCAAATGCAGTATATGTAGCGTAGTAGGTATGCATGCCTTCAGCTTCAGTGAAACGAACAAACCGTGCATCTTCAATCCCTTTTACTTCTGTTTCGGCAATGGGGAAGATCACCCGTTCAGAGATCAGGGTTTCTTTTGAAAACTCAATGTCATAATGGGATGATGCAAGCCACATGATCTCATTCAGGAGCAGATTTTCTTTCTCCTCACTGCCCAGCAAAATGCGCGACTTATCTACCAGCTTACGCAATTCTTCATACGTAAACACTTCGGGAAGTTCACTGGTTACGGATTGATATGCGAGGTGGTGACTCACTTGCATTTCATCGAGCTTCATCACAAATGAGGTTCTATGATATTTGTGTTTTCTGATATGCTCAGGTGACTCCAACATTTTGCCCGGAGGATCCAGGTGGATGTGGTTGTAGCTGTCTATCACGCCTGTTCTGAAAACCACCGAAGAGATATGGCCTTCCCCGGTTGCGCGAAAGCTGATGATGATCCGCTTGCTTCCTTCGGCAAGACCTGATTGGTCTGGATGCTCCATCATCGATGGATTGAAAAAAGCAGCCGCTTCAATGGAATACTCCATGGTGAAATAAGCGCCTAACAATTGTTTATCGTTTCTGGCAATCATATGTCCATCAATACTGAGTTGCCTGAATAAGGGGAGGAGCAGGTTGAAGTGTTTGTCGAAGATGCGGTCAATATCCCTGTGCCGGTTGGAATAATTCACCATGACCCTGGCCAGCACTTCTGCTTTCTGTTCAGGAGGCATTTCCAGCACGTTGGTGATCAGCGCCAGGCTTCTGCTTTCGCTGGCGTAGAAAAAACGGGCAATGACCCTGCTGGCATCTGGCTGAAACCTGGCATGGCTGCGGTTGACGGTAACTGGCATAGGATTGGCTGCCTGAATTGCGAAAGTGATGATAACTAAAGGCAGGCGGCTCATGCAAGGTAGTCTATTCCCGACCGGGAATAGGTGTTATCAACAATTGTAATAAAAACAATTACAAATCTTTCATCCTTGCTTAGTTCTGAAGCGGAGCGACGACTTGATGATCCCACACAGCTTCCGAAGCGAACAACGCTGCCTTAAACGAAAAATCCCCCTGACCGGGGGGAATTTTGATGCTGGCGGAGAGAGAGGGATTCGAACCCCCGGACCTTTAACAGTCAACGGTTTTCAAGACCGCCGCATTAAACCGCTCTGCCATCTCTCCGGCGCGAAAATACGCCCACATTTCTTTCATCCCAAAAAAAATCGATTCTCATCCTATTTTTGCGCATGCTCCTGCGAAGAAGATATGTGCTTCCGATATTATTTGTCATGCTCTGGGCAGGCTGCCGGAACTGTTCGGTGTTGAAACTTCGAGT
>JBKCVJ010000158.1:0-3078 GCA_046317915.1 Sphingobacteriales bacterium
TACAATGCGGCTCTTGCCGATGGCTTCTGCCAGATGATCGAGGTCTTGGTCTGAGGTGTCTTTCAGGTTGATGGAACTAACGGGCCAGGTGTTTTTCTGGACCAATTCAAATTTGTCCTGGGCGTTCAGGCTTAGGGCCAGGGCCAGGGTACAGGCGGATGTGATGATTTTCTTCATTAGGATTGGATGATGAAACAAAGCTAGAAAGACGCGCTGGTAGCCACAAGCCTGTTCATCGACGGTTCCCTGCCATTGGGCGAATTCTGCTGTTGATAACGGAGAATGAGTGGGTTTCGTATGGCGATTGTGATGATGGGAAAGGGAGAAGATAAGGGGAGAAGTGCGAAGCGCCCGCTCTTCGCACTTCTCCCTTCCTCTTCTCCCTTGTATTAACGGCACTTCTCCCCAGTTTCTGCCAGTTCTCTCTTGCGCGGTCCAGGCTTTGTTCCGGGTCAGCAATCTCCTTCATTCTCTCATATCCGGTTTTAGCGAGCCATTGTTTGAAGGGTTCCGCCTTTGGGGAAGGAATGGACTGGATTAACCGAAGAAGTTGTTCGGTATCGGCTACATCCGTCAGGCGAAGTTTGCCGTCTTCAGCCACTAATTTCAACCGGTTACAGTTTGTAACCGTTTCATTTCCCTCTTTGAGGAGTCTGCTTTTAAGGACTTTCCAGTAGTTTCTGGCACCTTGGTGATGTGGCTGGTCAGTTAAAATTGAAATAACATCCACAATTGAAAAATACCATTTCTCGGCTTTTTCATCCCAATGCGTTCTCACTTTTTGCTGCTCAAACAACCTCACATCATTTTTCATTTTCACTTGTAATTAATGGTATTTGGATAATAAATTTACTGCCCTCTCCCTCCACACTAGAAACGGATAATTCGCCGCCGTGCGCCTTCACCATATCATAGCTCAGCGACAGGCCCAGTCCGGTGCCTTCACCCGTGGGCTTGGTGGTAAAGAAGGGCTGGAAGATCTTTTTGATATAGGTCGATGATATACCGCTGCCATTGTCTTTCACTTCAATCCTTACCTCGCTGTTATGCCGGAAGGTAGAGATATGGACCGATGGCTCGTAGCCCGGGATGCCGAGCTTTCCCCATTTTTTACTTCCACATTCTAATCCTTTTGCCCTACCGCCTTTTACATAGTGGATATTTCGGTCAAAGTTTACCAGCATTTCAGCGCAAAGTTTACCACTGGTTGGTATGTGTGGTAGAATTAAGTGTTTTTCTTTTTGCGTAATGATTTCCTTTCAGTTCTATTTTATGAGCGTTTGCTGTCAGTCTGTCACAGATGACATCAGCAAGGGTTGGTTCGTTGATGTATTCATACCACTTGTTGACGGGTAGTTGTGATGTCACAATGGTAGATCCTTTGGCGAAGCGGTCTTCCAGTATTTGCAGGAGGGTTAAGCGCATATCCTGGCTCAGGGGCTGCAGTCCAAAGTCGTCGAGGATCAGCAGCGGTGTTTTGGCGATCATGTTAAGCCACCGGATATAGGTTCCGTCAAGTGTGGCTGTTGCCAGGGCTTCAATAAAACGGTTCATGGAGTAATAAAGGGTCCGGTGTCCGAGCAGACAGGCGTTTCTACCCATCGCACAAGAGAAGTAACTTTTGCCGCAACCTGTGGCTCCGGTAACCAACAGGTTTTCTGATTTTTCGATAAAGGTTCCATCTGATAGTGTCGCCAACATTTCTTTGGTGATGCCTCGGCCAGGTGTGCAGTTGAAGCGAGAGCTTCCAGCACTGTTCTGTGAAAACGCAGGGGTCAAACTCCCTTGCGTGACTCAACTGGTAGTGACCCTTCATGACAACTCCGAACTGAAAGACAAAGTTTGGGTTTTCATTGACACTTCATTTTGTTTCTTTACACCAATCTGAACAAAAACTAATGACTATGAAGATAAAGTCTATACTAGTCCTTATTGTCATTTTAACTTCCGCAAAAGTTGTTTTTTCCCAAATACCATCGACACTGAATATAATACTACATGGAAAAGTGGCAGACACTGAAAATAATCTACCATTACCTTATGTAAGTGTTGGTGTTCTAAATAAATCACAAGGAACAGTATCGGATACGGTTGGACAATTTTCTTTTCCGATTACTACTGAAAATATTTCAGACAGTTTACAATTCAGTATAATCGGATATCACAGCTTGAGAGTCGCAGTCAAAGACTTTATCAACAATTCAGATAAGTCTATTAAATTAACAGCTAATGTGACTCAACTTCGTGAGGTTCTTGTTACTTCTTCAAGTTCAAGAAAAAATACCGTAGCTATTGGTAGACAAAGTTCAGGTAAATTAACGCAGGTTTCGATACATAATAAGACAAGTGCTGACGAAACTGTTGGATCAGAAATGGGAATGCGTTATAAAATTGACAAGGATAATGCAATTCTAAAAGATTTTAATCTTTATATTTCTGCAAATAACTTCAACTCAATAAAATTTCGTGTAAATATTTATTCCGTCAGAAACGACTTACCTGATACTCTGATAAATAACAAACAAATATTTACAACGCTTGATGATTTCAAAACTGGCTGGGTAAAAATAGCTTTAGAAGAATATCACTTAACAGTTAGAAATGATATCATTATTACAGTCCAATGGGTTGAAAGTAGAATGGACAAAAAGGAAAAGCCTGTCACAATAGTTCCTGTTGAGGTAACACCTTTTTCGAAATTTTGTTACGCAAGAATTGCAAGCCAAGACAAATGGAAAAGGATGGGAATGAGATTGAGTAGTTATGTCACAATTGCATATTAAACAAGAAAGTCTACTTCCAACACGTGGTCGGTGGTCCTGATCTGTTTGTCTGTTGTATAATTTAACCGATGCTGTGAGGACGGGTTTCAGATAGTAGAGCGCAGAATCTGCCATGCCGAGGCGTTCATAGATATGGCCGATGATCTCGTGTAGTAAGTATCCCACCGGTCTGGTACGGTGCTAGATAATGCTCTTAAGTAATAATTTCCCGGTAAATTATTTTATGGCAAGAACTACAGAGGAGCGCATGTTTGTCTTGATTCGTCAGTGGCAGGAAACAGGGATGAGTCAAAAG
>JBKCVJ010000159.1:0-6569 GCA_046317915.1 Sphingobacteriales bacterium
GATATCCATGTTTTCGCTAAGTCCAAGTCTCAGGTTGATAAAGGGCATGAAGTCCGTAGAATTGTTATCAATGGATGTATCCGTCTTTAGGTTCTGTTTGAAATCTTCCAAACGGAAACCGACGTTGACCAATAAATTTTCTAAAATGGTTTTTGTTGCATCTGCATAACCACTGACAAGGTTGTACTTACTATTATAGTTATCACCGGCCTCTGTCCCATCTACGAGAAAGTATCCCTCTGGGCCAAAATTCTTTGGTTCAAAAATGGTGGTGATAGTCTCCTTGTTAAAAGGCACAAAAAGTAATTCAGGGTTAGTAAGACCATCTTTGGCAAAGGTGAGCAGTCTGGACTGGAAATTACGTTTGGCAAATTCACCAAGCACGCCAGCCCGAAGCATCAGCGTCTCTGTATTACCCCATGTGTAATCCAGCCGGCCGGTAACCGTGTTATCCTTTTGCTTGGATCCAAATCGAGCCCCATTGTCTGCCTTGCTCCCTTCAGGAATAACGTACAGGAACTGCGCCCCTGAATCAGCATAGCTTCTGTTTCCACCAAAACGACGCAGATCCGGTAATTCCTGGAATCCGTAATTGTAGCCGAGTGCCCAGTCGAGTCGGCTTTTCTCCCCCAGTTTATGTTCGCCGTTTAAACGTCCGAGATAGTTTGAACGTGCTTCCAGCCCTACAGAAGAACCAATGGTCTCACGCTTCCTTTCATAATTGACATTGTAGCGCAGCAGGGCAACTTCTGCACCAATTTGTGAGAAGAGGTTGGTAAATTTTATCGTGTTTCGTTTATCTAATTTATATTCCCAGTTACTCATCAGTGCCAGTTGGGACGGCAATACATGCACGGCATCAGTGATTGCCCTCACATTGGTGGTGGATTCTACAATGTCATTGTCACCCTTCTTATAATTCGCATAGGCATATCGGTTCCAGAAAGTGTTGGCATAAGCCCTGCCATATGAAATCAGGTTGATGGTAGAAAGTGTGCTTCCTTCTTTCTTCATTTTGAAATTCCGACCCATGGAGTAGCCCAAAGAAAAATCAGGAAGTGCCTTCTTTTTTTCCACATAATAGTTATTACGTAGTTTCTTGGCTTCCTCGGCGGATTCATTGCGGTCCATGGCTTGTATCTCCTGATAACTGGACACATCATCCAGAAAGCTTCTCTTTTTACCTCCAAAACCCAGATAACTGCCGAAGGTCAGGTTGTAGTCGGGGTCGACGTAAAAATCCTTAAAGGTTGTATTTACGCGATAGGCCAGACCAAAAGATACGACGTCAAAGTTTTGAGCAGGCGTTGTTTTGGATTGGCTAGTGATCACAGCACCGGCATATTCTCCGGGATTAGGGGCGATGCCTGATTTGTGGATCACCAGTTCATTCAGCACTCCTCCCGGAATAAACTGCAGCGAAAAGGTTTTAATATTTTGTTCCGTTACCCCTGCGCCTAAGTTGTCATACAAAAATGTTGTGTATCGTGGGCTGAGACCTCTGATAGAGGCATAACCACCGGAAACAGAAACACCGGCCACACGTTGCACCAGGGAACCTGTACCTCCGCCAAATCTGCTGATAAGCAGGGGGGTTAACGTATTTCTGATATTTTCAGCCTTTGCATCTTTTGCGAGTTCATGACCAATGATAGATTCCGCGCGGCGTAGGGTATCTTGGGCCCACATCGCAGGAGAAAAAGACAGCATCGTACAGAACACAAAAAACCCCCTGATTAAGCAGCTGTTTTTCATAATTGAGCCTGACGTTCTTCGGTTAGATCGGCTGGAAAGTCGCATAGACTATTGATTTGATTCATTAAATAATTGTTGCGAAAGATCAAATTCTCATAACAGAGAGCTTTCTGGCAGCATAAAAATGAACAGCAGATATTACCGCATTATGAACTGTGAATGATTGTTTGTTCCATTATCATAACAATGGACAATTGAACCTTTTAATGCAAGGCCTTAACAATTAGGAATTATGAAAAAAATACAATGTATTCAAATGAGATATTGGGCAGGGAAGCGGGTAAGTAAAGAATGGACTGCGAGGGCTAATCTGGTGGATAACAGTATTCCGATAAGTTATTTCTTCAATACAAAAGGCGAATTCCATTTCTTGTATCAAAATGCAATACTTCCCAATTATCCATTGCATATAATTTTCCTGTAATTTGAATGGGTACGCCATGCAAAGCAGCCAACACTGCATTTTTATACTGCTTATTTACCTCGTATTTAAGGACCGGCATGATGCCGCCACTGATACATCTGGCGGCGTAACTTAAGTGTGGTTTCCCCTGACCCGGGTTAATGGCGTCAAA
The DNA here is from genome assembly GCA_046317915.1 of Sphingobacteriales bacterium. Classification (GTDB taxonomy): domain Bacteria; phylum Bacteroidota; class Bacteroidia; order Chitinophagales; family Chitinophagaceae; genus Pollutibacter. The sequence goes on from JBKCVJ010000159.1 coordinate 2,331, forward strand.
ACAACATTTGGGGTCTATGATTTCGCCACTCAAGGTTTTGACACTATAGTCCTTTATCTGCCGTTCCTGCTATACCCTGAAAGGTGTATATCCTAAATCACTTTTCAGCAGCCTGGCGAAAAAATACACGATTCAGGGGATTCCCGTTGCATGCTATAAGTACAATATTGCGGTCAACAATGAAATGGTCTGTTTACACAACAGGTGATTGCTGAAAAACCTTAAACAGAGTAAGCACTAAAGCATAAACAAATTTTTATGAAGCGAATCAAATGCACTTTTATTTTGACAGCCATCACGCTTTGGAGTATGACTGCATTCAGCCAAGTAAGCCTGAATGTCAGAAAGCCCCTTTCTTCAGAAGATCAAAAAGTGGTCACAAAAATCCTCTCGCAAATGGATCCAAAATCTTATTCCATCAACGTTGATTCAGAAAACGGTGGGTTCAAAGCCGGAAATCTAAAGGGACTTGCAGATGTAAAACAAGGGGAGACCACCAGACCTAAAGAAGGGGATGCCAGCGGAACCTACACAAAGATCAACATCTTCAGAGAAGCAAAATCAGGTTCATACACCACCATCAACATCTTCGTTGCCGGAACCGTAACAACGATCAACATCTTCAAAACAGCTGAGTACAATGAAAAACAGCTTGGCCTTCTGGACCAGCTGTACAATGTTCTCAGCAAGTATGACGAAAAATAGTTGCAACAAACGGCCATTTCATTTCCTTTCAAATACCGGCATATGAAGCGTAAAAAGATCATACGAATTGCCCTGGTGCTGCACTTCTCCTTCGTCATCATTACTATTTCGCAGGTGTATAAGATCATTAATTTTCAACCCTTGGAGGACGTGCTGAATATCTATTCATCTTTCAGCTATGCAAACCGCGATTTCGGCTTCTTCGCCCCTACGGTTAACGATGATATGTTCTTAACCATGCAGGCCTACCAGGGAGAAAAAGACACCATTGGATACCGCTTTGAGACCCCTTACACCAATGACGAAAATAAAATCCGATACCTGACGATGTTGTGGCATTTTGGCGAAGGCCTCCATCATACGCGAATGGATCTTTACGCCAGGTCATGGGCCGTCTATTGTATGAATAAGGACACATCTGTTTCCAAAGTTCTCATAACAGTCAACCAGAATCATATCCCAACCATGGATGAATACAGAAAGGGTGAACGGATCTCGCATGACATGTACTATCAAACAAGTTTCTATGCTAAATAAGTTTAAAAAACTTCCGCAGGTTCTCTGGGATTTTATAGAGGCAGAACAACCTAGCTGGCCCCTTGCCTTTTTCAGGATTGGACTCGGCAGTATCTGTATGGGAAAGATGATTGCATTGCACAGCAGCTTCACAGAACTGTATGGCCAATACGGATTTATACAGTGGACGATCTCCAAATTCAGCAATTACAGTTTCCTTCCCCATCTTGGAGATCTGTCCGTCCTACTGACAAACAACCTCGGTACTTCTTCAGACAACAGTACCTTATTGCTGCTATATCTATACTTCATACTATGCACGATGCTTATTGCGGGCCTGTTCACCAGGTTCACCACCATTGCGTTGTTCTTCCTGCATTTGGCATTCATCAATACAGGCAGTGCCGTCATCTATGGAGTAGATGTATTTACACAGATGTCGCTTTTCTATGGCATATTTTTCCCCTTAGGGTCCGCATATGCGCTGGACAATAAAATCGGGATCACCCCATTCAGAAAGCGGTCCGCAGGGGCGGGCATGGCACTCCGATGCATCCAGATCCAAATGTGCCTGGTCTACTTCTCTACGGCTATTGAGAAGTCGATGGGAATTCAATGGTGGAACGGGGAGGCGATCTGGAGAACCTTTATGATGCCTATTTTCAAAACTTATGATTTCTCATGGCTGGCAAATCACTCATGGATTGCCATCGTCACCGGCATCTTTGTGCTCATCCTGGAAGCTGGCTATTCAATTGCTATGTGGATACCTAAACTAAGGGTAGTTTGCTTCTTCCTCATCACGCTTCTCCACCTACAGATCAGTGTGCTCATGGGAATGTGGTTTTTCGGGTTTGTCATGATCTTTCTGTCAAGTTTTGCCTTCGGGCTCTATATCCTGAAAGATCTAAGTCCTATTCTATATATCATATCACGCCGTATCAAATCAACCAGGGCTGCAAGGACCGTTCCACGTATCGCTGAATCCTGACTGCCCGTTGTTGTTTCAATCAATTGTCATGAACAAATTTACGCTTCGCTTGCTTTGTCTTTCTTTGATGGTCACAACTGCTTGTGCAGGCCAGGTTGATTGCAAAACAATTGATCTCAACAAAGCCCCGGGAAAATGGATCTGGAACAAAGGTCGCTACGCAAACCAGTGGCAGTTCAGTGATCCCATCAGAAAAGAATTGCAACGGATCATGCCCGTAGCACTTGATGGATTGTATGCTACCAACAGCATTGCCTACGGAGACCTGCCAACGATTCCCAATACGCAAGCTGCGCCTAAACAGTACGATTGCTATCTAATGTTGAAGAAATATTCGTGCGTGATGGGCAACAATATCCTGAAACCAGAGGGAGAAACCGGATGCTGGGTGTATTTCAATGTAAATACGATGTTTGACGGCGGTCAGTCTTCTGAGTCAGGCGTTGAATTCCCCTACTATGTCAACGAAGGAACCCTGCTTGTTGGAGACTATTTTATTGAAAGAGATGCTGCCGGGAATAAAATCCTTTATGCAAATACGCCTTATGGTAATAATCAATTCAGGGGTTACTTTTTTTCAGGGAAAGAAAAACTTCCGATCAGAAGAATAAGCTGGCGGGATTTCATCACTTCTTATAAGGTTTCTGTTGAAAAAAAGCTGCGCAGCAAGCTATACTCTGCCAGGGAATCGCTTGAAAATAGCGAAAAAAATGTAACAACAACCAAATACGAGGATACAAAACAATACCTGACCAATCTCATCGCAGACAAAAAAAAGGAAATCATAACCCTGGAATCAGACATCAATGCCCTTCTGTCCTGGTTCAACCAGATCCTCACCCATAAAAAAATCAACGAAATGGCCAGGGCCCTCAAACCCAATCCGGACAAACAGGATTTCTATGATCTGCTCAACCAAACAGACACCACCAATACCTTCCCTGTTTGGGTAGAAGACATCGGATTCTATGACCTCAGCAAATCCAAAGACCAGCCACAGTGCATACTGTTCACGCTGATAAGACAAGACGACGACCTGCCAAAGAAAAATTTTATGGACCTGCTCGCCAGCCAATTCAATATGGACGTCCTTTGCAAAATGGTGGGTGAAGCACCCAAGGTACCCAATGGCATCAATAGCCTTGTAGCATCGATAAATACTGCAAAAACAGAAACAAAATCCAACCAGCTAAATACTTCCGCATTCGTATATTCATTCGACAACTCACCAGAGCAACAGTTTCCCAAAGGTTGGGAAGGTGAAAAAACCATCAAGGTCAAAAAGTTTGAAAACAAGAACTGGCTGACCATCGCGGAAAAAGGCTATTGGTACCCCAAACAGTTTAACAAAGAGATCAAGGACAATTTCACCCTAAGTTTTGACCTGGGTTGGGAGAAAGATATTTCCTATTATAGCGGGCTCTTCACGGTAGCCATTTCAGAAATGGAATACGATAATCCCACCCAGCGTTACCGTACCGAAGACGAACCCGCCAAATACTGGAGCTTCTATGATAACTACGCCGGGAACTTTCGGCGCATCATGCTCTGGTTTGATCCTTACTGGAACAACGGAGGTATGCTGGATATCTATTCTTATGAGAGGAATGAAAGCGTAGTGAAAGAAAAAAGGGTGATGCTTCCGAAATTCTACATGTCAAAAAACACCCACCAGATAAAACTTGTCAGGAAAGGGAACAATCTCCAGGTTTATATCAATGATAAACTGGAAGCAGAGGTAAACAATGTGTTTATTCCCGCTGCAAGGTATAACCTCTATACGTTCAGCCGCTACAAAGCCAACAACAGTAACCAGGATACGGATATTTTTTACATCAAAAATATAAAAGCAAACTATGAGTAAGAATTACAGTTCTGAGACAAACATGCTCTGCATGGCAGTGCTGGCCCTCTTTATTTTAATTTCATGCAACTTCAGTAAAGGAGTCAAAAAGGACCTTAATACCGGCCTTACCGCCAGTTATAACGGCGCTGCGCTGGAAGACATCTATCTGGCAGACAGCAGT
>JBKCVJ010000160.1:0-9191 GCA_046317915.1 Sphingobacteriales bacterium
ACATAGCTTATGGCAATAATACTTTTGCCGTTAAGCCAAAGAATGTTTTGCTTGTAGGCCGTGGAACCGTTTATACTGATGTAAGAATGAATGATTCCAGAGCGGCAAGTCATGAGATCAACCTTATTCCAACATTTGGTAGCCCCGGTTCAGATAATATCCTTGCTTCACCAGATTATCTTGCGGTGCCTGCCGTGCCTATCGGCAGGATCGCCGCTATTAACGGGGATGAAGTCATGACTTTCCTCGATAAAGTGAAAGAGCATGAGTCCATGTTGAAAACAGTACCTCAAACGGTTAAGGATAAAGCCTGGATGAAGAACGTTGTACACGCGGTTGGTGGCAGCGATCCATACCTGCAAAGTGTGATTTTCGGATATATGAATACCAACCGAGATGTATTAGAAGATACATCTTATGGCGGGAAAGTATACACTTTCAGTAAAAACACATCACTAGGTGTTGAGCAATTGACATCAGATGAGCTTACGAATCTATTTTCTGAAGGCATAAGTCTTCTGACATATTTTGGACACTCGTCTCAAAATACACTTGAATTCAATATCGATGATCCAAATAAATACAATAATAAAGGCAAGTATCCATTGTTTATTGTTAATGGTTGCAATGCCGGAAATATTTTTACGTATGATACATTGAGAAGAGTTGGTGGTGGTCTTTCCCTTTCGGAAGATTATATGCTCACTAAAGATCGGGGAAGCATAGGTTTTCTGGCAAGTTCGCATTTTGGTATTGTGAACTACCTGAATATCTACACGGCTAGTATGTATAAAAGCATGGCTGTAGAAAACTATGGTAAAACCTTGGGCATAATCCAGAAAGCGGCGCTGGCTGGGTTATTGAATAGTGTGCCTGCAGGTGATTTTTATGGTAGAATGCATGCTGAGCAAATTAATCTTCATGGTGATCCGGCCTTAAAAATGTATGCATCCCCACAGCCTGATTATGTTATCGAAGATCCGCTGGTGAGAATTAGCCCTACCCCGCTTTCCGTAGCCGAAACAGATTTTAAACTAGAAGTAAAGTGGCTGAATATAGGACTGGCTGTCAACGATAGTTTTACGGTACATGTTATCCGCCAGTTTCCGAATGGTACTTCGATAGATTTATATAAACAGAGACTTGCAGCAACCAGGTATAAAGATTCTCTTGAGCTGACCATACCGATCAACCCCATAACGGATAAAGGGAACAATAGCATCACTGTTTCTATTGATTCTGATGCAGAGATATCGGAAATGTCTGAGACGAACAACACGGTGACGGTCAACTTCCTGATCATCGAGGATGAATTGCGGCCAATTGCGCCGTATAATTACGCCATCGTGAATAAGCAGCCTATCACATTCTATGCCTCAACAGCTAATCCCTTTGCATCTGTAAAGAATTATTTGATTGAGGTGGATACAACAGAACTTTTCAACTCGAGCTTCAAGAAGACCCAAACCATTTCATCACCCGGCGGTTTGATTCAATTCAGCGTTCCCGGACTTACCCTTCAGGACAGTACCGTGTACTATTGGCGTACGGCGCAAGTGCCAGCCGGAAATGCCCCTTTGATCTGGAATACTTCATCGTTTGTATATCTGCCAAACAGTACACCTGGCTATAATCAAAGTCATTATTTCCAGTTGAGAAAATCCAGCTTTAACAAAATGACCCTTGATGCGGACCGGACGATACGGTTTGGAACGAGGAAACGAAATCTGGTTATAAGGACGGGTTTATATCCCAATTTTATAAACGACAGGTTGACGGTAAATCTTGACGACGATTTTGTGGTCAGTTATGGGTGTAAATATAATTCGCTTCAGATTGTTGTTTATGATAAGGTGACGATTGACCCATGGTCAAATAGTGTACAACCGGATGGACAAGGAAAGTTCGGTAGCTGGAGGCCATGTGCCAACAATAAGAATGCTTTTGAATTCCCTTATTTTGATCCAAACTACAGAAAGAAGGCCATAGACTTTCTGAATTTAATTCCCGATGGCAGCTACATATCTATTACAAATCTTGGCTCTAATTTTAACGGGTCCTTTATCAATGATTGGATGAGTGATACGCTTACATTGGGGTCAGGAGTTTCACTTTACCATAAGCTAAAGCAGCTTGGCTTTGTGGATATAGATCAGTTTACCACTAATCTTCCGTTTATATTTATAACTAGAAAAGGTGGTCAGGGATTTGCTAACTATCAATCAATAGGACTCAAGTTTGACGATTACCTGGAAGCAAAATCTGAGGTTAATGCATCGGAAAAAAGCGGATCAATAGAATCTCCCTGGTTTGGACCAGCTCTTAAATGGAACCAGTTTAGGTGGAGGGGTGCAGATCTGAATCCTTACTCTGACTCGGTAACTATGGAAGTATATGGAAAGGATTTCCAGGGACTTGAAACACTCCTTGCAACAGTAAGTCCGTCAACGGATACCAGCATTTCATTTATTGATGCGAAGAAATATCCGTATGTGAAGCTGGTGATGCAGAATGCCGATGGATTGAATGGTACACCCAATCAACTCAGGTATTGGAGAATAAATGCAGATCTTCCACCGGAAGGTGCGATAGCACCAAATGTATATTATAAAGCCAAAGATAGCGTGGATGTTGGTGAGCCCTATCAATTAGAAGTAGCTTTCAAAAATGTTAGCCAGTCCCCCTTTGACAGTGTAGCGGTTCAGATGACCGTCACTGACGCCAATAATGTGATAAGAGATATTGCCGTACCCAAGCAGAAGCCTATAGCATTGGGCGATACAATAGTTCTGCGGTTCCTCGTGGATACAAAAAATCTTGTGGGAAATAACACCTTGTTTGTCAACTTTAATCCGAATTATGCTCAACCGGAACAATACTTATTTAACAATTTCCTGTTCCGGAATTTCAAGGTTCAGGGTGATGACTATGACCCGACAGTGGACGTTACTTTTGACGGGGTGAGGATTCTCAACCGGGATATTGTTTCATCCAGACCTGATATTGTTATTAAGCTAACCGATAATAATCGGTTCATGCTTCTAGATGATACTGCGTTGTTGAAGGTGAAGGTCCGGTATCCGAACGATGTAATCCGTGAATACAAGTTTGACAATGATACGTTGCGGTTTACGCCGGCAGAAAGCTCCAACGGGACAAAAGACAATACAGCTACACTTAATTTTAAGCCTGCATTTGCCCAGGATGGATTTTATGAGCTGATTGTAACAGGTAAAGACCGAAGTGGCAATAATGCCGGTTTAATTGAGTATAAAGTAACGTTTAGTATCGTGAATAAACCCATGATTTCAAACCTGCTGAATTACCCGAATCCATTTACCACTTCAACAGCATTTGTATTTACCCTTACCGGTAGCGAAGTTCCACAGAATATTCGGATACAGATTCTGACAGTGACGGGGAAAGTAGTTCGCGAAATTACTAAGGATGAACTCGGTCCAATACATATTGGACGTAATATCACACAATACAAATGGGACGGAACTGACCAGTATGGCCAGAAATTGGCAAATGGCGTTTACCTATATCGGGTAATCACAAACCTGAATGGGAAATCACTTGACAAACTGGAATTAGACGGAATCAATCGGGATCGCTACTCAGACAAGAGTACCAATAAGTACTTCCAGAGCGGCTATGGTAAAATGTATCTTATGCGGTAGAATTTGAAAATGATAAAACATGAAAGGCCCGCCATCAGCAATTGATAAAGAATCAAAAGGCAGATGGCGGCTTTGTTTTCATACTCAAAGGTAACGATGTGTTCTCCCGCCTCAACAGCCATTCCAATGCAGGTTTGGTAGATTGGGAAAACATCAGTTTTTTTTCCATTTAGATAACCTTGCCAGCCATCAAAATAGTTCTGCTTAATAACAATAGTATCAATTTGGGTAGCTTGGATCCTGAACGAAAATCTTGTCACTGAATTACTTATTAAAGATATGTTGCTGGAAAGCTCAGAAAAGTATATTGGCTTTGCTAGTAAAGCGTTTTGTTCACCACTTGAAAAGAATTTTTCTGTATTTTTTAATACAAGCGGGTAAAGCATCGGTTTCTCCTGAGCTATTTGTTTGCTATAAAAGCTCCAACTGTTGATGGTTGAGTCTGTGACGGGAAACTTTGAGACGATATCCTTTTCCGGAGTATTTGATAAGATAATTGATTGTTTGGGAGCAGATGCAATGAGTTCACTTACTTTTTTTAATGGATGCATGCCAACACCAGTAAATGGCATGCACAAAAGTGTTGAAATCACAAATTCTACACATGAAGTTTTCCAGAAACTATTGGATCCTGCAGAATTAAAATTGGCAATGTATGTTACAATAAAACTGATCTGAATAATTCCCTGAATCACTATTTTGTCTGCAAAGCTCAGTGAATGTAAAATTGCCTTCAGGTTCGGAATAAATCCAGCATCAAGTAATGGGGAATTAAAGATGATGGAGTTATGAGTTGCCAATAGAAGAATTATACTTCCAAGTGTTATAATTATGATAAATACAAGCAACTTTCTTAATGGCTCCAAAAGAAATGAATTTGAATTTTGGCGAGAATAGATAATGTGAATAGCGGTGAGAAGGAAAGCGAAAATGGCAAATAGCCTGAATTCTGCTCTTAGCCTTACTGTGTTGATTAATGGGATAAAATGATATACTTTGGCTAGAACTGGTGCTGATAACATTACGAAAGCCACACCTATAAAAAAGTAAAATTTAGTATTTGTATGATTTCCTTTACGAAATAAAGAAGCTAAAGCTGCTAATGGCAAAAGACCCATATATGAACTTCTTAATGCAATATCACTTGTCATAATGGCATTTTTATCCATCGATGGGAATGGGAATAACAGCGATATCCATGAGGAAGGTACTGTTGCTCCATCATTGATTTGATCTAGGTTGATTGAGCCACTTCGATTGGTATAGGGAAGAATACTTGCGTATGCCCAAAATATACCACATGATAGAACTGTCAAGCAAGACAAAAGAAACAATAATGAGATTACGCTTTTTCTTTTGTTTGCACTATCAACAATGTGTTTCAAGGAAAGAATACTGAAAAATAATAGCCCACCAATAATCATTCCAGGGTGAACAGATGAAATGTAAAAGGAAAAAAAGAAAGCTGTGGTCAACAAATATTTCAGATTAAAGCTGTGCATCAGCTTATACAGAAAGTAAAAGCAATATGGAAGTAAAGCCGAGGCGGTTATCCAGTTAAAATGCTGCACATGGCTTACGTTAAATCCTGAGCACATATAGGCAACCGCGAATACGTATCTCCACGCCTTGGATTTAAGCCATAATCCGGATACGAGAAACATTCCATAGCCAGAAATTAAAATGTACATGAGCAATTCTGCAGTGAAACTATATGGGTTGTATCCAAGGGCACCAAAGAACCAGTTGGAAGGGCTCCAGTATCCCAGACTCATATCTCCATATATGGGGAAGCCGTAATTTATAAAAGGGTTCCAGGTGGGTATATTGCCAAGTTGGATTTGTTCAGAAAGGAAAAGCTTTGCAGGGAAGTATCCAGTAAAGAAATCGTTTTTGACGGCAAAGTAGAATGATGATATTGGCAAGTATGCGACAATCATTGTCAATACAATCCACAGCTTGAAGAATGGCTGTTTTTTCAATAAAGGCATCCGGCAATTTAGTTAAATTTGGATATGGAAACAGCCGAGTTTGATTCATTTGGTGATAGCTATCGCGAAATACATGACAGAAACTTGTCCTTTACAGGGATGAACTCGCTGTTCTTTGCCCGTCAGAAAGCCATGATATTAGCCGGGGAAGAACGCGTATTTGCTGGTAAACGAGTATTGGACTTGGGCTGTGGTGATGGTGCACTGTTACACTTTCTGGAAGAGTTAGATCCAGGTGCTGAATACTTAGGCGTGGATGAATCAGTAGTGTCGATTGAGCATGCAACAAAATGTTATCCTAAAATAAGGTTTGAAGTTGGAAATGGTTTTGTTTTAAGATTTCCCCATGAATATTTTGATGTGGTTATACTTGCTTGCGTGGTGCATCACGTCACCAAGGCCAAAAGGGATCTTTTCTTTAAAGAGATACTTCGCGTGTTAAAAAAAGGGGGTAGGGTATATGTTTTTGAACACAACCCATTAAACCCGGTGACGAAGTTTCTCGTTCGAACTTGTGTTTTTGACAAAGGTGTTTCGCTGGTAGGGAAGCACCGACTATCAGAAATGTTACGTTGCAATGGGTTTCATGTTTTTCAAGGTTACTATTACTTGTTCTTCCCGGAACCGAGAACAAGATTTTGGTTAAGTTTGGAAAAAAAAATGAAATGGTTACCCTTTGGAGGCCAATATTTTTTGGCAGCAACTAAGGATCACGCATGATATTGGTTTTTGAAACAATATACAATGGCCGGTTTCGAACAGAATCGTTGATTCTGCTAATGTATTCTCCTATGACGCCGATGCTAAATAATTGAATTCCCCCCATAAAAAGAATGGTTACCATTATAGATGTCCAACCAGATATTACGGCATGCAAAATCAATTTCGCGTATAGGATGTAAACGATCATCAAAAAAGCGAAAAAAGAAATGCTGATTCCGCTTACTGTAGCAAGTTTAAGCGGGAAATTGGAAAATCCAGTGATTCCATCAAGCCCGAGTCTGATCATTTTCCGATACGTAAAGTTGCTTTTGCCTGATTCGCGTGATTCCCTGTCGTAAAGGAAAAAATGTTGTTTATGCCCAAGCCAAGCTACCTGACCGCGTAAAAACTTGTTTGGTTCCGGCATGTTATTTAGATTCTCAACTACCTCTGCTGTGATAAGTCTGAAATCTCCAGTGTCTAAAGGTATGTCAACTGTTGAGATAACTTTCAAAAGTCGATAAAACATTGCCGCGAAACCCTTTTTGAAAGTTGACTCGTTTTTTCTGATCTTCCTTCGCCCGTACACTACTGACGCACCAGTCTCTTTATGTGTTTGAACGAATGCGGGGATTAGCTCAGGGGGGTCTTGAAGATCTCCGTCCATAGTAATTACCAAATCTCCCTGACAGTGTTGAAGTCCTGCTTGTATTGCAACCTGATGGCCGAAATTTCTCGTGAGGCTGATGTATTTTACACGTGAATCGTTAGCGGCCAGTGCCTGAAGTATATGCAGGCTCTCATCTGTACTTCCATCGTCAACGAAAATTATTTCGGTGTTTAAAGTAAGTGTTAGAATAACCTTGTTGAGCCTTGTGTACAATTCATACAAAAGTGCTTCTTCATTGAAAATCGGTATAATTACACTTAGCTTTTGCAATCTGTTTTTATTTTTTTACTGATCCGATGTTTGACATTCTATAGATGTATTTGCCGATCATGTCAAACTCCAGATTTACCGTCTGCCCTGGTTTCAAATATCTAAGGTTGGTATGGTCAAAGGTATAAGGGATTATGGCAACAGAGAAGCTGTTTTGGGTGACACCCCAAGCAGTAAGGCTGATACCGTTCACGGCTATGGATCCCTTTTCAATAACCAGTTGCGCAAATGATTCGGGAAAACTAATGTCAAACCGCCAGGAACCCTTCTGGTCCTCAACCGCAAGGCACTCGCCGATGGCGTCAACATGTCCTTGTACAAGATGTCCATCGATCCGGCCATTCATCACCATGGCGCGCTCCAAATTGATATAATCGCCTGGTTTCCAACTGCCTGCATTTGTTTTTGCCAGGGTCTCTGCAACGGCGGTAACCTGGTAAATATGGTCCTGAACGGATTCTACTGTAAGGCAGATCCCGTTATGCGAAAGGCTTTGATCCACTTTAAGCTGGTTACCCAAGGCAGATTCCACCTGGAATGTGCGATTGCCACCCAGCTCGCTGACCGCTAAAATTCTTCCCGATTCCTCAATGATACCCGTAAACATGGCCCGGTTTTGGGGAACAATTTCGGAATAGAAAACTAAAAAACCACATTTGTTTGGAATTTGCAGATCAGTCATTATCTTTGCGTCCCTTACATTAAAGGAGGTATATAACTATGCTGATCATTGATTCTAAAGATTGCGAAAACATTGACAAAGCGCTGAAGAAGTACAAGAAAAAGTTCGAAAAGGCCAAAATCCTTTTGCAACTGCGTGAGCGCCAGTCTTTCACCAAGCCTTCTATCAAGCGCAGGGCTGAAGTGTTGAAAGCAGTCTATAAGCAACAGATCTCCAGCGGAAAGATTGAATCTTAATTGTATCGATATAATTGGTGGCAGCCATAGGGTTATCTAACTTTATGGCTGCTTTTTTATGTCTGTAACTTTTCAAGACCAACTGCCCGCTTTTCTGGAATACCTTCAATTTGAGAAGCGATATTCCCGGAATACTGTTGTCTCGTACGAGACTGACCTCACCCAATTAAAGGATTACCTCGTTTTGATCATGGATAATTTGAGTCTGGAAGAGGTTTCCACGCTTATTCTGCGGTCATGGCTGGCTGGAATGAAGGATGCCGGTATGGACACCAAGAGTATCAACCGCAAGATCTCAGCGGTAAAATCATTTTATCGGTTTTTGTTGCGAAAGGAATTGATCCAGCGCAATCCTGCGGCATTGTTGCGGCTCATGAAGACATCGAAGCGGTTGCCTGCCTTCCTGGATGAGGCAGAAACAGGTGCGCTAATGCAAGAGGGCAGGGGGGAAGAAGGCTGGAAAGGGTACACCCGGCAGATTATCCTTGAAATCCTGTATTCATGCGGACTTCGGGTCAGTGAGTTGATAAGTCTTCGCGAGAAACACGTGGATACCGGGTTACGGCAGATCAAAGTCTTAGGAAAGGGGAACAAGGAAAGGGTCATTCCAATGAAGCCTGAACTGGCCCACCTGCTTGGTCAGTATATGGAAGAAAAGCGAAAGCAGATGGAACGGCCGGATACGGACTACCTTCTGGTCAATGAAAAAGGACAAAAGCTCTATGCGAGATATATTTACAGGGAAGTGAACGAGGAACTCATGGCCTTCCGGAACGTTACCAGGAAAAGTCCCCACCTGATGCGGCACACCTTCGCCACCCAGCTGGCAAATAATGGGGCGGATCTGAATGCTATTAAGTCGCTCCTTGGTCACAGCAGCCTGGCAGCCACTCAGGTATATACGCATAACACCATTGATAAGTTGAAGGATATCCACAAAAAAGCGCATCCGAAAGC
>JBKCVJ010000161.1:0-10065 GCA_046317915.1 Sphingobacteriales bacterium
AAGTGATGAAGGGAGTGCACGTGATAGACGTTCGCAATCCGCAGCAACCAGTCAATAAAGCATTCATCAAGATTCCCGGAAACGTAGACATCGCTGTCCGCGGAAACATATTGTATGCCGATTTTTATACGGATCTCGTGGCCATTGATATCTCTGATCCCAATAATGTGAAACTGAAGAAGACGGTAGAAAATGTTTTTCCGGAAAACAACTGGTACAGTTATGCTGATTCGGGAAAAGTAATCGCCGATTGGGTGAGGGTTGACACCACCATCCGAGAAGAAGAATACAGTTCATGGTTCATGAAAGAAGACCGCGTATTTGCCAATCCCGTGACAACACTCAGCCAATCCGGAGGCGATGGAATGAATGGCAAAGGAGGTAGTATGGCGAGATTTGGCTTGCGGTTAGACAGGTTGTATACCGTTAGCACCAGCACGTTAAAAGTATTCAATACCAGCGTACCGGAAAACCCGGTGTATGTGAGCAGTTTCAATTTCAACAACGGCGCCGTTGAAACCATATTCCCCTATGGAAACTATTTGTTCATCGGCTCCATGACGGGCATGTATCTCTTTGATGCCAGCGACAAAGACAATCCCAAACAGCTGAGTGTGTTTGAACACGCCCGCGTCTGTGATCCTGTGGTAGCAGAAGGCGACTACGCGTATGTAACCCTGCGAAGCGGTAATGAATGTCAGGGTTTCACGAATCAGCTGGATGTTGTTGACGTAAGAAATGTGGAGAAGCCCAAACTCGTGAAAAGCTATCCCATGTTTAATCCGCACGGCCTCGCCAAAGATGGTAGCACCCTCATCATCTGTGAAGGAAAAGAAGGACTCAAGTTCATGGACGTTCGTTCTGCCGATAACATACAGCAGATCGCTGCGTTGAAGGGCATGACTACTTACGATGTCATCACGCTCGGCGGATATGCACTGGTGAGTGCCGCAGATGGATTGTACATCGTGGACTATTCAACGCCTACCGCACCCAAGATCTCCTCAACTGTTAAAATTGTCAAACCTTAGACCCATGAAAAAAATCATTTTCATTGCGCTGATCATCCTGCCCTGCATGCTGCATGCGCAAAAGAGCTGGAAACCCTGGGGTGTGAGTGAAGCAGGTCTGCTGTTTGGCACTTATGAACTTTCCGGCGACTTACGTCTGCAAGGTGGTGTGAGAAAAGGGAGCTGGTTGTTGGGTGCAGGTGCCGGCACAGATGGCTATCGACTCAGGTCCATCCCCGTGTATGCGCAGGTGCGGAAGATGATGGGCAATAAAAACATGAAGCCCTTTGTGATGGGGAGCTTCGGCGTGAATTTCGATAATGTGAAAGATTACAATTGGGACATGATTACGTTTGATGCCAGGGGGAGCATCATGCCACCTCCAACATACCAATATTCACCCGGTAGTTATGCTGAACTTGGTGCAGGCCTGGCATTCAGGACACATAAAAAATTTGGATGGAACCTGAGTTTCGGGTACACCCGTAAAACTTTACAAGAAGAAGTCTCCCTAAATATTTATACGGGCAGCGGCTGGGAGCCCACAGTGAACAAAAATAGATACATGATGAACCGATATGCTCTAAGGATCGGCATGCAGCTCTAACAATGCCCCATGCCCTATGCCCAATGCCTCTCTTAGGCTTCCACCTTCATGGATTTCGCCAATCTGTTTCGTTCATTTTCATCCAGGATTACTTTGCGCATCCTGATGTTCTTCGGCGTTACCTCAATACACTCATCCTGCTGGATGTATTCCATGCATTCTTCCAGTGTCATCAAAATCTTTGGTGCGGCGCGGGATGCATCATCACTGCCACTGGCACGGTGGTTGGTGAGCTTCTTCGCTTCCGTAGCATTCACCACCAGATCGCCCGGCTTGATATGTTCCGCAATGACCTGGCCCACATACACCTCTTCACCCGGATCCACAAAGAACCTTCCGCGATCCTGTAATTTATCGATAGAATATGCTGTAGTTCTTTCTGTATTCTTAGATAACAGTACGCCGTTGTTACGACCAGGGATAACGCCTTTCCAGGGTTTGTAATCCAGGAAACGATGAGCCATCACGGCTTCACCGGCTGTGTTGGTCAGCATATTGCTCCTCAACCCGATCAGTCCGCGCGAAGGAATTTCAAACTCCAGGTGCTGCATTTCCCCTTTGGATTCCATCACCAACATTTCACCCTTACGCTGCGTAACAAGGTCAATCACCTTGCCGCTGAAATCAGAGGGAACATCCACCACCAGGATCTCATACGGTTCATTGCGCTTGCCATCGATCTCCTTCACCAACACCTGTGGATTACCCACGGTGAGTTCATATCCTTCACGACGCATCGTCTCCACCAAAATACCTAAGTGTAAAATACCGCGACCGTACACTAAAAAGCTATCCGCACTATCCGTTTCCTCCACACGCATCGCGAGGTTCTTCTCTGTTTCCTTCAGCAGCCTGTCACGCAGGTGCCTGGAGGTTACAAATTTTCCGTCCCTGCCAAAGAATGGTGAGTTGTTAATGGAGAACATCATACTCATCGTGGGTTCATCCACGCTGATCACTGGCAGCGCCTCAGGATTTTCGAAATCTGCAATGGTATCACCAATGTTGAATTCTTCCAGGCCAACCACTGCGCAAAGATCGCCGGCAATAACTTCCACTACCTTACGCTTACCCATACCCTCAAATACATAGAGTTCTCTCACCTTCTGTCGCTTGATGCTGCCATCAGCCTGCATCAATGCAATCGTTTGTCCTTCCTTGATCACACCCCTTGCTACTTTACCAATGGCGATCCTTCCAAGGAAAGAAGAGTAATCCAGTGAGGTGATCTGCATCTGCAATGGGCCTTCTGCTGCTTTTGGGGGCGGCACATGCTTGATGATACCATCCATCAACGGCAGGATATCTTCACTCTGTGTCAATGAATCATTGAACCAACCGTTCTTTCCCGAACCATAATAGGTCGGGAAGTTCAGCTGCTCTTCAGTGGCATCGAGGTTAAAGAACAATTCAAATACAGCATCATGCACTTCATCGGGCCTGCAGTTAGGCTTATCCACCTTATTGATCACTACGATGGGATGAAGATTCAACTGAAGTGCTTTCTGCAACACAAAACGCGTTTGCGGCATCGGACCTTCAAAAGCATCCACGAGCAGGATCACGCCATCGGCCATCTTCAATACACGCTCCACCTCACCACCGAAATCGGCGTGACCAGGGGTATCGATAACATTGATCTTTACATCCTTATAAATAACTGCTGCATTCTTACTGAAAATGGTGATCCCTCTTTCACGTTCCAGATCATTGGAGTCCATGATCAACTCTCCGGTGTCCTGGTTGTCCCTGAATACCTTGGTGGTATGCAGGATGCGGTCAACCAGTGTAGTCTTACCGTGGTCAACGTGGGCAATGATGGCTATATTTCTGATTTCCATATGATTCTAAAAAAACAAGACAAGGGCTCGCCTTGTCTGCCTAAATTTTGCGCAAAGGTACGACAAAATAGCTTCTTGGAGGCTTGTAGTCTGTGAATTCTGAATGAAATCTTCAGTTAAAAGCGGCGGATCAAATACATGAGGAGACTCAATAACAAACTGGCCAGGATCATCGTTGTTATAGGGACATAAACCTTAAGCCCTGGCCGCTCGATCCGGATATCTCCCGGAAGACGACCAACCCAGCCTAATTTGTCTCCAAAGAAATACCATATCATGCCGATCAACACCAGAACCAATCCGGTGATGATCAGATATTTAGCTGTTGGCGAAGGCATTTGTAAATATAGGAATACTTATCTTTAGTAGCCAACAATGACATATCAACGGATATTAACACTTATACTTCTTACGGCCTGCATAAATGGCCTTACCGGTTGTCGCTTAGACCCGCCGGCAACTGTTACCGTTGAGAAAATAGACATCACAGAGGTTGAAGAAGACAAAGCACCAAACGCACTGGATTCATCTTTCACCGCATTATTGCAGAAAAAAAGGGCAGAAGGCTTTGATTTTGTAGCACTTGGGCAGGAACCGGGATGGAGTCTGGACCTTGATAGCGGCAACCTGATCCGTTTTACCAGTTATGCGATGCCGGCGATTAACAGCCCCTGGATTGTACCCGTCACCAAAGAAAATACCACCACTTATACCACATCAACAGAGTCCGCAACCATGGAGATCTCCATTGTTCAGGATTCATGTGCTGATGTAATGTCTGGCCAGTTGTACTCCCATGCCGTCACAGTACGCATCAAAAGGGGTACAGATAAAGATTTTAAAACCTTCAAAGGTTGTGGCACCTTTGTGAACTGAAATTATGATGAAGCGTGTTTTCCTTGTACTGATAGCAAGTCTGGTGGTGATCTATTTGATTGGCCCAAGGCCAAAAGCAGGACAGTACACCAGTGCTCTTCCTAAAGTCCTGTACGAGGGCATAGCATTGGATCAATGGATCCAGGTACGTGAAACACGCGCCAATACTAAGCCAGACAACCAGGCACGCATCATCTGGGTGAATGATACCACCAAAGTCAAAACAAAATACGCAGTGGTTTACCTCCACGGTTTCAGTGCAAGCCAGGAAGAAGGCAACCCGGTTCATATCAATTTCGCCAAGCACCTGAAAGCCAATATGTACCTGTCCAGATTGTCTGACCACGGACTGCTGACGGAAAATTCCCTTTCCCGCATGACGGCCACCTCCCTTTGGGAGTCTGCGAAAGAAGCATATGCCATCGGCAAAAAACTCGGCGATAGTGTGATCCTGGTAGGTACGTCTACAGGCGGAACCCTCGCTGTCATGCTCGCTGCGGAACATTATCCTGAACTTGCCGGGTTGGTAATGATGAGCCCCAACGCAGCCATCAATGAACAATTCGCTTTTCTCCTCAATGATCACTGGGGTCTTCATATTGCCAGAACAGTAAAAGGAGGGGACGATGTGGTTCCTAAAGACACTACTACACTCTATAAAAAATACTGGTACTCTCCTTATCGGCTGGAAGGTGCGGTAGAACTGGAACAGCTCATAGAAGATAAAATGAACGCGCAGACTTTCGCAGCCGTGAAACAACCCGTTTTGATGATGTACTACTTTAAGGACGAGAAAAACCAGGATCCGGTGGTGAAAGTGTCTTCCATGCTGGAAATGTTTAAGCAATTCTCCTCGCCCATTAAAAAGCAGGTAGCCATTCCAAATGCCGGGGATCATGTCATCGGCTCTTATATCAAATCCAAGGATTGGCAAACGGTGCAAAAAGAGGCCCTGGAATTCGCAGACAGCATGCAATGGGCCCGCTGATCCATTGGTTGTGAATCGCAACCATTTTTTCCTTACTTTGGTCTACTAAATTTTTGCTTGCTATGCGTGCTATCATTGCCGGGATAGGTCACTATGTCCCAAAGAACGTCTATACCAATATTGACATGATGAAAATGATGGATACCAGCGATGAATGGATCCAGGAGAGAACGGGTATTGTGGAGAGACGTTTTGCGGATGTGAAAGGAGAGACCACCGCTACCATGGGTGCGGAAGCTGCTAAGATTGCCATCGAAAGAGCCGGCATCACTCCACAGGATATTGACTTTATTATCTTCGCTACACTCAGTCCGGATTATTATTTCCCAGGATGCGGTGTGTTACTGCAACGCGCACTCAAAATGAAAGAGATCGGCGCGCTGGATGTAAGGAACCAATGCAGTGGTTTTGTATATGCCCTTTCTGTTGGCGACCAATTCATCCGCAGCGGTATGTATAAAAACATCCTGGTGGTGGGTTCCGAAAAACATTCCTTCGGACTGGATTTTACCACCCGCGGACGTAACGTGAGTGTGATTTTTGGGGACGGCGCCGGAGCAGTAGTGTTGCAACCATCGTCTGATGAATCCCGCGGCATATTAAGCACACACCTGCACAGCGATGGCGAAAGTGCTGAAATCCTGGCCATGTATAATCCGGGCACCCACGGAAACCACTGGATGGAACAACCTCTTGCAACATATAATGACAATGCACAGATGGGGGATTATTTTATGAGCCACGCGATGATCGACAAAGCGGAAAACTATCCTTTTATGGACGGACCATCTGTATTCAAGAAAGCCGTAGTAAAATTCCCCGAGGTGATCATGGAAGCCCTGAACACAAATGGCTACCAGCCATCTGATCTTAAGATGCTCATCCCGCACCAGGCCAATCTCCGGATCTCGCAGTTTGTGCAACATAAACTCGGCCTGCGTGATGACCAGGTACATAACAATATTCAGAAATACGGAAATACTACCGCCGCCTCCATTCCCATCGCGTTGAGCGAAGCCTGGGAATCCGGCAAGATCAATAAGGGCGACCTGGTTTGTCTGGCTGCATTTGGCAGCGGGTTTACCTGGGCGAGCGCTTTGTTGCGATGGTAATCTAGGTCGCAGGTCGCGTAGGTCGCATAGTTCGCAGTCTGTGACTGTGTGGCCTACGCACTAAATGCGACCTTTGCGACCTTGCGACCTGCGAACTGATGAAGCAGTTACCATGAACAAACTCATTCTCTTAATGAACCCGATCTCCGGCACTGGCGATAAAGCCGGGCTGAAGGCCATGATCAGCCTGAAACTGGAGCAATGGGGTATGCCGTTTGAATTCATGGATACGGACCCATCTGGAGCTTACACTGAACTCAGGGAGAATATAAAGGGAGAAGAGGTCAGGAGGATCGTCCTGATCGGGGGTGATGGAACAGTGAGCCATTCTACATCTGTTTTGCGCGGGCTTCCTGTTGAATTTGCCGTGATACCCGCCGGCAGTGGGAACGGACTGGCGCGCGCCGCAAACATTCCCACGGATCCCTTAGAAGCCTTGGAACTGGCCGTTTATGGAAAAGCAATATGGATCGATGCGTTCACGATCAACCAGCATTTTTCCTGCATGCTCAGCGGTATCGGCTTTGATGCACAGGTAGCACATGATTTTGCGAAGATGAAAACCCGCGGCCTGTGGACCTACGCGCGGATCAGTGCGGCTAATTTTTTTGATGCCGTGGAATACCCTTTCACCCTGCATCTCAACGGGAAGGAAGTTCATACCGAGGCCTATTTCATCAGCATCGCCAACGGCAACCAGTTTGGCAACAACTTCACCATCGCACCCAAAGCACAACTGAACGATGGCCTGCTGGATATCATCATCGTTCAAAAGATGAATAAAATGCAGGTGCTGTTATCGGTATTCTATCAGATGAAATATGGAACGGTGCAGCATGATATCAAAGACAAGGAAGGCATTCTCTATTTCCAGGCATCAAGCATTGAGATCCACAACCCCATGCTCGCCCCATTGCATGTAGACGGAGATCCTGTAGAGACTTCTAAACTGATAAAGGTTGATCTATTACCTAAAGCCTTACCGCTTATATTAGCTATTAGCTAATAGCTAATAGCTAATAGCTAATAGCTAATTGAAATGCTTTCGCATTCTCAGGCGATGCCAACGCCTTCTGTATATCAGCCTTCTCCTTATTGGTGAGATGAAAATTCAATGCCGCGGCCTGGTCCTTACGGGTAGGCACATACGAAAACGTGAGCTTCTCAAAAGGGAAACTGAATCGATCATCCGCCATTGACACCAGCTCATCATGATAATAGTCTTGCATGCGCATCCAGTTCAACTGAATAACTGTTATTGGTTTTGTAAACATGCTGGTAAACCCTCCCCTTCCTGCCTCACCCTGCTCATTCCATTCCGCGCCATTCTTCCTGTCCCGGATCTGGATGAATACTACACCAGAAGTATTCTTCGTAAGCCAATCATTAAACACATTGAGGAAACGTATACTCGTCTCCTGCCCGTAGTTATCCCTGATTCCTGCATCCATCACATCCACCACCGGTTGCGATGGCAACCATACATTCGGTAATACATAAGGGAAGGTTGCATTAATCCGCATAGCCGTGAGTAACCGAAGATTATAAGGATCCTGACGCCTGAAGAAAGTGGCGAAATCAATGGCATCGGGCTCACCGGGCACACCGCTCGCGGAATCCGGCCAATTGCGCATCATGAAGCTGATGGGTTGTGTGCTCAACAACATCTTTCGGCCATCTGTAGAAACCGTGGATGCAAACATGAGCAAGGGAACCTTTCCAGCTGATTCATCGGCAGCATAATCCCTGATCTGTATATCCAGCAGTCCGCCCGTGTTTTCATTCAATTGTTCTTCAAATGCATAGGCGCGGTCCTTAACATAACTGTAACTGCCCACTTTAAAACGTTGGGCCGGCGCAAATACATCTCGCGTCACCATTGACGAAAAAAGCGGATTCAACAAGTCACGCGAGATCCGGTCCACATGCACAGGATCAGCCGGATTCAGGTTCTTGCCATTCATGCGCTGCCGATACAATTCGCGATAATAAGTGGCGCCGAGCATCCCGCCCGATGCACCCGTCATCATAAAGCTCTTCTGCATCAGCTTGCCCTTCATCATACTGTCGAGCCGTTGCAGCACATTCAATGTAAAAGTGGCCGACCTTGTACCTCCTCCACTGAAGTTGAGGATATACATCACAGGTTTTGCCGAGTTCTGCCTGGCCTTCCATCGGTCCAAAACCTTCATCATCGCACGTTTATCTGCCTCCATTTGATCCACACTGCATAAGGCCAGGATACTGTCCCGCTGATATGCCGGCCTGGTATCGATGTGTTCATAGTTCAGTCCGTATGCCTTGTTCCGCGTATCGATCCACTCATACCTGAACATCGCGTCTACGAGGAAGATGATCAGTACTGCTGCGGGGATCGACCAGCTCTTCAGCCAATAAACCAACGAAGCTGCGCCGGCCATCAATATGGAGAACAGTATCAGGATACCTGCGGCCGCAGGAAGTTTGAATACATCAACATCCTGAAACATGCCTACGAGTGCAAGAAAAAGAAAGGCGAGGATGATGGCCATCACCGCTGCGAAATGGTGCCTGCGGAACATCGTCTCCACAAACTCCTGTGAATAGTGGGAGATGTTACGCGGCTTCTTCAGTTTGAGCCGGGTATTGTAAAACCATTCTACGTGAATGAGTCCCTTTTCATGGTGATGATTGCCGGCAATCCCGAAATGACCGATGTACTTATGCGGCTCATTCATGATGGGGTGCATGCTGCGCATCATCGTTCTTTCCGCACCAAAAAACCAGGAGAATGAAACAGCGGCCAAAAATATAAATCCCGTAAGGAAACCCAGGATCAACACGAGGATCTCCCAAAAACTCATCAGCTCCCTCACCTTATCAAATTGAACCGCTTTGTAACAGTAAAAAAGTAAAAAGAGAATCGGGATGATCGAGTTGTTGATGCAGTATTTAAGAAAAGGTTTTGACGTGGTGGCGAGGAACTTAAAATGTTTGCTGTGCAACACAAAAGTGGTGATCTGCCAGCTCATGATGAAGATGCCCATCGCAATACCAGTGATTGCGGAGCTCACGGCGTTTACATTGCCGAGGTATTCCGGCGCAAGAAAAAGCGCATCGGCCCCAAACGTATTCATAAAACTGCCGTTGATGGCACTGCCGATGATGAACCAGAATACCAATAGCACCTGGTATTTTCTGAAATGGAGAAATACCAACTGCACAGGAAATGAATGCCAAAGGCCTTTCAGGAATTCCTTCATCTTCTTGTTTGTGTGCGCACCGCTTATTTACGAACCAGGTACTTGGTCCACACCAGCGAAAGCAGCAGGGTCATGGCCACAAACTGGTGTGCTACACCTAACCAGAGCAACGCATGTTTGTCGGTTGAATACAGTACGGTAAAAATTCCCAGCACCACCTGCAAAGCAACCAGCACCAATGGAATGGTTCTCGTACGCAAGAATAACGAAGATCCGTTCACCTTTAGTGCACGGAACCACCACAGGATCAGCAAAATAAACAAGAAATAGGCCAGTCCGCGATGAATGTATTGAACCGTCAGGGGATTATGGGTAAGGTCATTGCTCATAGTGCCCAATCCCTGCGGAAACATCATCCCATTCATGTCTGGCCAGGTAGGCGCGAAACT
>JBKCVJ010000162.1:0-20356 GCA_046317915.1 Sphingobacteriales bacterium
ATACGCGCCGCTGGCGCACCGCATGGGCCTGTACAATATCAAGACAGAACTCGAGGATCTGTCTATGAAATACCTGGAGCCCGATGTCTACAAAGAGATCGCCAGGAAACTCTCTGAGACCAGGCGTGAGCGAACCCGTTATATCAACGAGTTCATCAAGCCCATCAAAGACAAGCTTGATAAGGCAGATTTTCTATACGAGATCCATGGCCGTCCCAAATCCATCCATTCCATCTGGAACAAGATGAAAAAGAAGGCGGTGGATTTTGAAGAGGTATATGATCTTTTTGCGATCCGGATCATCCTTGACTCGCCACCCGAAAAAGAAAAAGAAGACTGCTGGAAGGTGTATTCTTTCATCACGGATATGTACGCCCCTTCACCGGAAAGATTAAGGGACTGGCTGAGCAATCCGAAATCCAATGGATATGAAGCGCTGCACACCACAGTGATGGGCCCTTCGGGCCGATGGGTGGAAGTACAGATCCGCTCCAAACGAATGAATGAGATTGCCGAGAAAGGCCTTGCCGCGCACTGGAAGTATAAAGAAGGCGGGCAGGATGAAGATCGTTTTGATCATTGGTTCTCCCAGATCCGTGAGGCATTGAGTCATCAGGATTCCAATACCATCGATTTTTTACACGATTTCAAGACATCCTTCCTGACGGAGGAGATCTATGTGTATACGCCAAAGGGCGATGTGAAAATGATGCCCGTGGGGTCAACGGCGCTGGACTTTGCTTTTGCGATCCACTCCGCCATCGGCTCTAAATGTATTGGTGCGAAGGTCAACCACAAACTAGTCCCCATTTCGCATAAGCTGCGAAGCGGGGACCAGATTGAGATCATCACGTCCAACAAACAGAAACCCACAGAAGACTGGCTGAATTTTGTAGTGACCGCCAAAGCCAGGAATAAGATCAAGGACGCGCTGAAAGAAGAGAAAAGAAAAGTAGCGGAGGATGGTAAGTACACTTTGCAGAAAAAGCTAGAGGGAGTGGGCGCTTCCTATACCCCGCACAATATTGAACTGCTGGCTAATTTTTATAAGCTCCAATCCAGCCTGGATCTGTTTTATCGCATCGCCATCAAGACCATCGACCTCAAGGAACTAAAAGAGTTCCATGTAGTTGGGGATAAGATTGAACTGCCCAAGCCCAAGGTAGAGGAACATGTAAAACATGAAGAGTCTACCAGAACATTACCCAAAAAGGATACCGAGTTGATCATCTTCGGCGAGAGCAGTGACCGTATCGTATATAATCTCGCCAATTGCTGTAAGCCGATTCCGGGAGACGATGTATTCGGATTTGTATCTACGGGCAAAGGACTGATCATCCATCGTACCAACTGCCCCAATGCGGCCCGTCTTTTATCGCAATACGGCCATCGGGTGGTTAAAACGAAATGGGCGAAAAACAAAGAGATTTCCTTCCTCACGGGGATCAACATCATCGGATTGGATGATGTTGGCGTTATTAATAAAATCACCAATCTGCTCTCCGGTGAGCTGAAGATCAATATTGCGGCCCTTACCATTGAAGCCAAGGAAGGCCTGTTTACGGGGAGCATTAAACTTTATGTGCACGACAAAGAGGAGCTTGAGCATGTGTTTGACCGCCTCAAACAACTACCCGGCATTCATTCCGTAGAAAGATTTGATACAGACTCGGTGTAGTGACTTTCACACTATATTTGCTGCTTCAAAATTGATACATGGTTGACGTCATATTAGGCCTGCAATGGGGCGATGAAGGGAAAGGAAAAATCGTTGATTATTTTGCGCCTGGATATCAGGTGATCGCAAGGTTTCAGGGTGGCCCTAACGCCGGACATACCTTATATGTAAATGGAACCAAGATCGTGTTGCACCAGATTCCTTCCGGTGTATTTCATGAAAGTACCGTGAACCTGATCGGGAACGGTGTGGTACTGGATCCCGTCACCCTGAAGAAGGAGAGCCAGAAAGTAGCAGAACACGGGATCGATGTGAGGAAGAACGTCTTCATTGCTGAACGTACCCATCTGATCCTTCCCACGCATCGCGCGTTGGACAAGGCTTCGGAACTCGCGAAGGGCAATGAGAAAATCGGCTCTACCCTTAAAGGCATCGGCCCTGCATACATGGATAAAACAGGCCGTAATGGCTTGCGCGTAGGTGATCTGCTGGATAAGAATTTCACGACGCAGTACATCAAATTACGCCTGAAGCACCAACGCCTGTTGGATAGCATGAATTTTCAGGAAGACATTACCCCCTGGGAAGAAGAGTTTTTTGAAGCGGTGGAATTCATGCGTGAACTCAAAGTGGTGAATGGGGAATATTTTATTAACGAAAAGCTCTCGAACGGTGCTAAGGTGCTGGCCGAAGGTGCACAGGGAAGTATGCTTGATGTTGATTTCGGTACCTTCCCCTTCGTAACATCATCAAGCACCATCTCTGCAGGTGTGTGTTCCGGCCTGGGTGTAGCGCCGCAAAAAATCCGGGATGTACTGGGTGTATCTAAAGCCTATTGCACCAGGGTGGGAAGCGGGCCGTTCCCTACAGAGTTAGAAGATGAAACCGGAGAAGAACTGCGCAAATTGGGCAGCGAATTTGGCGCAACTACAGGCAGGCCGAGGCGTTGTGGCTGGATCGACCTGGTTGCACTTCGTTTCGCATGTATGATCAATGGCGTCACCAAGATCGTCATGACCAAAGCGGACGTACTTGACTCATTTGAGCAACTTCACGTGTGTGAGAAGTATAAAGTGAATGGGCAATTGACTGCTGAAGTGCCATACCAGATGCTAAAATCAAAGATTGAACCGATTTATACGGCATTGCCCGGCTGGAAAACCGATATTACAGCGGTGAAGAATTATGCAGACGCGCCGGCGAAAATGAAGGAATATATAGACTATATCCGCAAATATCTAGGCGTAGAGATCAGTTATGTGTCCAACGGACCGGGCAGGGACCAGATCATTTCCGTGTAGGGCCAAAAAATTATGTGTTCAAAATTTGGCGAATTAAAATTTAGGTGGAAATTTTACGACAGAATAATCCTGCTCAATCATGGCTAAGTCTGAAAAACCAAAGAAGGCTTCGGTAAAGAAAGCAAACGACGCGGAGGAACCCGTTAAGAAGACATCATCTCGTGCCACAAAGAAAGAGGACGATGATGATGACGATGAATTGGATGGAGAGGAAACGCCCAAAAAAGGACGTAAGCCATCATCTAAAAAATCCGGTGAAGATGAAGAAGAGGAAGAAGGAGATGATGTGGAAGAGGTAGACGAGTGGGACAAAGTGGAAGAGGAGGAAGAGTGGGATCCTGATTTTAACGAGTTTGACATTCCGAAATCCAAAGGCAAAAAATCTGCCGGGGGTGCAAAGAAAGGTGCTTCCGATGAAGATGATTTTGGGATCGATGAGGAATTCAAAGACATGGGATTCTCCAATGACTTCAATGACGGATTTGATGATGATGATGATTTTTAAATGGTGAGATCCTTCAGAACATTTCCTGTTTCTGATGGTCAACATATCAAGCAACAAATGTTGAATTGGTTATCCCGGTTCAACATTTTTTGTTTTCTGGATGACCACCAATATGCGCTGCCGGGGCACGCCCTGGAATGTATTGCCGGTGTGGATGCGGCAGAAGTCATGCCGTTGCAATCATCTTACCTCACATCGATCCATCGTTTCACCACCCAGTATAAAGACTGGATCTTTGGTCACCTGGGGTATGCGCTTAAAGCAGAAACAGAGCAGGTTTCCGGTGGTGCTGATGATCCGGTAGGATTTGAACCGGCTTTCCTTTTTGTACCCCGTTGGGTTATCCGGCTTGCTTCCGATGCACTGCACATTGGTTCACTTGAAGATGATCATGATGCCGTTTGGGAAGCGATCCTTTCTTCAGGTTCAGACGATACGGTTGGTGATGCTGTGTACCTTACGCCTTCCTTATCTAAAGACGAGTACATTGAAAAAGTCCTGCAATTGCAGGAACATATCCTGCGCGGCAACTGTTATGAAGTTAATTTTTGCCAGGCTTTTTACAATGCTTCCGCGAAGATCAGCCCACTCCGTGTTTTCAGGAATCTCGCGCGCGTTTCGCCCAATCCTTTTGCTGCATTCTATCGCGTGGAGGAAAAATTTCTGATGTGCGCCAGTCCTGAAAGATTTATACAGCGAAGCGGAAACACCATTATTTCACAGCCCATCAAGGGAACCATTGCACGGGATTTGAACGATGCCGCTGCAGACCGGGACCAGCAACGCCAGCTTTTGAATAGCCGGAAAGAGAAAGCCGAAAATGTGATGGTGGTTGACCTGGTGCGTAATGACCTGTCAAGGATCTGCAAAGAAGGAACGGTAAGGGTAAGCGAACTGTTTGGCATCTATCCATTCCCCCAGGTGCACCAGATGATATCCACCATTGAAGGAGAATTGAAAGAAGGGGTTGCCTTCGCCGATATCGTCAAAGCATGTTTTCCGATGGGCAGCATGACTGGCGCCCCTAAAAAGAAGGTGCTTGAGTTAATTGATTTGTATGAAACCGTGGGGCGGGGGCTTTTCTCCGGGTCCGTGGGATACATCAGTCCAGAGGGAAATTTCGATTTTAATGTGGTGATCCGCAGCCTGCTCTACAACCAACACAAACAATACCTGACCTACCTCGTGGGATCAGGAATTACTTTTTATGCCGATGCGGAACATGAATATGCGGAATGCATGGTGAAAGCCGAGGCGATGGAGAAAGCAGTTGAATACTAGGTCGCAGGTCGCAGGTCG
The DNA here is from genome assembly GCA_046317915.1 of Sphingobacteriales bacterium. GTDB lineage: Bacteria > Bacteroidota > Bacteroidia > Chitinophagales > Chitinophagaceae > Pollutibacter. The sequence continues at coordinate 4,784 of JBKCVJ010000162.1, forward strand.
CAGAGCCTCCTGCGAACTTTGCGACCTGCGACCTGCGACCTAACCGTCTTATTTGGTTTTTTTAGCCGGCAACCTGATCTCCTTCGGATAAGAAGTAGCAGTGCTGCTTTCTCCACTCAGGAGCAGGTTCACTGACGCATCCAGGATCTCCATTTTCTTCTCATTGAAGAGGTCCATCTTGTCTTTGGGCAAACGCATCCCGTATCCATCTGTAGATACTTTGCCGTCAAAGCCGGGATTGAGTTGCGCAAATAACACAGGATCCATATCGATCTTGCTGGTAATTACTTTGCTGAGGTATTTACCCGAAACAGTTTGTAAAAGAGTGTTGTCCAGTACTTCTTTGGGCACAGGAAGCATTCCCAATCTTTTCACATCACCTGCCCCAGTAGTGGTCACGCCACCCTGGCCCTCCATGATATAGTGGGTAGCGATGAATTTCTTCACGTGGGTCCTGGATTCCGCAGGTAAATAGTATTGAAGATCCCAGAAATTACGGCTACCTGCTTTTTTTATGGCGGACTGTACCCTGGCGGCACCACCATTGTACGCGGCAATGACCAGCAGCCAGTCGTTCAGTTCAGCATACAAATCCTTAAGGTATTTGGCAGCAGCATGTGTGCTCCTGTACAGATCCCTACGGTCATCCCTGGATTTAGAGACTTTCAGCCCATACAATCTTCCGGTCTCGGGCATAAACTGCCAGGGGCCAACGGCTCCGGCCCAGGAAACCGCGGAGGACTTCAGATCAGACTCAATAACGGCCAGGTATTTCAACTCCGTTGGCATATTGTACTTACCAAGGATATTGTCAATCATCGTGAAATAGGGCAATGCTGTAGCCTTCATTTTTATGAGGCGCTCCTGGTTATCTTCCAGGTAATCCTTTACAAAAGGGATGGCCCTGGGATGCAGGGTGAGGAGCGAGGCATTCTCATCCGGGTCAATAGATACGGTCCTGAAAGAAGCGTTGGTCAGAGAATGATCCATTTTCGTTCCGGCCAATTGGGCGGAGATGACCAGTTCCTTGTTGGCGTCTGAAGTGTCCATGCCCTGTTGATCCTGGCAAAGGCCAGTCAAAGCAGGGGTAAGTGACAGCAGCACCAGAAAGTAAGTTTTCATCATAACCTTCATGTCTTTAAATGGTTAATCCCTAGGGACAGATTAGCTAATTGCTAGTTGTGATGGATTTTCGAAAGGAAGTTGGAAGGAGTCCCGTCCTGAATCAGGAGCGGGGATAAAGTTTCATGAGGATTTTGGATAGCTGCAGCAAAGATAACTCATTAAAGCGGGAAGTCATAACCTGGGTGCCAAAAGGCATCCCATTGGAGTGCCTGAAGAGGGGTAGGGAGATGGCCGGAATTCCTGCCAGGTTGGCATAAACCGTGTAAATATCAGCGAGGAACATCTCCACCGGATCCTTGGATTTTTCCCCGAATTTGAATGCCGGGAAAGGGACCGTGGGCATGATCAGGGCGTCATAAGATGCGAAAACTGCATCTGTTTTGTTGATAATCAATCGGCGTACTTTCTGGGCCTGGGTGAAGTACGCATCGTAATAACCTGTGCTCAGTACAAAGTTCCCGAGCATGATCCGGCGCTTCACTTCTCTGCCAAAACCGGCAGATCTGTTGGCCTCATAAAATTCTGTTAAGTGGATATCTTTTTGGTTGGTCCGATGGCCATATTTCACCCCATCGTACCTGGAAAGGTTCGAAGAAGCCTCAGCAGTAGTCAGTACATAGTAGGTGGGAACGATGTGATCAAGGAGATCAAAGGTCAATGCCTCTACGGTGTGTCCCTCATCTGCAAGGTTTTGTAATAGTTGTTCCGTTTGGGCCCTGATCTCTGCGTCCAGGGAGGGATGTTCCAGCGTTTCCCGGAAATAGGCCACCCGATATTTTTTCGCGTCGGGTTCTTCCTGCCGGTAGTCCGGGACAGGACCCGTACTCACGGTACTGTCATACCCATCTTCTCCCGCCATGACCTGCAAGAGCAAGGCGGCATCATCAATGTCTGTAGTAAACACGCCTATCTGGTCAAATGAAGACGCATAGGCAATCAGTCCATATCGTGAGATCCGGCCGTAGGTGGGTTTGAGTCCAATGACACCACAATAGTCTGCAGGCTGCCTAACAGAACCGCCTGTATCACTTCCCAGGCTGACCATACATAAGCCGGCCTGTACAGCCACGGCAGACCCCCCTGAGGAGCCACCAGGAACCCGGGATTCATCCGCGGCATTGAGTACCCTTCCGTATACAGAATGTTCATTGGAAGAGCCCATAGCAAACTCATCACAATTCAGAGAGCCAATGATGATGGCGTCTTCTGACAGTAGTCTCTCTACCGCGGTAGCAGAGTAAAGGGAAGTGAAATCTTTGAGTATAGCGGAAGCTGCGGTGACTTTATGGCCTTTATAGCAGATCACATCCTTGATGCCGATCACTACCCCAAAAAGCTTGCCCATGGCCGATCCTGAACGCTTCTTTGCATCCAGTGAAGCAGCCCGTTCTGTGGCCTCATCGGCATATACATCAACAAAAGCGTTTAGATGGGCGTTAGCCGCGATTTGGCTCAGGTAATGTTCAACTACTTCGGTACAGGTAATAGAACCTGACCCAATTTCCTGAAGAAATTGTGTTATGGACCGGTGACGATACAAATTGGGGGTGCAGTTAGAAGTAAGAAACTCAGGAAGCTTTCTGGCTTTCTTTTTCGTTCATGCCATCCTCGATCTCTTTCTTCACGTTTGTTTTGGCGTCATTGAATTCGCGGATACCACGACCAATACCCCGCATAAATTCAGGAATCTTTCTGCCGCCAAACAGGATCAACACTGCGATCACGATAATGATCCACTCAGAACCACCGGGCATTGAAAGTAATAATGTAGATAACATGATATTAAATTTACGATGTCTTTTCAAAGGTATACTTACTCCGGCATTTCGGCAAAATAAAAACGGGAGCCGAAAAGCTCCCGTTTGTTAAAATCGTGCATTGCACCGGATTACATACGTTTTTCCTTGATCCTTGCGCTCTTACCGCTCCGGCTACGGAGGAAGTAGAGTTTCGCCCTGCGAACCTTACCTGTTTTGTTCAGGGTAATGGATTCGATATTGGGTGAATTTACAGGGAAAGTACGCTCTACACCGATGCTGTCAGAAACTTTCCGAACAGTAAAAGTTGCAGTGGCACCCTGGCCCTGACGCTTGATCACATCACCTTTAAAGCTCTGGATACGCTCTTTGTTACCCTCAATGATCTTATAGTTGACAGTGATATTGTCGCCCGCTTTGAAAGAAGGAACTTGCTTCTTTTCTGTCAGTTGCTCATGTACAAAGGCTATCGCAGCATTCATGACTTAAAATTTAAGGAGTGCAAAGGTAGGGGAAAATTTTCCTTACGCAAAATTTTAATTAGCTGATTAGTCAATTTGGCAATGCGGCAATTGACGCTTCGCGAGACATTGGGCATTGGGCACTGGGCATTGTCGGCGTGCGCAGAAACACTCGGAGTGACTGCCGGCGCGCCGCAACGCAAAGCGCGCCTTCCATCATTGCCGCATTGCCGCATTGCCAAATTGCCTAATTATCTTGCTACATTGACCGTCCGCTTCTCGCGGATCACCGTAACCTTGATCTGGCCGGGGTAGGTCATTTCATTCTGGATCTTCTGGGCCATCTCGAAACTGATCTTTTCGCTGTCGTTATCAGACACTTTATCGGCCTCAACAATCACCCTGAGTTCCCGACCCGCCTGAATGGCATAAGCCTTTTCCACGCCCTGGTAGGTCAGAGCCAAGTTTTCCAGATCCTTGATCCGCTGGATATATTGCTGCATGATCTCCCTTCTGGCTCCGGGACGGGCACCACTGATGGCGTCACAGGCCTGGATAATGGGCGAGATCACGTATTGCATTTCCATTTCATCGTGGTGCGCGCCGATGGCATTCACCACAGCCGGGTTTTCCCCGTATTTTTCGGCCAGTTTAGCACCCAGCAAGGCATGGCTCAGTTCAGTTTCTTCGTCAGGTACCTTTCCAATGTCGTGGAGCAGACCGGCTCTTTTGGCTAGTTTGGGGTTCAGGCCCAGTTCAGCAGCCATGATACCGCAGATGTTGGCTACTTCGCGACTGTGCATCAACAGGTTCTGGCCATAGGAAGAGCGGAAACGCATTTTGCCAACAATCCTTACCAGTTCTTTGTGCAAACCATGGATACCCAGTTCAATGACGGTCCGTTCTCCGATGTCCATTACCTGTTCTTCGATCTGACGGCGGGTTTTTTCTACCACTTCTTCGATGCGGGCGGGGTGGATCCTGCCATCAGCTACCAGCCTTTGCAGAGAAAGACGGGCGATCTCCCTGCGCAGGGGATCAAAAGACGATAATACGATGGCCTCCGGGGTGTCATCCACGATCAGGTCAACACCGGTAGCAGCCTCTATGGCCCTGATGTTCCGGCCTTCCCGACCGATGATCTGGCCTTTGATTTCATCACTCTCCAGGTTAAACACAGTAACCGTGTTCTCAATCGTTTGCTCCGCAGCGGTACGCTGGATGCTCTGGATGATGATCTTCCGGGCTTCCTTATTGGCTTTTTGCTTGGCGTCTTCGATGATCTCTTGTTGAAGAGACAGGGCTTGGGAATGGGCCTCCTGTTTCAGGCTCTCTACCAGCTGGGATTTAGCTTCCTCGGCTGTTAATCCGGCAATTTTTTCCAACCTGCGGATATGCTCCTCCTGGTGTTTCTCCAGTTCGGTCCGTTTTTGGTTGATCACCTCGATCTGGCGATTCAAATGATCCTTGATGGTGTCATTTTCCTTGGCCTGCTTGTCCAGGCTTTCCAATTTGGTATTGATGGATTGCTCCTTTTGCTTGATCCTGTTCTCGCTGTCGTTGATCTTGCGATTTCGGTCCAATACCTCCCTTTCGTGCTCCGCTTTCAGTTGTACAGACTTTTCTTTGGCTTCCAGCTGTTTTTCTCTTTTGATGGTCTCAGCCTGGTTTTTTGCGTCTGAAAGGATCTTTTGTACTTGTTGTTCGGCTTCTTCTACTTGTTTTTTTGTGTTGACGGCAAAAAGGAACTTACCCGCTCCTATGCCTACGGCTAAAGCAATTACACCAATTATAATGGGTAAAATCTGAATGAAATCCATGTAAGTTGGGTTTTATCAATGTCTCACGGTTTAAAAAATACCCAATTCGGGCTATAACTACGAAGATAGTAAATTTAATGAGGCAATTGTTACAGGTCGCAGGTCGCAGGTCGCATAGGTCGCAGCTGGCACCCTGCGACCTGCGACCTATGCGAACTGCGACCTGCGACCTGTGCGACCTGCGACCTGTGCGAACTGCGACCTGCGCCCTGTATCCTGCGACCTATTCAGGAAGCAGGGCTTCAAGCGAAGAAAGCGCTTCATTTATCCCCGTTTCGGTGAAATGGCCCGCTTGTTGCTCCGTAACAAACCACAGCAGAACCATGGAGATGTAATCCTGCATGTCCTTGCCTGCAAAACTGGTCTTGAACTCCAGGATTTTGTCGTTGATCTTTTTGGTGATCTTCCTTACAGATTCCTCATCCGATGATTGAATCCGGATCCGGTAAGTTCGGTCTCCGATAACAATATTAATGGGTAATAAATTTTCCTGCGACATATTTAAGACTTTACGCTTGGTTAATGGAGAAATTCTATATATTTATAAACATTTTGTACACTTCCCAGGCCCTTTGATAGACCTCCCTACTGACCTTGAAGATACACAAAGAAGGATATCTGCCTCTACCCCTTTGAGAGCTTAACGTTTAAACTGCCTGTCATACATGATTGCCAGACCCAAATCAGCTGTCTTCATTGACGCCGTCGTATTTGAAGTGGACTGCGATGTGCCCGCTTCTCCGTTAAGGGCCATTCTCAAAGATGAGTCCGGATGCATTATCTGCACCTTATCTGCCGAAATGCCCATCGGAAAAACCCATTATCGGTGGCATGGCCTGAACGATCTCCCTTATGGCATCTACCATCTCATCATGCACCATGGAGAAGAAGAAACATCAGTAAGGATGGTGAAAAGAATTTAAGAAAGGGTGGAGGTATGAAAATGTGATTACTGAGAAAGCATAGCAATACACCTGTCGATTTCCTTGATGTACTGATTCAGCTGCTTTTCGAAAGCTTTTTTTGAGACTTCATCCATTTGGCCGCCTGAAACCTTTGCGAGATTCAACTGCTCTTCAAGCTGGCCCACTTTTTCCTTCAGTTCCAACTCTAAGCCCTGTTTTCGGTCTAACTCCGATTTCAGTTTTTCATTCTCCTTTTCCAGGACCTGTTGCTTTTTTACAAGTGCCTGAACTTTTGTCCTGATCCTATCGATCTGTTCAATGGGTTTCATGATTTCCTGATTTCGGCGTTGAGTTCCTTCTCAAAAGTTACGATGATTTTTTGCATCATCTCGTCCACATCTTTATCGGTCAGGGTTTTTTCTTCATCCTGGAAGGTGAAACTCATGGCCACGGATTTCTTGCCTGCACCCAACTTTTCACTTTCAAACACATCAAACAATTTGGTTTGGGTGAGCCTTGCCATCTTCACTTTTTTTACCAGCCCATCGATCTGGTGATAGTCCAGCTTGTTGTCTACCACAATGGCGAGGTCCCGCTGCACTGCCGGGAATTTTGGGATCTCCCGATAGCGAAGTTGCTGGGTTGCCGCGAGGCTCAGACATTTATCCCAGAGCAGATCCACTACGTAAACATCCTGCTTGACGCCGAATTGTTCCGCGAGTTTCGGACTCAGTTTGCTCACCGCGCCCAATGTTTCTTTTCCGGCAGCAATAGACAAGTGTTCCGCCATCTTTACATGGGTTTCGGCAACAAAGGAAAGACCGGTAATACCCAATTGGCGCAGCACAGCTTCTCCTAAACCTTTGGCGTAATAGATGTCCGTATTTTCTTTTTTAATGTGCCAGTTTTCTTCCCGGCTCTTTCCGGTCAGGAACAGGGTGAGATGCGCTGTCTCTTCATATTTACCCGTACCATATACCGCATAGGTTTTACCGAATTCAAACAACCGAAAGTTGTTGTTTTTTCGGTTCAGGTTATGGAGGATAGTATTGAGTCCTGTCTCCAGCATGGATACCCGAAGCACATCCAATTCTGCACTCAGGTTGTTCATCATTTTCACGGCATACTTCTGCTCTTGTTCAGACAGCCATGCACTGTTGGCAATAGAGTTATTCATGATCTCATGAAATCCCATGCCTACAAGAATCGATGATATACGCTCTTTCTGAATCTCTGCAAATGCATTGGCTTCTGTGGAAGGCGTAATGGTAATGGTAGCCGGTATGGCGATGTTGTCAAACCCATCGATCCGCATGATCTCTTCCGCCACATCTGCAGGTAAGCTGACATCTGTTTTATGAAGCGGAACTTCAAGCAACAGACCTTCTGTATCTTCTTTCAAAATACCAAAGCCCAGGGCTTTCAGAATTTCTTTGACAATATCGGCGGTATAGTGTTTACCACTCAGCTTCTGTAAATAATTGTATGTGAACGAAACTTGTTTTTGTTTCGCCGGCTCAGGGTAAACATCGATAAGGTCAGATGCGATCCTGCCACCCGTTATCTCGCAGATCAATGCTGCAGCTCTTTTCAACACATTGACCGTGTTGCTGATGTCCACATTTTTTTCAAAATGGGTAGCAGCGTCTGTCCTTAAGTTGTGACGGAACGATGTTTTGCGGATCATGGAAGGATTGAACCACGCGCTTTCCAGGAAAATGTTCCGGGTGCTTTCACTCACGCCACTATGCTTACCGCCAAAAACACCCGCAATACACATTGGACTGCTATTGGTGTCACAAATAATCAGATCATCTTGATGCAGTTTTCTTTCTTTATCGTCAAGGCTGAGGAAGGGAGTGCCCTCCGCAAGGTTTTTCACGATGATGCCTGCCCCGCCGATCCTGTCGGCATCAAATGCATGCAGGGGCTGGCCGGACTCATGCAAAACATAGTTGGTAATGTCCACGACGTTGCTGATGGGTCTGATGCCGATGGCTTTCAGCCTTTTCGCCATCCATGAAGGGGATGGTCCCGTTTTTACATCGGCAATACTAACCCCTGCATATCTGGGGCAAGCCTCTCTTTGTTCAACACTAGCGGTGATGGGTAATTGTTTTTCAGCAATGGGGCCAGCGGATGCGGGGAAAGGATTTTTCACCTGTACATCCCGGTGCTCATGGTGTGTCAGCCAGGCACAGATGTCCCGCGCCACACCGAGGTGACTCATCGCGTCTGAACGGTTGGGTGTAAGCCCGATCTCTATGATATGATCTTCGTATGGTTGGAAATAATCAGATGCAGTGGTTCCCACTATGACGTCCTGCGGTAGTACCATGATGCCTGCGTGGGAATGCCCGAGTCCTATTTCATCTTCGGCACAGATCATCCCATGGCTTTCTTCCCCACGGATCTTCGCGATCCGCATGGTCAGGGGTTCACCCTGGGTGGGGTAGATGGTGGTACCCACTGGTGCTACCACTACTTTTTGTCCGGCAGCCACATTGGGTGCACCACAAACGATCATCACGGGTTCCGCGGCGCCGATATTCACCTTTGTAAGGGAGAGTTTATCAGCGTTGGGGTGCTTCTGGACCTCCAGGACTTCTCCAATCACGAGGCCTTTCAGGCCACCTTTCACTTCTTCGTATGGGATTAGGTTTTCCACTTCCAGCCCGATCGAGTTGAGGATGGAACAGAGTTTTTGCGGGTCCAGTTCAACAGGCAGGTAGTCAAGCAGCCATTTGTGTGAAATCGTCATGCGTGCAAAGATAAGGCATTGGGCATTGGGCAATGGGCATTGGGAGGCATTGGGCATTGGGCATTAGGCATTGGGGGATGCTCGCGAAATAATCGTGATTTTGGTTGGATTTCTTTACGCACCGCGGATGTTAACTTACCTTGTGCCTATCTGGGAAATGATGCCTGAATTGTGGATTTCCTGGTTAGGATTGTGAATATCTGCCGTTTTGAGTGGATAAGCCTGTGAATGAACTCTCGGTAACTATCCTTTTCAAAAAATTTGGTGGCGGGGCCACTTAGTGTTTAATTCGCACCCCCCTTTGAAGAAAGGGAGAAGGTAAAGGGAGAAGATAGAAGAGAGGGAGTAGGCATTGCCGCATTATTCAGGGTGTTATTTCATAAACGACATTGACAATGGATCTGACGAATATAAACCGTGACCGGAAAAACAGAAGAAAGAATACTCCAGACTTAAATACCCTGGTATATGGCAAGATCCCTCCTCAATCCAAAGAACTGGAGGAGGCCGTTTTGGGGGCCATCATGTTGGATAAATCAGCATTTGACACGGTAATTGAGATCCTCAAGCCGGAATGTTTTTACGTGGATGCCCACCAACGGATCTACAAATCCATGCAGAGCCTCGCGGCCCGCAATAGTCCCATTGACTTGCTCACTGTTGTGGAAGAACTTCGCACCAATAGTGAACTGGATATGGTTGGGGGTCCGTATTACGTGACCAAGCTGACCAATTTTGTGGTATCATCGGCAAACATTGAAACCCATTCCCGCATTGTACTGCAGAAATTTATCCAACGTGAATTGATCCGCATCAGTGGTGAGATCATTGGTGATGCGTATGAAGACAGCACAGATGTGTTTGATCTGTTGGATGAAGCCGAATCTAAATTGTTCGAGATCACCAATAACCACCTTCGCAAAAACTTTGATTCCATTGATCAGGTGTTGGTGAAAACCATCCAGCGCATTGAAGATATGCGTAACCGCCAGGAGGACGTTACCGGTGTTCCGAGCGGGTTTACCATGCTGGACAGAATTACGTACGGCTGGCAGAAGTCTGATCTCATCATCCTTGCGGCAAGGCCTTCGGTAGGTAAAACCGCATTTGCGCTTAACCTTGCCCGTAATGCTGCATTGCATCCCACGAAACCCACGGCCTGTGCGGTTTTCAGCCTTGAGATGAGTGCGGGTCAGCTGGTTCAGCGTATCCTTTCCGCAGAATCTGAAATATGGCTGGAGAAGATCGCCAGGGGTAAGATGGAAGACCATGAAATGCAGCAGCTCTACAAGAAAGGTATTCAGCGGTTATCTACCGCACCCATTTTCATTGACGATTCTGCTGCCCTCAATATTTTTGAATTGCGCGCCAAATGCAGGCGCCTCGTGCAGAAGCACGGGGTTGGATTGATCATTATAGATTATCTGCAGTTGATGAGCGGTACCAGTGAGAACAGGAACACCAACCGGGAACAGGAGATCAGTACGATCTCCCGAAACCTGAAAGGTTTGGCCAAGGAATTGGATATCCCCATCATCGCCCTGTCTCAGTTAAGCCGGGAAGTGGAGAAACGGAAAGAAGGAAATAAGATGCCACAGCTGAGTGACCTTCGTGAATCGGGTGCCATTGAGCAGGATGCCGATATGGTGATGTTCCTCTATCGTCCGGAGTATTACGAAATGATGAGCAACGAGATGGGCGAAAGTACAAAGGGAGAAACACATGTGCGGATCGCCAAACACCGTAACGGTTCGCTGGAAACGATCAAGCTTCGTGCGTTACTGCATATCCAGAAGTTTATGGACGATGAAGGTGATCTGGGGATGCCTGCTGCGCTCAGTGGCGGCAACTGGAAACCGGTCAGTGATGCAGAAGGACCGAAACTATATATCCAGAAAGGATCCAAGATGAACGATCTTCCTTATGGTGAAGAAGATGAAGCACCGTTTTAATGTGGCAATGTGGCAGTGCGGCAATGATCACAGGTAAAGACTGTCTGACAAATGGATTTTCCTTTTTTTTATGTTGATACGATCCTGGAAGAAGGTGCGGTGATAACGCCGCCTGAAGAAACATCCAGGCATATCGTGCAGGTTCTTCGCATGCGCGAGGGTGAGCAATTAATCATTACCAACGGACATGGGCGGTCTGCCGTTTGCATTATCCAATCCACTTCCAAAAAATCATGTACGATATTGGTGGGCGAGGTAACGGTTTGGCCTAACCGAAAACAACAAATAACCATCGCCATCTCCCTGCTGAAGAATGCCAACCGCTTTGAATGGTTTCTCGAGAAAGTTGCTGAACTGGGCGTGTCAAGGGTAGTCCCGCTCCAGTGTGCCCGCACAGAAAAACAGCATTTCCGGATTGATCGTGCGAAAACAATTCTTGTAAGTGCTCTGCAGCAGAGCCAACAGGCATGGCTAACCGAAATTACAGAACCTGCCTCTTTGGATGCTTTTCTTCAGCAGTCATTTACGGGCAGCGTATTCATTGCACATTGCGAACCTTCCGAGAAGCAGGTGCTGAGTGGTGCCGGGCTTTCCGCTGCAACCATCCTGATAGGTCCGGAAGGTGATTTTACCCAATTAGAGATTAATGCAGCCATCCAAAAAGGATTTATTCCCGTAACGCTGGGTGATACACGGCTTCGTACGGAGACGGCGGGGATTGTGGCGGCGGTGAAACTTATGTTGGAAAACTAGGTTTGGAATCCTGTAATCCTGTAATCCGGTAAACCTGGAAATCGGGAGTGATCCCGGATTTCTGGATTCCCGGATTCCAGGCTTCCAGAATTCCAAAATTAATGCGCTGAGTCATCCGCCACCTGCTGACGCAGTTTCGGTTCCCTAAGCTCTACAGGCTTGCGTGCCTTGGCTCTTTTGCGCATCCACATATTCAACAGCTCCACTGCAAAAGAGAACGCCATCGCAAAATAGATATAGCCTTTATCAATGTGTGAACCGTGAATAGGTTCAAGACCTTCAAAGAAAAGACTGAAGCCCACCATCAGCAGGAAACTCAGGGCCAACATTTTCAACGTGGGATGTTTATGGATGAACACCGAGATCTTCTCTGAGAAAAAGAACATGATGACCATGGCAATGACTACCGCAGCGATCATGATCTCCACATGGCGGGCCATACCTACCGCGGTGATAATACTGTCAAAGGAAAAAACCATATCAATGATGATGATCTGGGCCATGATGGCACCAAATGCATTGGCCTTGGTATTAACTTCCGCCTCTTCATCTCCCTCCAGTTTATTGTGGATCTCCTTCACGGTTTTAAACAACAGGAAGAGACCACCGGCGAACATGATCACATTGCGCAGGTTGAATCCGTAGTGATTTTCGCCCCAATTCACGCCAAACAATTCTTTATTACCGTTGGCAACCAGCCAGCCCAGGGCCATCAACAGCGCTACCCTCACGAGGATACCCGCAACCATCCATATCTTACGGGCAGTGGATCGTTGCTTTTCATTCAGCCGGCCCATCAGGATCGATACAAAGATGACGTTATCGATACCCAAAACGATTTCAAGAATTGAGAGTGTTACCAGGCTTATGATCGCGTCTGCCGTAAAAAGATGTTCCATATGTTCTTCGTGTGTAAAAAGTAAAGATAAAGATGAATCCTGATCATAAACCGTTGCAGATTTTCTGAACGATTGTTGGTCCTTCGTATACAAAGCCTGTCCATACCTGCACCAGGCTGGCCCCCGCCTCCAGTTTTTCTTTCGCATCATTTGCGGTGAATACACCGCCAGATCCAATCAATGGTAGCTTGCCTCCCGTATGATCATGAAGATATCGCAGTACTTCTGTTGAGCGTGCTTGTACTGGCTTGCCACTCAAACCTCCTGCCCCTATGGCCTCCACCTCACGACTGTTCGTCAACAAGCCTTCTCTTGAAATGGTAGTATTAGTGGCCACCAGACCGGAGAGTTGCATTTGCAGGGATAAACTACAGATCTCATCGAGCTGAGCGTTGGTGAGATCCGGTGCTATCTTCAGCAGGATTGGTTTCGGTTGTGCTTTTCCGTTATTGAGCTCCTGCAGTGCGCCGAATATCTTTTCCAGCGCCGGCCTTTCCTGAAGCTCCCTGAGGCCCGGTGTATTGGGCGAACTGACGTTAACCACAAAATAGTCGACCTCCTCAAATAGCGTATGGAAACACTTTACGTAGTCCGAAGCAGCCTCTTCGTTGGGCGTCAGTTTGTTCTTACCGATATTTCCCCCAATGATCATCGTTGAATCAGGGAACTTATTTCGCCAATCGGCAAGCCTTCTTTTGGCGGCCTCCATGCCTTCATTGTTAAATCCCATCCGGTTGATCAGCGCCTGGTCTGCCGGAAGCCGGAAGAGCCTGGGTTGATCATTCCCCGGTTGCGCAAGCGGGGTAACTGTCCCAATTTCCACGTGGCTGAACCCCAGCACATCCAGTTCCCTGAGGTAGCTGGCATTCTTATCGAACCCGGCCGCAAGGCCTATCGGGTTGCGGAAATGAAGCCCAAAGAGCAATACGGGACGGGGTTTGGCGGCAAAATATCCGGCCAGCAGGGACCGCATCGGCCCAAAAGAACAGGCATTCTGCAGCCGGTGCATGGCAAAATGGTGAACCTGCTCCGCATCGTACCGGAAAAGGATGTTCCTCAGCGTGGCGTACATGGACGCGAAGATAAAAGGAAATAAACGGTTGTTGATGCAACTAATATTTTTTTGTATATCTTAGTTGTCTTAAACTTTAGTTATGCAGGAAGCATATATCGTAGCGGGATACAGGACAGCGGTTGGTAAATCCAAGCGAGGCGGATTCCGCTTTACTCGGCCGGATGACCTGGCTATTGAAGTGATCCAGGGCTTATTGAAATCAGTGCCCCAGTTGGATGCGAAGCGGGTAGACGATGTGATCGTGGGGAATGCCGTTCCGGAAGCGGAGCAGGGCTTACAGGTGGGACGGATCATCGCTGCCAAGGCAGTAGGTTTTCATGCACCGGGTATGACGGTGAACCGATATTGCGCGTCCGGACTGGAGACCATCGCTATTGCCACGGCGAAGATCCGGATGGGTATGGCAGAGTGTATCATTGCGGGTGGTACGGAAAGCATGAGTATGGTGCCAACAGCAGGCTGGAAGACGGTTCCGGCTTATTCCATTGCCAAAGACGAACCCGACTATTACCTGAGTATGGGCCTAACTGCGGAAGCAGTTGCTAAAGAATACAATGTAAACCGGGAAGACCAGGATGCATTTGCGTTCAATAGCCATATGAAAGCAAAGAATGCCATCGAACAGGGATTCTTCAAATCAGGCATCCTACCCATCAATGTTGAGGAAGTATATCTCGATGGGAAAGGCAAGAAGCAGAAAAGAAACTTTATCATTGATACCGACGAAGGGGTACGTGCTGATACCACTACAGAGGCGCTTGCCAAACTGAAACCAGCTTTTTCAGTGACAGGCAGTGTAACGGCGGGCAACGCTTCACAAACCAGTGATGGTGCGGCATTCGTCATCGTTATGAGTGAGCGCATGGTGAATGAACTGGGACTCAAGCCCATCGGCAGGCTCGTGAACTGTGCGGCGGCGGGTGTACATCCCCGGATCATGGGCATCGGACCTATTGAGGCCGTTCCCAAAGTGTTGAAACAAAGCGGAATGACCTTACAGGATATAGACCTCGTGGAGTTGAATGAAGCCTTTGCCTCACAGGCACTGGCGGTGATCCGTGAGCTCGGGCTGAACCCCGATATCGTGAACATCAATGGCGGTGCCATCGCCCTGGGACATCCCCTGGGTTGTACCGGTACCAAACTGACTGTTCAGATCCTGAACGATATGAAACGGCTCAATAAAAAATACGGCATCGTGACGGCCTGTGTGGGCGGTGGACAAGGCATTGCGGGAATCATTGAAAACATTGAATAACAGTTCATTAGGTCGCAGGTCGCATAGGTCGCGAAGGTCGCAGGTACCCCTGCGAACTTTGCGACCTTCGCGAACTGCGACCTAAAATTAAACTTTGGCCGATGTTTTGTAGTCAAACCCCTGAAGTTTAAAATCGAATACCATTCCAGCGATACCAAACTATACAGGAACCTGGGGCAATCCGGAGATTGAGCACCTGCTGAAGCGGACCCTTTTCGGTATGAAAAAACAGGACCTCCTGTATTTCACCGGAAAAACCCTCGCACAGACGGTGGATGAATTGATCAATCCATCCGCGCCTTTACCAGCACCGCCGGTAAAGGCTTATACAAATGATAACATAGCGGCAGGAGACGCTGATCTGAATATTGCGATCGGGCAAACCTGGGTGGATACGCATACAGCGGACGGGACGGCACAGTCCAGGCGCCGGGCATCCCTTAAGGCTTGGTGGCTTGGCTTACAGGTAAACCAGGACCGCAGCATCCGTGAAAAGATGGTCCTGTTCTGGCATAACCATTTCTCTACTGAAACCAATGACGTTAGCAATGCGAGGTATTACTATCGTCATGTGAACCTTTTCAGGACATATGCCCTGGGTAACTTTAAAACCCTGGTCCGGGAAGTCACCATGGATCCTGCCATGTTGGTATACCTGAATGGGCAGCTCAATACTAAGGCAGCGCCGGATGAAAACTACTCCCGGGAATTGCAGGAGCTGTTTACGCTGGGTAAAGAGAATAATCCGAATTATACAGAAGACGATGTGAAAACGGCTGCCCGGGTGCTCACCGGCTGGCGAAATGA
>JBKCVJ010000163.1:0-2703 GCA_046317915.1 Sphingobacteriales bacterium
CTGGCAAATAATGGGGCGGATCTGAATGCTATTAAGTCGCTCCTTGGTCACAGCAGCCTGGCAGCCACTCAGGTATATACGCATAACACCATTGATAAGTTGAAGGATATCCACAAAAAAGCGCATCCGAAAGCTTGATCAGGGTTTGATCTGAATCCTGTCAGCAATGGCTTTGGTTAGTACCCTCGAGCCGGGTGTGTTGAGATGCAGTTTGTCCCCATAGTACCGATCCGGAAACCGGGTTGTGTCATGGAGGTCAATAATCTCTACACCGGATTTTTTTTCGAGGAAAAGGGAGATTTGCCTCAGTTGCTGTTCATTCCTTTTCAGCGAAGAATGAACTGGCGTGATTACAACGAAAACATGTGAGCCTCGCTGTTGGAAACCATCGATCATTAACTCTAGCTCATTGAACATGGCTGAGGCAGGCAGGTAGGGTATGGAGTCCAGGCGTGGCCTGATAATGAGTTCATTCAATGACCCGGTACGTTCAAAGCGGTAAGTATTGCGGAAGCCTTTGATTGCGTGGATCGAATTTGCCAGGTTTTCGCCCTTGGGTCTGAAGACTGCCGTCCTGGTATGATCATTCATGAATGATAAAGCGGTAAACGGAACCCAGTGGATAAGTTGGCCCGGAAAACCGTTCTGGCTGAGCTTTTTGGCTACAGATTTATTGTGTGCGTATAAGAAATAATTGGGGCGATAGATGACCCGGTAATCACCATTATAAACAAGCCCTTCATCCAGTCCAATAAAGGCGATCCTCGGAGACAAATGGTTTTCCATGTATAGGTCTGATATGAAACGCATTTCGTCCAATTGCGAACCCGCGATGCCAAAATTAAACGCATTCATTCCCGTCAGGCTATCGAAATATGGCGTATTCAACCCCATAAGGAAACGGGAATCGCCAAAAAAAACCGCATCATATGCCCGCGAGCTGTCTATACATTCATCCAGTTTGGCGTATTCAACCGGAAACATATTCTTTATGCGCTTTTTCAATAAAAATCCTGCAGGCCAACTGATGACAAGGATCGTGATAGCGGTCCATATGAGTTTCTTCAAATGCATCAGAATTGAAAATAAATGAAAGATTTCTGGTTGAAGGCGCCAAAAAAGATGATCATCAAAATTATGGCAGTAAAAATGGTCCAATGGAAAGGGTCCCGGCCGGACAGTTGGTTTTTAATTGTTTTCCAATCAAGGACAAGGGCACCACAAAAACAGAGCAAAGTCATAACAATAGAATAATTGCCGTACAGGGTTGGCGTTTCTATATACAGTTTCCAGTCACTCAAGTGGCTGATATCTATGCTTGCCGCCTTACCTAGCACCTGCCATGCAGTATCGATGTCTGGGGCCCTGAACACTGACCAGACCAAGGTAACTGTGAGAAAGGTTACTGATACTGAGATGAAACGCGGAAGCCGTATGGAAGGAAAGCGGTCATTGAAAACGGTATATGCGATAACCAGAATGCCATTGATCAGGCCCCAAAGAATGAAGTTAAATCCTGCGCCATGCCAAAGGCCGCTAAGTGCAAAAGTGATCAGTACATTCCTTGCAGTCTTCGCTGTTCCTAACCTGTTGCCTCCCATCGGGATATACACATAATCCCTAAACCATCTGGAGAGCGATATATGCCATTTGTTCCAGAATTCGGCAATATTGGAAGAAAGGTAGGGCAGGTTGAAATTCAGCGTGAGCTCATAGCCTAGAGTCTTTGCCGTTCCCCGGGCAATATCGGAATAGCCAGAAAAATCGGTATAAATCTGTATAGAGAAGAAGAGAAGGCTTAGTGCAGCCTGTGTACCGTTCAGCATTTCCGGGAACTGGTAAGCGGCATCCACATAATCTGATAGCCGGTCAGCAATGATCAGTTTCTTGAAGAATCCCAGGGCCATTAGTTGGAGACCAATGTAGAGGTTGGCAGATGAAAAAGGCCTTGGATGCTTTAATTGTGGTAGCAGATCATAGGGTCTTTCGATGGGGCCGGCCACCAGTTGAGGGAAGAACATAACGTAAAGACTATAGATGCCCAGGTTCCTTTCAGGTTCCACCTGGCCCCGATATACCTCGATGGTGTAACTAAGTGATTGGAAAGTGTGAAAAGACAGGCCGATGGGAAGCGCCAGTTCCAATAAAGGTAAACTAAATCCGGTAAAGCCCCGAAGTTCAATTGCGAAAAAGTCGTAATATTTAAAAACAGAAAGTAGCAAGAGGTTTGCTGCAATACTGCCAATCAACCAAGTCTTTTTGTGGCTGACCGAAGCATGAATCCCCAGTGCCGCGAAATAGTCTATAAGGATGATCAGGAAAAGGACCAGCAGGTAAGCAGGGATAAAGGCGCCATAGAAAATGCAACTGGCCAGCAACAGCAATACCCAACGGAACCTAGACGGAAGGAGGAAATGGGTAATTACGACAATCGTATACAGCAAAAAGAAATCCTGGGAGACAAAACTCATAAACATCCAAGTGCACAAACTACGTTGAAAAACGGTTTTAGTGAGGCCCGTTGCGAGTAAATTTTATTTACAAATTCGGCTTTTTTTTCTTAACTTGATCCGTATCCAAAAGATCTCTCATCTTTTTGAAACGAGTTCTTTATTTATTGTTTCACCAGAAAAAAATTGATCGCCATGAACGTTAGCATTCAGACAGTGCGTTTTGATCCTGATTCAAAACTGATTGACCACG
>JBKCVJ010000164.1:0-11487 GCA_046317915.1 Sphingobacteriales bacterium
CGTTGAAAAATATGGCGTAGATCCTAACCGAATCGGTATTTATGGAGGCAGTTACGGTGGCTTCATCACCTTGATGGGACTGTTCACCACACCGGATGTATTCAAAGCTGGTGCGGCACTGCGGCCCGTGACCGACTGGGCACATTATAACCATGGCTATACGTCGAACATCCTTAATGAGCCTTCAATGGACAGCATCGCATATGCAAAATCATCGCCCATCAATTTTGCATCGGGACTCAAGAATCATCTGCTGATCTGCCATGGTATGGTGGATGTGAACGTGCATTTCCAGGATGTGGTCCGCCTGAGCCAGCGACTGATAGAACTCGGGAAAGACAACTGGGAACTGGCCGTGTATCCTGTGGAGGACCATGGATTTGTGGAACCCTCCTCCTGGGCCGATGAGTATAAGAGGATCCTCAAGTTGTTTGATGCGCAGCTGTTGAAATAGCTATTAGCTTGTAGCTAATAGCTAGTGTAGAGGGCAACAATTTTAGTCTGCCGGTTGTTCCCTTTACGATGAATGTCCTAATTACTGGTGCAAGGCTATATCGGGCAGCGACTGATCCAGGTGATGTTGCAGGGTACACATCAATTGTACTGCTGTGTACGCAACAAGCAACGGTTTGAAGCCGAGCACCAGAATCCATCCATGTGGTGGAAATGGATTTTCTGGAGCCAGGTCAAGCTTTATTACCCAAAAATATTGATGTTGCATTTTACCTCATCCACTCGTTAACCGCCAGAGCAGGTGTTTTTGAAGACAAGGAAGAACGATGTGCCAATAATTTCAACACTTAAATTCGGCAAATAAAAGTCCGCCAGATCATATATCTCGGCGGCATCGTAAACGAAGAGAAACTTTCTGCACACCTTTCTTCAAGACTCAGGGAAGATACCTATGGCCATGATTACGATATCGGCGGACCAGAAGCATGAAGGTCAATGTGATCTGCAGGCCCAATGACCTAAAGGAAAAACTCGGCATCAAGCCCTTCACATACAAAGAAGCCGTGGCGCTTGCATTTGAAAGGATCGAGCAGAACATGGTAGTGAGCAGTTGGAAGGATGCATTCAGCAGCAGCAAAACACCCTTGCAATTGATGCAATTCATCAAGGTGCCGGAATACGGATGCTTCCGTGATGTGAAGATGCGGGAAGTAAAGCAGGCAGCAACAGAGACGGTATTGCACAAAGTCTGGAGCATCGGCGGAGAAACGGGTTGGCCTTATGGAAACGCTTTATGGCGCATCAGGAGAATTCTGGATAAGATGGTGGGTGGTGTAGGTCTCAGAAAAGGAAGAACTAACCTGAGTCAAATCTACCCGGGTGATTCACTGGGTTTCTGGAGGGTGTTGATCGCCGACAAAGCACAAAAAAGATTGCTGCTGTATGCGGAAATGAAACTTCCCGGAGAAGCATGGCTGGAATTCCGTATGATGCGGATCAAAAATAAAATTCAGTTAAGGCAGGTTGCCACTTTCAGGCCCAAAGGATTGTGGGGAAGGTTGTACTGGTATCGCGTGCTCCCCTTTCACTATTCCATTTCCAATGGCATGATAAAGAAGATCGTCAGCGAAGAATAACTCAAGCTTCCTTACAGCAGTCTTTCTGAAATACCTTTGGGGCCATTGCCGATGGCTTCACTACAGACCAGATAAACATCACGATAAAAGCAAGTGAAGGCAACACAAAGAATGGGCTATTCAGAACATCGCCCTTTGTAAAAAAGCAAACATAAACGATAGGGACACAGAGAATAATAAAAGCCATCCATTCAATCCACTCTCGAAAATTTTCGGCCTTTTTGTATTGAGTTATGATTGCTGCAATAATGGCCAGGTCTGTCAGAAATATCATGATCTTGACAGGCCACTCGGATTCTTCAAACGGCCAGAACATTAGATCCACCACAAATGGCAACCCGATCATAAAACCAGGTATGCAGATCAGGCCATATGCGATAAGGGCCGCGAAGCGCATGAGTTCTCATTTAGCTGCCCTCCAGTTCCCACACTAGATTCTGGCTGGCTTATGGTTCAAAGGTACGATAACAAAAATCTACAAAGAACTGTCAAATATCCTCGCCTGGCTGACAGTGCAAAAAAGGCTTTACTTATTACTCCGCAGCAAAGAATCACCAAGGACTTTCTCTGGTAAATAATAGTGAAAGGTCCGGTCCGTACTCATCACAACAAACACACCGCGCGGAAATTTTGGACCCAATGGAAAACTGGTGATCTCACTGCCGTCGCTTTCCATTGCTTTCACCTGAACGCTCCTTAAGTCAGGATGATCATGCGCATTCCCATTCCTTCCCTCCCGGGGAAAAATGTGAAACCGATTAGAGCCCTGATCAGAGACCAACAGGTAGCCTGTACTGTCTGAAGTCTCGTACAAAGAAATGCCCTCGTGGTCCATGGAGAAACCTTCTTTTGCAAAATGTGCCAGTTCCATATTGCTCTGCAAAGTGTCCGCATAGTATTTTCGTACACCTACCAACTCATCAGAATAGTAAACATAGCCCAACCGATCATCCACCATGATAGATTCAATCTCCTTCTTCCCGCTGTACTTTCCAAACTTTCGTACCAACCTTGCCGATACTACGCCTTTGCCATTGTCACCAAGCAAGTACTGCCACAGGTAAGCCCCATCTGTAGGTCCTGTCTTCCTTCCAACAATCGCATATACGTTACCGGTAGTATCCTTGTATAAGGCAATTCCCATGAGGTCACGAAATCCTTCACCCAGTTCACCCACAAATACTTCTATTCCACCGCCATCTATCTGCTTCATGTCTGGTAAACTATAAATGCGCAGTTTATGGGTGAGGCGCTCGGTAGCCACTGCGATATCCACGCGCTGACCACCCAGCAGCAGTCCGTATTCAATGTCCACATTATTGGGTCTTTGCAAACCCGTCACCGAGCGATTTCTGTCGATCTTACCTTCCAAATTAAATACAAACAATCCGCCATCAGCATCTTTATCCGTACCAACAATCAGGGAGTGCTCAGGATGCAGACTGTCTATCCAGATGGCCGGATCATCCGTATCATGTGGCAAAGGCTCCGTGATCAATTCAGGTGAGATCGCATCCGCGCCACTGACCAAGGGCGTATCTGCACAAGAGGTAATCAAACAACTCATCAACACAACAAAAAACAACACAACTGAAATATGCTTGTACTTCATCAGGATCACGTTATTTGGTAAGTTTCAAGACTTTCACGCCGGTCGTTTCGTCATCGTATTCTCCTTCCAGTTCTAACTCCAGATTATCGCCATTAATTTTAAATCCGCCTACATAGGTAAATTCTTTAATGGTAGTGTCATCCTGCTCGATCTCTCCCAGCAATTCTACGTCACCAGAAGCCTTTAATGTTTCCAGTTCTTCGATCTCCATTTCAATCTCGATCACTTTGTTGACAATCTCCGTTTTGCCACACTCTGTTATTGTCTCGGTTTTTTTCAATTCTACCACTACTTTCACTTCATCATATTCAAATGAGATCTCGATCTTATCCACATCATTGGCTTTCAGATCCTTGATGTCTTCATTCACGAGGCCAAATAGTGCCTTGAAAGCAGCAAACTGCACGGCGTTATCAGCATCCAGTTCCCAATCTCCATGGATCCCCTCATCATCCAGGATTTCGTATTTAAATTCGATGGCAGGATTATACGTCACATTGTCGCTCGAACCTTGAAGACCCGTTAAGGCTACCACCAGGCTTCTTTCTGATCTGTTCAAAATCTTATCGTCAAAAAAATCTTCATCGGTTTCAAATTCGATCTCCACAGCCTCTACTCCTTTCGGGAATGTAACACTACCCACGCCCGTGGTTGGGTTGAACTGTACAGCTACATTTTTCTCGGTACAATCGTCTACTTCATAAAACGCTGTTGCGCCTTTGATATAGCTGGAAAGACGGGTAAACCCTTCCAGATCCTTCACTACAAAGGATACTGTTACGTCATTTTCCAGTGGCACTACTTTACCACCCAGTTCCTCACCATCCGGATCCACCCTATCATTCAGGGTGATCTCAAATGAGAATTTGTCTTCGTCTTCCAGTCCGCCGCCTTCTTCTTCGTCCATCTTGATCACCTGCGGAAAAGCTTCTGCGCTTAAAGGCGTTACCAGGTCATCGTTCTGTTTATCGCAACCCGCTACGCAAACCAATGCCGAAGCGAGGATGATGCCATAAATCTTACGCATAGTATTATTTTTCAAATAGTAAATGAATGATTATTTCTTTCTGCTTAGGTCAAACCTCAATCCAGCCCTCATCCAAAAGGAATAGAACTCACGCTGCGCTTTGAGATCTTTGTTCCCGAGGTAAGTCTCAAAGGGCTGATTGGTCAGGTTCAAAAATTCAGCAAACAAACGGAACCTGTTGTTGACGGCATAGCTCGCATTCAGGTCCACTTGTACCCTGCTGCTCACATACAGATCCTGGTCTGGCGTACCACCCACTTCGCTGAGATATTCGCCGTTAAAGTTTGCTGCAACCCTGATCAACAATTTGCTTGTCTCATAAGCCAAAGCAAGGTTCCCCACATGCGTGGCCTGACCCGGTAGCCTGATCTCTTCTGTTTCATCGGGTTTCGTGTTGTTGGCTTCCCTGCTTTGAATGGTGGCCTTTGAATAGGTGTAGGTATAGTTGCTGTAAATATTGAAATACTTCAGGAATCCAGGAAGAAAACTCAGCTTGCGTTGAAATACCAGTTCCACACCGGTCAGTTGCGCATCATTTCCGTTCTGTGCCTGTACGATGTCAATTGAAGGAACGATCGGTGTGCCTGTTGATGGATAAGGCACATTGAATTGAACCCTGCGATAGATGAAGTCATTGAGTGATTTATGAAAAACACCTGCAGATACCACGCCCACATTGCTGAAATATTTTTCAATCATCAAATCCAGGTTCAGTGCACCCGTGGGCTTCAGCGCAGCATTACCGAGCGTGGCCACATTATCCTCAATATTGATCTCCTGAGCCGGAATGATCTCACTGAAGTTCGGCCTTGCATATGAATATGTTGCTGCAGCCCTGATATTCGTGAACTTACCCAATTCATACCTTGCCTGAAACTGTGGCAACACAAAATCATAGTTTGATGAACCACTTACAGGCACAATGCCATCCAGGTCTCCGGCACCGTCAATGATCACATCCTTAGAATTATATTTTACAGTTGTTCGCTCATACCGTACTCCACCAAGGATCATCAGCTTCTTGAACTGGTGACGGGCCATGGCAAAAGCAGCCATTACGTTTTCTTCTGCATCATATGCTTCAAGTGCTTCGTCAATAGCCTTAGACTCTACATCCAGTTCAAACAATCCGGGGTTGGCATTAAAGAAACGATTGAATGAAGACATATACAAGGGCCTTCCCATATCATAACGGCCTTTGAGAAACTCGTCTTTCACAGGTGCTTCATCAAACTCATCCAACGTGGGCACACCGCCATTGGCTTCATAGACGTCCTGTGTGACAGTATAACTTTTTCTTTTACTTCTGTATTTCCCGCCAAATTTGATCAGGCCACTGCTATTCTTCAGCGTGTAAGGAACACCTACTTCAAACTTACCCGTGATATTGCGATCCTTGGCCAGCGTGTTGCCATAAGACGCTTCATCAAACTCATATATGCTGTTATCCTGGAAACCCGGTGCATCAACAATCGGATAATCGGGAGTGGGAAAACTGAGATTTGATGCCAGATCCGTCGTAAACCTTACTTCATGGTCATAAGGTGTATTCTGTTCGGCATTACTATACTGCCCTTCATAGTTCAGGTAGAAACCATTGAAAGTATGCTTACCGCCGAGGTTAAAGGTCAGGACCGACTGTGATTCAAAGCGGTCTTTCGTGAGTTTGCGGATCTCATCGTCATTCGGAATGAACACATACCTGCGGCGCCATTCCCTATCCGTAAACTTGCTGTATAAAGTGCGGAAATAAACTTCGTTACGATCATTAAACCTGTAATCAATGGTAGAGCTCAATCCCAATCTGGTGCGGATGAGTTCATAATCCCGAAGTTCAACTTCGTTATCATCGGGCGACTGTTCCCAGTTATCACTTCCCAAATGGTTGTGGTAATAGTTGGTGTTAACCATCACGCCCAGTTGTTGCTTCTTACCGAAACGCTGGTCAAACTGCAGTTGTCCCTGAAGGTTCGGCTTTTTCATGAGTGCGTTATAACCACCAACCAAAGAACCCGTGATGCGAGGTGTGGCCGATTGTGCGGTACGGGTAATCAGGTTCACCGATCCGCCTACCGCATCCCCATCCATATCGGGTGTAAGGCTCTTGCTTACCTCGATGGATGCCAATTGGTCCGATGGGATCACATCCAAAGCCACATAACGAACACTAGCTTCTGGCGAAGGGATCTGCTCTCCATTCACATTGATATTGGTAAACTGCGGCGCCAGACCACGGATCAGGACATATCGGCCCTCACCTTGGTCGCGCTCAATATTAACGCCTGGTACTCTTTGCAACGCTTCTGCCGCATTGGGATCCGGAAACCTGCCGATCTGATCGGCCGAAACAATATTCTTAATATTATCTGCATTCCGCTGCTGGTTCAAAGCCTTGGCCTGCCCCTGCAGGTAGCCCGAGATAACTACATTGGTTAACTGAGGTGCACTGCTCGATAAAAACACGCGGACATTGCTCACTCGATCTGCGGCCAGATCAACATTCAATGTTGTATCCCGGTATCCGAGATAACTTACCTGCAACTGCAGCTTTCCCGGCTGTGCGTACAATTCAAAAAAACCTTCCTCGTTGGCTACTGCTCCTTTGGTTGAGCCGATCACTTTCACGGAAGCACCACTAAGCCTGCCTCCATTGATGGCGTCAACCACGTACCCTCTTACAATGGATGGACCAGTCTGCGCCCAAAGGGAAGCCATACACACAAAGCCCAAAATGAATAATGCGATCTTTTTCATGCGCTGTTTTTTCTGACGCAAATTGAAAGGAAGATGAGCGCAGATGGAAATATTGACCGTATACAAAATGGAAACAAGACGTAAACCATCGTAAACACAACGGCAGCAATGAGAAAACAATTAAAGTCAACTATTTGATATTCAGTCTCTTATCTTTCAATAAAATGTCCATTAAGGAATCATGACCGTAATATGAACGAAATATGAACGAAACATCTACCCGAGTTGCCGAACATACTGTTGAAGGGAATCTCCGGTATCAATGCCCAACTTTTTCTTTACGCGATAGCGCATGACACGAAGGCTATCCATCGTCACCCCTAACAGTTTTGCCATATCGGCCGAACCCAATTCCATTTTTACCAACGCCAGCAATCGTATTTCGGCTGGGGTGAGGTCCGGGCTTTTCTCTTTGATCACATTAAAGAATTGTGCATGCACACGATCAAAGATCAATCGAAACTCATTCCAATAATCGTCCTGTGCATAACTGAAGTTGATCTTGCTTAACAACTGGCGCAACTGTTTTTTCTGGTCCCGCTTGTCGTCCCGGATCAGTTCCTGCAGTCCGGTTCGCACTTCTTCCATCACCTCATTCTTCTGGATCAGGTGAAGAATATGGGACGATAGCTCCCTGCTGCGCATGTCCAGTTGCCCTTTCAGGCTTTCTTCCTCCATTTTCTTCATACGGAGCGCAGATTCCATGAGATCTTTCTCGGTATGATGGATGCGCTGTTGCTGCTCGTTCAGCCTTTGTTCATGTTGGATTTTCAATTTCTGCCGACTATTCACCAGTTTTCCCAGCATCACCAAAAGCAAAGCCACCATGATGATGGCAACCAGAACAATGGTATAGACTTTTCTTCCTGCATTGAGTTTGGATATCTCTGCGTTCTTCTGCTCAAACTCATAGACCGTCTGCAAAAGTGCGATCTGTTTCTGGTTGTCTGCCGTATAGATATCCTGCACCAGTTCCCTGCTTTTCTCGAGGTAGGCGTATGCGCTATCCAGATTACCCATCGCCTCAAAAGATTCGGCCATATCCCGGTATGCACTCTGCAATTGATATTTATCCTGCCCCTCCCAGGCCATCATCATCGCCTGTCTGGCAAAGACCAATCCCTGGACATGATTCCCCGTCTTACTGTATACGTCACCAATATTATTGATGACTTCCACCTGCTCTGATCTCAAATCAAGGGAACGATACAAGGCAAGTGAAGCCTCATAGTAGACCCTTGAAGAATCAAATTTACCCAGATCTTCATAGATGCTTCCGATGTGTTCATAGATGCGGGCCTTCGATGGCAGGTTCTTACTGGACTCTGCATAGGCGAGCGCAATACGCTGATAGTGGAGGGCAGAATCCAAATTTCTGTTCTTCTCCTGCCAGTGTCCGATGTGCGCATACGTGACGGACAAGCCAACCGCATCCTCTTGACGCTGGTAAAGTAGAAGGGCCTGTTGATGACGCTCGAGCGCATGCGCAGGCTGTTTATTATAATAATATACCGTACCCAGCACATTATCGTTCTCCGCCAACCAACCTTCCTGACCAAGGGTCCGGTAACGTTTATCGGCCTCCAGCAGTTGGGTAAGCGCTTGCGGATAACTCCCCATCTTGAAAAGGATACGTCCCATCCGATGGTAGATGTGCGCCTCGCCTTCTATATCACCATCCGCTTGTGAACTGATCAGTTGGTTTTTTAAAATCAGGTAAGCAGAATCTGGCCGGTACTGATGAATATCAGACAGTGTATTGGCCATGAGGGTTGGGATGGCACGCTGACCAAATCCATTCATCGAAAAAAAAAGAATCATCCCCATGGCAAATGCCCATGAAAAACGTACGCCTATCATGGTGTAAATGTCGGGCAAGGGAAGACCGATGACCCGCGTTCATCATTTTCTTACAATTAAATAATGTTTAGGTAACATTAGGCCCATCATTTCTACTGAAATGACCAATAGCTTACGTTCAAGTGATGCGAATCATTGCCTGTTAACATCGCCCGCCATAGTTTCATTCGCATTGCACACCTAATCTACTTTCCTTTATGAAAAATGTCACTTTATCAGATCTCAGCAAACAACTAACCGAGATCGAAAAGTCCATGCTGTCGGAAACCAAAAAACGAACCGGGGCTGTCAAACATGTTCATCCCTTGCAACAAAACGCAGCCAGAAACCTTATTCACTACCTGACACTCAGAAATAAGGATATTCGCAACCTTCAGGACCAACTACATATCTACGGCTTGTCGTCCCTGGCGAGTGCGGAAAGCCATATCCGCAGACAAGTTCAGTCCATCCTGCAAAGACTCGGAAAAGAATATAAGAAAGATGAACTTGATCATTGCACGTATGAATACAGCAGGAAGGAAATGATCACAAAAAGTCATCAGCTGTTTGGAGAGAAAAAGGATCAGGGTATACCTTATATCATGATCACCTTCGACGCTTCATTTGCCGACAACTATGCCCTGATCAAAAACCTGCTTCAAAATGGAATGAATGTTGCGAGGATCAACTGTGCGCACGACAATGAAGCGGTGTGGTCAAGGATGATACAGCATCTCAAAAGAGCCTGTAAGCAGACCGGCTTATCCTGTAAAATCTATATGGATCTTGCCGGTCCAAAAATCAGAACACTTCTGTTAGGGAAAGGAAAAGCCGAGAAAAAAGTCAAAATAAAAGAAGGTGAAATTGTATGGTTGGCGGAATCCATCCGAAAAACCGATGAGAAGGAAACGGTCATCAGCCCTAACGAATCGGGTATCATCAGCATGCTCAAGAAAGGTGACCGTGTGTATATTGATGATGGCATGATCAAAGGATTCATTGAAAAACCCGGAGAGGAAAAAGCAGCCATGCGGGTTGTAAGAATCTCTTCCAGCAAACAATACATCAAAGAAGGAAAAGGCATCAATTTCCCGGATACCGTCATAGACATATCCCCTCTTACGGACGCTGATAAAGCCAATCTGCCTTTCATATGTGAACATGCGGATATGATCGGATTTTCATTTGTCAGGTACGCGGCCGACTTAAAAGCGCTGTTCACCGCTATGGATAAGCATCCAACAAAACAGCCTCAACTCATCATCAAAATTGAAACAACAGAGGCCGTTAAGAATCTTCCAAGCTTACTGTTGACCGGCATGCAGAAATCCGTTTTCGGCGTCATGATTGCGAGGGGTGATCTGGCCGTTGAGATAGGTTTTGAAAGAATGGGCGAAATTCAGGAAGAGATCCTATGGATCTGCGAAGCTGCACATGTACCCGTCATTTGGGCAACCCAAGTGCTGGAGAATCTGAACAAGTCGGGACTAGCCACCCGTTCCGAGATCACAGACGCTACGCATGCCGCTATGGCGGAATGCATTATGATCAACAAGGGCGATCATACCATTGAGGTTATTGAGGCATTAAGGGATATTCTACAACGTACTGGCGGGCATCACCTGAAAAAAAGGTATACGTTCAGGCCCTTAAGCATAGCTCAGCATTTTATGAAGACCTAACTACCTCTTCATCCTCGAAAACGGAAACCCATTACAACCCTTGCGCGGATTGCTTCGATCCGCTTTTGCTTTTGTTCTCGCTTCCTCCGGCGTTTTTGCATCATAGGTGGTCAGACAAAATCCCCATTGATAAGGTGCCATATTTTGAAAAGGCATATAGTCGATCCGGGAATAAAAGCCCCCTTCACTGGCATTGCCATCATCATTCCGCACGATCAAATACTGCTCCGCGGCGTTATGGTTGATGATCCAATATTTAGTACCTGGCTTCTGCGTCCACAATGAATCTGTTATGGCGTATTTGATGTTATAATCATCCATAAAATTGCCCATGATCATTGAAGGGAGTGGATCAGTTAAATGCACCACCCTGCCTGTCTTTGCTGATTCTCTTGCAGCATCCAGGATCTCCATCACCAGGATATTGTTTTCGATCGATGAGAGATCGTAAGGTTCCATCTTTACAGTATTGCGGACCACCGCCTTGAAAAAAGAAAATGGATCATCATAAGGTTGTTGCCGTTCAGGGAGGGTGAGACTCTTCTCATCAAACCCATCGTACCCAACGGACATGCGTACCCGCAGATCAAGTTTATTGTCTGCATAGATCGCACCGGTTCTGCCATAGAGTTCCATATCTTTTCTACCGATGGGCCAGTTCCAGGAGGGCTGCAGGGTCACTTTGCAACTATCATAGATCAGAATGATGGTGGCTTCATCGTCCACTTTGGGATTGGCCGAGGGCTGCAGCTGCTGCGTAACAGCCATGACAGCTTTGGGTCTTTGCCCTTTCAGCAACCAGGTAGCAATATTGGCCCCATAGCATCCAAAATCCGTAATCGCACCACCCCCGTTCAGCACTGGATCCGTGAGCCAGGAAAAAAACTCATTGCTGATATTGATCCGCTGTGGCCCTTTGTGTCCATCCCGCACAATCAACTGTACCATCGGGCCCACTTTGCTTTGCTCCAATAATGCACG
>JBKCVJ010000165.1:0-16449 GCA_046317915.1 Sphingobacteriales bacterium
ATCTCGTGCCGTTGTATGCCGTCATGTATGATCATCAGTGCCGTGTTTGGCGGAATGCGCCCCAGGTTTTCGGCAAACATGCTAAGTTTATGAACTTCCGTATCGGGATCTAATTTGAGGTAAAAATTGGCCCCCTGAACATTCAGTCCCTGGTGAGCCACAACTGGTACATTGTTGTAGAATACCGAAATGGTATCCCCGTCAACCGTACCGTTATCATAAAGTGTCACGCGCAGGGAATCTGAATTGACAAGGATCTCATTGTTCACCACTGTTTTGCGCGCTTCAAATGCTTTGATCTCCGGCGTAGCGATGATGGCTTTTTTTTCTTCGAGCACATCTGCCGATACTACTAATTCTTCACGTGTTGGTCGCCATACCCTTTGGACAGCTACTGCTTCCCGTAGCACGGAGTCCGTATTTTCCTTGGTGTCAAGAGTGAAGGTCAGATTGAGATCCGGACAGGTGTACATATAGTTCTTATCCCGCAGGTAGTACCCTTTCAATGTACTCTTCATCCTTGATACGGTCAACACAGCTTCAAAATCCATTACGCAGTTGACCGATGGCTTGGCATCATTGGAGCGGAAATACACCACGGGAACTCGCTTGATCAGCAGGAGCCTTGATTTGGGATCGTAGGTTCCTTTAATAAAAAAACTCTGATATTGATCCTTGAAGTAGTATCCCATCACACCAGACACGGTGTTACCCTTTTGGGTCAGGATGAGTTCTGTGAGGTAGTTGTGGTTCTCGCTTTGAAGCATTATCTCGGCTTTGCCATACCAACTGCCAGATACTTTTTGTGCCTGAGCTGATAAACAGAGCAGGAAGGACATCGATAGGATTAGATATTTCATTAGTACCAAATATAATTTTTTTTCTACACCCTCAACTTAACGCCTCACCCTATTCAGTTCTCGCTCGGCATCACGCTGCTTGATACTGTCACGTTTGTCGTGGAGCTTCTTACCCCTTGCCAGGCCGATCTCTATTTTTGCAATCCCTTTCTCGTTAAAATAGATCCGAAGGGGAATGATGGTGAACCCTTTCTCCTTCACTTTGGCTTCTATCTTCTTCAATTCTTTTTTGTTGAGCAGCAGCTTGCGATCCTGTGTAGGATTGTGATTGGCGTAGGTTCCAAAAGCGTATTCTGAAATGTGCAGACTTTTCACATACAGCTCTCCTTGTTGGAAATGACAATACGCATCGTTAAAACTTACTTTGCCTGTGCGCAGGCTTTTTACTTCTGTGCCCTGCAATACCAAACCCGCATCGTACTTATCGTCAATGTGGTATTCATAATATGCAGATCGGTTTTTGATTTCCATGGCAAGAAGTAAGCACCGCAGGAGGGAGGCCTCCTGCATTGCAAGTATTAGTGAGCGAAGTGTACTAAAAGTTTACCCAGGGTGTCTTTCAATTCTTTTCTGGGTACGATGAGATCGAGAAATCCATGGTCCATTAAGAACTCAGCCGTCTGGAATCCTTCCGGCAGATCCTTCTTGATGGTTTCCTTGATCACGCGCGGACCGGCAAAGCCGATCATCGCACCAGGTTCTCCAATATTGATGTCACCCATCATCGCAAAAGATGCCGTGGTGCCGCCATACGTAGGATCTGTGCAAAGGGAAATATATGCCAGCCCGGCATCCGCGAGCAAGGATATCTTACCTAATGTTTTCGGGAGCTGCATCAATGAAAACGCGGACTCCATCATCCTGGCCCCACCACTCTTGCTGATGATCAGTAGTGGCATTTTATGTTCCAGGCAATGGTCACAAGCCCTCGAAATTTTCTCACCCATCACACTCCCTAAGGAACCGCCGATGAAGTTGAAATCCATACAACATACCACGAGATCAGACCCATGAACCTTGCCCACAGCCACCGAAATGGAATCATGGAGCCCGGTTTTATCATAGGCCTCAACCAGCCGTTTTTTGTATGGCTTCAGGTCACTAAAGCCAAGAAAATCGACAGACTTTACCTGTGCAAACAGTTCAGTGTATTGCTTATCGTCAAAGATGATCTCGAAATAATCTGCACTTGCTATCCGGTGATGATAGCTGCATTGCGGGCACACAAAGAAGGCCTCTTTCAGGTCCTGGTTCGTGGCGGTGTGTTTGCACTGCGGACATTTGATCCACAGGCCTTCGGGCGTATCCTTTTTCTCCGAGGTGGAGGTGAGAATACCCTTCCTGACCCGCTTGAACCAGCTGGACGACTCTTCTTCTTTGTTCGTATCTGAGCCCGGAATGAAATCTTCCTGATTAAATTCCATGTGGCAATATACGTTAATTATGCAATGGTGATGCTGTTGTCAAGGTATACATCCTGCGTGGCTTCCAGGATCTCAACCCCTTCTTTAAAGGGCCTCTGGAAGGCTTTACGACCCAGGATCAGACCCATACCACCAGCACGTTTGTTTACAACGGCGGTAGCTACAGAATCAGCCAGGTCAGATGTACCTTTTGACTCACCACCTGAATTGATCAACCCGATCCTGCCGCTGTAGCAGTTTAACACTTGATAACGGGTAAGATCGATGGGGTGATCTGTGGTCAGTTTCTCGTACACCAGTTTGCTGGTTTTGCCATGCTTGGTTGCAAGGTAACCGCCATTATTGGTAGGAAGTTTTTGCTTGATGATATCAGCCTGCAAAGTAACACCGAGGTGGTTTGCCTGTCCGGTAAGGTCTGCAGAAGTATGGTAATCAACACCGTCTACTTTGAACCCATTGTTGCGGGTATAGCACCAAAGGATGGTGAACATAC
This sequence comes from Sphingobacteriales bacterium, assembly GCA_046317915.1. Taxonomy (GTDB): domain Bacteria; phylum Bacteroidota; class Bacteroidia; order Chitinophagales; family Chitinophagaceae; genus Pollutibacter. The sequence goes on from JBKCVJ010000165.1 coordinate 2,778, forward strand.
CCAATTGATGCGCGAGTTCAAAAGCTTCCGCCACTTCTTTCAGTTGCCTTGCACTTTCCGCGGAACCCCAGTAGATGGTGGCACCAACACCCACAGCACCCATATCCCATGCATTCTTCACAGAGCCGAACATGGTTTGGTCATACTTGTTGGGCATGCTCAAAAATTCATTGTGGTTGATCTTCACAACAAATGGGATCTTGTGCGCATATTTTCTGCTCATCAATCCGAGCACACCAAAGGTTGACGCAACACCGTTGCAACCGCCTTCTATAGCCAGTTTAATGATATTTTCTGGATCGAAATAAATAGGATTGGGAGAAAAGGCTGAACCAGCACTGTGCTCAATACCCTGGTCAACAGGAAAGATAGAGCAGTAGCCAGTATTGGCGAGCCGTCCATGGCCAAGCAATGCCTGCAGATTTCTCAAGGTTTGGTTACTCCTGTTGCTGTTCACCCAGATCTTGTCAACATGATCAGCACTTGGCAATGTGATGTCATTTTTGTCGATGGTCTTACATGTATGTCCAAGTAGATACTCCGCCTGATCGCCGAGCAGCTGAACGAGTCTGTTGTTAGCCATTGGTTGTCTAGATTTTTGATTTTCGCAAATATAAGGAATGAACGTTGAAGGCTGTGCAATCAAATTGGCAGGGCGGTAGATGATGTGAAAAGGGTGAGTAACTTCGCAGGATGATAACGGTTACCGATCAGACGGGTGAGCGGGTCAGCCTGCCCAGAGTCCCCCGGCGCATAGTTTCCCTGGTTCCCTCACAAACGGAATTGCTCTATGATCTGGGGCTTGATGAGGAGGTGGTGGGCATTACGAAGTTCTGCGTTCATCCTGAGAGCTGGTTTCGCACCAAAACCAGAATTGGAGGCACTAAGAAGGTGGAAGTTGGAAGGTTGAAGGCACTAGGCCCTGACCTGGTGATTGCGAATAAGGAGGAGAATATCCGGGAGGATGTGGAAGCGATCCGGGCTTTTTGTCCGGTCTGGACCAGCGATGTTGGTACGGTGGATGATGCTTTGTCTATGATCCGCGATATTTCTTCCCTATGTGGGTTGGAGGTTGAGGGTGGGAGGTTGGAGAACGAGATCAGGCAGTCCTTAGTGAGTATAACGGCACTGAACCTAAAGGCCGCTTATCTCATTTGGAAAGACCCCTATATGACGGCTGGCGGGGATACTTTCATTCATCACATGATGGAAGCGGCTGGCATTGAAAATGTATTCAAGGAAAAATCAAGATACCCTGAAGTTAGTATTGAAGATATCAGGGAGAGTAGGGCAGATCTTGTCTTTTTATCATCAGAACCTTATCCATTCAAAATCAAAGATATAGCTGAGTTATCTAAACTTTTACCAAAACAAAAGTTAGTGATAGTAGACGGTGAAATGTTCAGCTGGTACGGCTCCCGCATGCGTCATTTTGCAGGCTATATCAGGGAACTAACCCCTAAACCCTAAGCCCTCCATTGCCGCACTGCCGCATTACCAAATTGCCACATTGCCCAAAAAAATTCCCCCCGGGATCAGCGGAGGGAAAGATTTTTTCGGAGCCAAGTGTAATTGGTTTTTCTTGGATTGGAATGGCTTTTTAATGGATCTTGGATTTTGTAGCTTTCATCGATCTGGATCAATCATCTATGTTAAACGGATTTTTTTTGATTGTCCTGGATTTTCAGTCGGCTTTGGATTTTCTTGGTTTTTCAGGGACTGGATGCTTGGTTTCTCCGGTTTGTGATTTCGGTGGTTTTTCGAGGTTTGGATTCGGTTTTTGTTTGGATCTTGGATTTTAAGGTCTTTCTGTTTGGATTTGGATTTTCTTGGTTTCTCTTAGGACGGCTTTTCTGTTGGATCTTGGATTTTATTGGTTTTTTCTAGGACAGTGATTTTTCAGGTCGGATATTGAATGGTTATTGGATGTGTTAAAAAAGAAGTTGACTGATACTGGATTTTAATGCACCTTTCATAGGAATTGGAGATACAATAACGGATGGTTTCACTTTTGATATTGGATTCTTTGGTTTGAGGTGTACGTTTCCTCACCAATCAACTTCGAGAACAAAGTTATAGCCGCTGCGCACGGTAGACAAGAGCAAATACACCCTTTTTAAACAGTACATTTTTTACCCTACTTCAAGAAAAAATACAAGACATCATTGCGTAGGTTAACCATTTGCAAATCGTAGATCTACGATAATTTTTCTTAAAATTTAAATGCTGCAGTTTGTTGTAACTGCAGCATTTATAATGGATTAGATCAAAAACGTATTTCTACTTTACCATCGCTTGTATGATATCGTATTTTGTAACGATGTGGTAGTTTCCAGTTTCATCCCTGCTCAGAACCGCACCGTTTTCTTTCGTGATCAACGTACCAATTCTTTCAACCGGAGTGTTAAAATCCACCAACGGATACGCATGCTCAAGCATCGCGGCAACACTCAATTGCCTGATATCCGGGTTAGAGAACATTTTCTGGAACAAGCCATTCTCACTGATAGATCCCACAGGCACTCCATTGTTCATTACGGGAATATGCTCGATATCGTATTTCTTCATCAATTCCACTGCTTCTGCAATCGATTGGTCCAGTGTCACCGCAATGAGTTTCTGCTTACCACTGCGCGCATTCACAATGTCCCTAAAAGTCTTTACATCCAGGAATCCGCGCTCCATCATCCATTGGTCATTATAGATCTTGCCAACATATCTGCTGCCGTGATCATGTAGTATACAGACTACTAGATCATCTGATTTCAAATTTTGCTTTAATTGCAGAAGGCCCTGGATGCATGATCCGGCGCTGTATCCGCAGAATAGTCCTTCTTCTTTGGCTAGCCTTCTGGCCATTACCGCACCGTCTTTATCTGTAACCTGTTCAAAATGATCGATAAAACGCATGTCGTAGTTCTTCGGCACAAAATCTTCGCCGAAACCTTCGCTTATATATGGATGAACTTCATTCATATCCACCTCCCCGGTGCGGAAGTATTTGGTCAGTAATGAACCATACACATCGATGGCCCATATCTTGATATTGGGATTCTTTTCCTTGAGATACATACCGATGCCGGTGACAGTGCCACCAGTTCCCGCCGTCACCACCACATGGGTAACCTTTCCGTCCGTCTGGTTCCAGATCTCAGGACCCGTGGTTTCATAGTGCGCCTGCCGGTTGGCGAGGTTATCATATTGATTACAGAGATAGGCATTTGGGATCTCCCGGGCCAATCTGCGGGCCACAGAATAGTAGCTGCGAGGGTCATCGGGCTCCACATTGGTTGGACAAACAATCACTTCAGCGCCAACGGCCTTGAGGATATCCATTTTTTCTTTCGATTGCTTATCGGTGGTCGTAAAAATACATTTGTAACCCTTGACGATGGCAGCCAGGGCCAGGCCCATACCCGTATTGCCGGAGGTGCATTCTATAATGGTACCGCCGGGCTTGAGCTTACCTTCTTTTTCTGCCACTTCTACCATCTTAAGGGCCATGCGGTCCTTGATAGAGTTGCCCGGGTTGAAATAATCCACTTTGGCAACCACCTGGCAGGGGAGGTCCTTCGTGATCTTGTTGAGCCTGATCAATGGCGTGTTTCCAATCGTTTCGAGAATATGCTGTTTGATATCCATGACGCAAAGATAGGATTTAGGGACTTCTAAGCGACCTGCGCGAACTCGCGACCTGCGACCTACCTTTGCACTATGAACGTTTACCTCATTCCCGGTCTTGCTGCCGATGAAAGGGTATTCAGGCATATCCGGTTGCCCGAAGGGTATCATCCGCAGATCCTTCAATGGGTCAGGCCGGAACCCAAAGAGTCGCTGGCCAGTTATGCCATGAAGCTAGCGGAACAGATCGATCGTTCCGCGCCCTTTACGCTGATCGGCCTTTCTTTTGGGGGGATGCTGGCAACGGAAATCGCCAAAAGGCTCCAGCCCCATAAAACCGTTCTTATCTCCAGTGTACCCCATTCATCGCAATTGCCATCTTATTATCGTTGGGCTTGGCGCATCGGTGTGCAATACATTATGACGCCAACCGTCATCAAGAGCGGCGTAATGATCAAACGCTTACTCACAGCAGAAGCGCCTGAAGACAAAAAGATCATTGTGGAGATGGCAAGAGATATGGATCCCGAATTTGTACGATGGGCGATGTGGACCATCGTGCATTGGAAAACCACGGAAGGCAGTGTTCCGGGGTGTATGCATATTCATGGTTCGGCCGATGGTATTCTGCCTTGCAGATTTACCCGGCCCTCACATCTGGTCCCCAAGGCCGGGCATCTAATGATCTTTAACCAGGCGGATCGGATTAACGCTTTGTTAGCGGAGATCCTACTGTAGAAAGGGAGAAGATGAAGGGAGAAGTGCGAAGGGGCGGGCTTCGTACTTTTCCCTTCATCTTTCTCCTTTCTTCAAGTGCGCGTAATAAAAAAACAACCGAATAGTATGGTTCATATCATACTGGTACCCGGTGATCCTTTGCTGGTATACATTCATGTACCCAAAATCATAGCTGAACTGTTTTGACAGGTTTTGTCTGATGCCAATGAAAAACCGGTTTTGATCGAAAGTGTTATACACGAGTTCTTTTCCGAACTGGATCAGCAACTCATCGGACAAAACCAATACCGGCGCTTTGGGGTCCTTGAGAAAATTGTTCCGTCTGATATGTACATCGCCGATCACTCCCCAGTGTTGGTTAAACCGGTAGCGTGCGTTCATGCTCAGCCAGACCTACGCCTGTTGTCTGACTTGTTTAGACGGCAGCTGTGCGTGGACCGTAACGGTCACCTGGCAGAGAACAAAAAACAGCATCCGGAAAGCTGTAAACATACGCATCGCTGCAAAGGTAAAAGAAATGGAGCTTGCCGGATGCTTTGCCCTCCGCCCCAGAACCCCTGCCCTCAAAGAACGGCTTCCGTTATACTGCCACTTAGAATCGCTATTTTTGAACCAACACTGGTTGTATGAGAAAAATACTTTTTGCCCTCGCCGTCCTTTGTCTGATTCAGGTGCAGGTTTGGGCCCAGGCTGCCACACCGTTTACGATCAAATCGCCCAACGGCGAAGTAACAATGTACTTCACGTTTACAGAAAAAGGTACGCCGATTTATACGCTGAATTATAAAGGCAAGCAGGTCATCAAACCGAGTCAACTCGGACTTCAACTCGTGAATGATAAGAACTCCCTGATGGATGATTTTAAAATCGCCGATACGGAGTCTAAAGAAGTAGATGAAACCTGGAATCCGGTTTGGGGCGAGGAGAGCCAGATCCGCAACAAGTACAATGAAATGGCTGTCATGATGATGCAGGATGGTACCAACCGCAAACTCAACATTCGTTTCAGGTTGTTTGACGATGGCCTGGCTTTTCGATATGAATTCCCTGAGCAGAAAGAGATGGCCTACCTAACCATTAAAGAAGAGAAAACGCAGTTTGCCATGACGGGTGATCACACGGCATGGTGGATCCCCGGCGATTATGACACGCAGGAATATGACTACAACAAGTCTAAACTTTCAGAGATCCGCGGCCTGATGAAAGCAGCCATCACTGGCAATGCATCGCAGACTTCTTTTTCACCTACGGGCGTGCAAACGTCATTGATGTTAAAAACGGCGGACGGGATCTATATCAATATCCACGAAGCGGCATTGATGAATTATGCCTGTATGCACCTGGACCTGGATGATAAAAATCTGGTTTTCACATCGTGGCTCACACCCGATGCCAATGGTACGAAAGGACATTTGCAAACGCCTACCACTTCGCCATGGCGCACCATCATCGTTAGTGATGATGCTCGGAAGATCCTGGCCTCACGCATGACGTACAACCTGAACGAACCGAGTAAAATTGCAGATCCCACATGGATCAAGCCGGTTAAATATGTAGGCGTATGGTGGGAGATGATCACGGGTAAGAGCAGCTGGAGTTATACCAATCAATACCCGAGTGTGATCCTCGGCCAAACAGATTTTACCAGGGCCAAGCCCAATGGCACGCATGGCGCCACTAACGCCAATGTGAAGAAGTATATTGATTTTGCCGCGCAACATGGTTTTGATGGTGTGCTGGTAGAAGGCTGGAATGTTGGGTGGGAAGACTGGTTTGGCCAGGCCAAGGATCATGTGTTTGATTTTATCACACCCTATCCTGATTTCAATGTGACGGAGATCCGTGAGTATGCGAAATCAAAAGGCGTGAAAATGATCATGCACCATGAGACTTCAGGATCTACACGAAATTATGAGCGATACCTGGATACTGCTTTCAAATTCATGAAGGCAAACAACTATGATGCGGTGAAAACAGGATACGTTGGGAATATCTTGCCCAGGGGAGAATATCACTATAGCCAGTGGATCAACAACCATTATCAATACGTAGTTGAAAAGGCGGCCCAATACAAGATCATGGTGAATGCACACGAAGCCGTAAGGCCCACGGGCCTCGCACGTACCTGGCCCAACTTGATCGGCAATGAATCTGCACGGGGAACAGAATACCAGGCATTTGGCGGGTCCAAGCCCAACCATACCACCATCCTTCCATTCACGCGCCAGATCGGTGGGCCGATGGATTATACGCCCGGCATTTTTGAAATGGATATCAGCAAGATCAGTCCTGAGAATAAGAGCTGGTGCAACACAACCCTTGCCAATCAGCTGGCGCTATATGTTACGATGTACAGTCCTTTACAAATGGCTGCCGACCTACCGGAGAACTATAACCGATTTTTAGATGCGTTCCAGTTCATCAAGGATGTTTCCTTAGACTGGGATGCCAGTTGGTACCTGGAAGCAGAACCGGGAGAATATGTGACCATTGCCAGGAAAACCAAGGGCAAGGAAACCTGGTTTGTGGGCAGCGTAGGTGGTGATGCGTCTCGTACTTCCAACATCATTTTTTCATTTCTACCGTCAGGCAAACAATACATGGCCACCGTCTACGCGGACAAACCGGATGCGCATTTTAAAACCAATCCCCAGGCCTATACCATCAGGCAGGTGCTCCTCAACAATTCCTCAAAACTATCCCAGTTTGTTGCACCCGGTGGGGGATATGCAATTAGTATAAGGGAGGCAAGTCCGGAAGAAAGTAAAAAACCAAACGTCAAAAGTAAAAAATAGATCTGGCGCGGGTTTGGCGGCTAAATGACGGGTAAATCTTTCGGTATGCAATTAAATGGACCTCTCTTCAAGGTACTAGGCTTTTGGATTAGCTTTATCGTTGTCCTTTTTGTCTCGGGATCAGTATTGAACTTTGGGCTGAGTGGCCTCTGGCATCGCGCTGTTTATGGCGTCATCGGAACCGCAGCGGCTTTGTTGTTGACCTGGCTGTGGAGTAACAGAAAATGGGCATGGCTACGCGAGTATGGACTCGTGTGGCGAAAAGGTTCTGGCAAGCGCTTGTTGCTGGGATTGCTGATAGGGACAGCGCTGATCTTGTTAATGTTCATGGTTCTTCTTGTATTTACGCCACTTCACATCAGCCCAAAAAAGGTACAACTCAGTACTGAACTGTTTTTGTGGCTGTTCTCGTTGATCGTTTTTGCTTACCTCGAAGAGTTGGCATTCAGGGGGATGCCGTTTGTTGAATTGACCAGGAAATATGGATTTCTTTGGTCGCAGTTTTTGGTTGCATTTGTTTTTGCGATTTACCATGTCAATTATGGATGGTCCCTACAGGTTGCCTTCATGGGCCCCTTTGTCTGGTCCTTTATCTTTGGCCTAGCCCGCCAGTATACCAATGGTATTGCTATGCCAACGGGTATTCATATTGCCCTCAATGCCGGACAGATCATTCTGGGTCTTCAACCTGGTGAGGCATCATTATTTACACTTGACGTATCTGGGCAAATCACGCCCGCCATACAATCCCGCATTGATGTAACCGGAATGGCTTTACAAGTTGCCATTGCCATTGCGGGAATCGTCCTCACTTATCGCTATCATAAAAGAAGCAGTATCATTGCAGCATGAATGAACTGCTGCAACACTATAGTTCTACCCAGTGGATCCTTATGCTGCTTGCGGCGTTTTTCATCGGCATGGGAAAGGCGGGGCTTAAAGGAGTGGATGCGCTGGGCATTATCATGATGGCGATTGTCTTCGGCACAAAACAGTCTACCGGCATTGTTTTACCCTTGTTATCTATGGGAGATATCGCCGCTGTTAAGGTCTACAACCGTCATGTAAGATGGAACCTGTTCTGGAAGCTGGCACCCTGGATCATTATCGGTATTCTTGCAGGTGTATTCCTGGGAAGAGACATGAACGAGGCGCTGTTTAAAAAGATCATGGTCTTCACCATCATCATTACCGTGGTGATTGTTCTGTGGATGGAATTCAAATCTTCTTTCCATATCCCCGAGAGTCCGTTCTTCTCTGTAACAACCGGCCTGGTAGCCGGCTTCACCACCATGATCGGTAACCTCGCAGGTGCATTTGCCAATCTTTATTTCCTGGCGATGCGCATTCCAAAAAATGATTTCATCGGCACCACTGCCTGGCTTTTCCTTTGCATCAACCTGTTCAAATTTCCTTTCCAGGTTCTGGTTTGGAAAAACATCAACTGGACATCCCTTTTTGCGGATCTCTTGTTGGCTCCAGCATTGGCTCTGGGCTTTTGGGGCGGTATGTATATTGTGCGCTCCATTAAAGAAACCCACTACCGTAAGCTGGTGCTCCTGCTTACACTAGTGGGCTGCATTGTTATGCTGTTGCGTAGATGACCATAATACCGGCCATTGGATCAGTTCAACCAGTACAAAGCACTCACTTCACCCGGATCACCATTTTACCCTTGTGTTTGCCTTCAGCGAATACCTGCATTGCGGTAGGTATTTCATCAAAAGCGTAAGGGCCGTCTATCACTGGCAGTAATGCGCCATCCACAAAAAGATCACTCATCTTCTGAAGGTCTTTATTGGCTTTCAAGGCCACGATGCTGATGCGTTTTGAGGAAAAAAATGGAAGGACTAATCCGATAATCATCAACTTAAATAAACGACTGATAGAGCCGCCCACGGTTACATACCTGCCACCAGGTTTCAAAACCTTTAAGTATTTACGGAATGTTCTGTTGGTCTTGGTATCGATGATCAGGTCAAACTGATGATCCATTGCGGTAAAGTCTTCGAGCGTATAATCGATCCCCCGCACCGCCCCCATGAGCCGAAGCATCTCCAGTTTCTCCATCCGATCCACCACGGTAACCTTCGCAGCATATGGTTTACATAATTGTATGCCGATGGTGCCCACCCCTCCGCCGGCACCATTGATCAGCACGTCCTCGCCTTGCTTCAGTGCACCATCGTCCAGCAATGCCTGCACGGCCAGTTCACCGGCCTGCGGCAAGGCCGCGGCCTGTTCAAAACGCATACCCGAAGGCATCACACAGAGTTGTTTTTCTTTGCAGCAGACATACTGCGCAAATCCTCCCCATTTTCCGCTAAGGTCGCCAAAAACACGATCACCGATCTTCAGGTGTTGTACCGATGGGCCCACGGCTTCAAGAATTCCTGCAACATCAGAACCAAGGATAGGGTGCTTAGGCTTTAAAAGTCCGGAGAGCAATCGGTTGAAAAGATTTCCCTGCATCATCTCCCAATCCCAATCATTGATGCTCACCGCCTTCACTGCAACCAGGACTTCGTCTGCGGCTGGCATTGGTTTAGTTACCTCAGCAGATTTAAAATGTTGCAGCCCTCCATATCTCGGGTAAACAAATGCTTTCATTGTTCTTATTAAAACTCTTCACGATTTCTTACCTGACACAATTGTTGTTGCATCAAAGCCATCTACATATTGAAGAAGCTCTTTCCGATCAATACTATTAAGCATTTTGGGACCATTCGGTGAAATTGATCTCATGATAGGATCAAAATTTATCTCCCTGTTCTGATAATACAAGCTGTCTGGGTATTGGGTGATCAGGATCAGCGTATAGTGTCCGCCAGAATCAGTAGGGATCTTCATCATTTCATAATTGGAGATCAGCTTCTTCTCAAGTGCCAGTTTGCGAAAGGTCAACCAGTTTTCGTTATAGAAAAAATAAGCTTCATTGTTATACCTGGCGTTGACTTTAACGATATCAACACTACTGACGGTTTGCGAATGGGCCTTGTGAAAGAATAGTGCAACCTGGAAGCAACACAGGAAAATAGCTACACATTTTTTCATATTGGTGAGTTTGGAAGGAAAGGTAGAAACGAAAGCTGAAACATTATAGCCGTTCATCAGAATTAATGTCAGTACGATTGATTTCGTTCGAGGAATACTTGTAGTTGTTTCCTAAAGGTTGTATTAGGGGGTAACTTAAAACAAAACCCCGCATTTTCTGCGGGGCTGTTGTCTATGTGCCCAGAACAGGAATCGAACCTGCACTCCATTGCTGAAACCAGATTTTGAGTCTGACGCGTCTACCAATTCCGCCATCTGGGCTGATGGGCAGCAAAAGTAGGGAAAATTTTCTCACAACCCAAGTTGTAGAGGTTGAGGGTTGCAGGTTGGAGGTTTCTGTGCAACCTCCAATCTGCAACTTGCAACCTGCATTTCAGTCGCCGGTCACCGTTCGCTTCAGGTCTCTTACCACATCCTTATTGAAATACAATTGGAAGCCGAGGCTAAGACTGAAGCCTCCATTACCATCGGCATTGGTGTATTTGGCATAGTTGTAACCAGCGATGCCTTCCACAGCAACGTTGCGGTTGAGAAACGCGGCAAATCCCAGTCCGGTCAAAAACCCGAAACCGGAATTGCTGATTTTAGTAACGTCTGTTTTTACGGTATTGGTGAGGTAGTCGGCACTCACCACCAGGAAAGGTTTGGTTTCGGCTTTGCCGAAATAATAGCGCATGAATGGACCGATGCCGAATTCATTGGCGCTGACCGTACCGGCTTTCGAAAAATCAAATCGTACATTGCCACCCACGGCGAGATTATCGCCCACGAAATACCCGAAGTTGGGATTAAGACGGAAACTGCTGGCGTTTTTATTGGTTGTGAATGCCAACTGTCCGCCAGCCATGATGGTTCCTTTATCAGTTTGGGCAGAAACTTGTACAGAGATCAAAAGGATAATGACGAGTAGAAAGTTTCTCATGGTCTTTGTTTTCACAAAGATAGTTGATGTAGGGGAAGTGGGTAGGGTGAGGCTTTAGGGAGAGTGTTTAGAGAAACTCCTATACACTCCCCCTAAAGCCTCACCCTAAGATCTCACCCTAAGATCTCACCCTAACTATTCTCGTCCAACAACTCCTTCTTCTCGATCTTATAAGATCCGATCAGTCCAAGTCCGCCGCCGACGCCGATCAGGGCAAACCAAAGTGCAGGATTTTCTTCATCGTGCAATACATACTTGGTCAGAATGTAGGCTAGAGCCAGTCCTGTACCTGCACCAAGTAGGAGCAATCCGTTCTTCAGGTTTCGGTAGGGAGCAGGCCGGTTTGCAAACTCCTTTGGATTAAGCCCTTTCTCGATCATCGCCATATTTTCCCTGCTGCGTAAATAAACCAATCCAAAAACCATCGTAAAGAAGGCTAGTGGAACTAAAATCGGAATTAATACTTCTCCGCCGTGCATAAGATTCTTTTTAATTGTTCTTGTTGTGTTACGAAAGATCTGACTATGGCCGGTAAGGAAAGGTTACAGGAAATAGCGGGAATTTTTTAACTTATTGATTTTCAATAGTATATGTTACTTGTTAGTGGGTTAATTGTTATTGCTTGTCATAACCACTAACCCAATAACAAATAACTTCTTCAACGATGTAACCCAGCGTAAACAACCAGCGTCATATCTTTCAATAATGAGTTTCGCATCTCCAGACATAGACGTCATTAGCCGGGTGATCCGAGGGGATCAGCATGCTTATGCGGAGCTTGTTCATCGGTATAAAGATTATGTATTTACCCTGGCCCTGCGTTTCTGCAAGAACAGGGAAGATGCAGAGGAAGTATCGCAGGATATCTTTATTAAGGTGTATCGCTCTTTGGCAGACTTTAAAGGAACCTCCAAGTTCAGCACCTGGCTCTATACCATAACCTATAACACCAGCGTGACTTTTTTACGGAAGAAGAGAATGGATGTGAAATCAATAGACGACGACCACACCTTCCTTCAACTGGAAAACCAGGAGTCTTCTTTTTCTGCCAACCAGATGGAACAGAAATCAAGGGTGAACCATGTGAACCAGGCCATCGGTAAATTATCTGCCGACGATTCCCAGATCATCACCCTTTTTTATAAGATGGAGCAGAGCCTGGAGGAGATCGGGGTGATCCTGGGCCTTGAGCCCAACACGGTTAAAGTGCGGTTGCACCGGGCGAGGCAAAGGCTGAAGGAGAAGTTGGAAAAGGATTATAGAAGCGAAGCAATTTAGTAGCTATTAGCAAGTAGCTAATAGCTATTTATAAAACAATAACTTTACGATTATGTACACAAAGACGCAAATAGAACAATTCATCTGGGATTATATTGATGGTCTCAGCACACCAGAAGAGAAAGTGATGGTGGAAGATCTGCTGCGTCATGATCAACAGTGGCGTACGATTTATGAAGAGCTGCGTTTTGTGAATGCAGAGATTCAATCTGCAGACCTGGTGGATCAACCCTCCATGCGTTTTACCAAAGACATCATGGATCAGGTAAACAACATGAAAGTTGCGCCTCCCGCGCAATCGTATATCAATAAAAAAATCATTTACGGCATAGCCGCATTCTTTGGCATCGTCATGATCGGGACATTGATTTACGGCATCGGTTTGATTGATTTCTCAACGGGTTCGTCTTCTGGCGGCCTGAACATCGATATGAGCAAATGGAGTTTTAATCCGTCTCAATATCTCAACAGCACTGTTCTGAATATTTTTATGTTCTTCAATGTGGTAGCTGGTCTCGCATTGTTAGATCGATACCTTAGGAAAGGTGGAAGGTGGAAGCAGGAAGATGCAAGATGACCGCTATACGAATGCACTTCGCACTTCTCCCTTTATCTTCTCCCTTCAAAAAATGCAGGATTCTATCAAGGCCCAAAGTTTTACCTTTGAGAGATGACAACCCTTGGTCTCATTCGCGAGGAAAAGATTCCGAGCGACAACCGCGTGGCGCTGACACCAGCACAATGTAAGTGGATCCTTAAGAACGGCACAGACATCCGGATCTTCGCACAACGAAGCCCAGACCGTTGTTTCGCTGACCGTGAATATGCTTCTGCCGGCGTTGAACTCGCAGACACCATGGATCACTGTGATATCCTGCTTGGCATCAAGGAAGTACCAGCCGCCAGTCTGATTCGTGGCAAAACCTACCTTTTCTTTTCCCACACCAAGAAACTACAACCTTTTAACCAGCAATTGTTCCGCACCATGCTGGAGAAAAAGATCACGATGATTGATTATGAATGCCTGGAGCACGAAGATGGCACACGCATCATTGGTTTCGGATTTTTCGCTGGCATCGTAGGCGCACATAACGGTATCTGGGCCTATGGAAAAAGAACGGGTGCCTATCCATTGGGACGTGTGTACCAAAGCAAGAGTTTTCGCGAACTCATTCACACCTATTTCGGTCTCAAATTGCCAAATATCAAAGTAGCCGTTACGGGATCTGGACGCGTGGCCCACGGCGTACTGGAAATCATGAAC
>JBKCVJ010000166.1:0-3117 GCA_046317915.1 Sphingobacteriales bacterium
GATAAAGGGAGAAGTGCGAAGGGTTCGCACTACACCCTTTATGTTCTCACTTACCTCAACCGAAACTATCCAAAAGCGTTCCGAAGGTCATCAATCAAATACTCAACATACTCAATGCCCACACTCAAGCGGATCAATGAATCACTTAATCCATTCTTGATGCGCTCTTCGCGGGGAATGGAAGCATGCGTCATGGATGCAGGGTGGTTGATCAGTGATTCCACACCGCCGAGGCTTTCTGCAAGGGCAAATATTTTGGTGGAGGAAAGCAGTTTGGTGGCGGCTTCCACGCTGTTGTTCTTCAGTTCAAAACTGATCATACCACCGAAATCACGCATTTGTTTTTTAGCGATGGCATGACCGGGATGATCCTCAAAACCGGGCCAGTAGACCTTGCCAACCTTAGCATGATCTCTTAAGAAATGCGCGATGGCCTTACCATTCTCACAATGCCTTTGCATCCGCACGTGCAAGGTCTTGATGCCTCTTAATACAAGGAAACAATCCTGCGGACCGGGGACGGCACCGCAACTTTTCTGAATAAAATAGAGTTGATCCCGCAGCCACTGGTCCTTCATCATCAGTGCACCCTGGATCACATCACTATGTCCGCCCAAATATTTGGTAGCAGAATGCATCACGATATCCGCACCAAGATCAAGCGGATTTTGCAGGTATGGTGATGCAAACGTGTTGTCCACACAAGTGATGATCTTTTTCTCTTTCGCCAGCATAGTGATGGCCTGTATATCCGCGATATTCATCAGCGGATTGGTGGGCGTTTCCACCCAGATGAGTTTGGTTTTGTCTGTGATGACTTTCCGGATATTCTCCACTTCCTGCTGGTTCACATAATGGAACACGATGCCAAAGCGCTCAAATACTTTGGTGAAGAGGCGATAGGTGCCGCCATACATATCGTTCCCGCAGATCACTTCATCGCCGGGTTGCAATAGTTTGATGACGGCATCGGTTGCTGCCACACCGGATGAAAAAGCCAGACCGAAATTGCCGTTCTCGATCTTTGCAAATGCTTCTTCCAATGCAAAGCGCGTGGGGTTTTGTGAACGGGCATATTCATATCCTTTGTTTACACCGGGGGCTTGCTGCACATAGGTGGAGGTCTGATAGATCGGAGTCATGATGGCGCCGGTAGACGGATCAGGATGCGAACCGGCATGGATATAAGTCGTGTTCCTTTTCATGACACGAAAATAGGGATTAACTAGGGAAGCCATGCACCGGCGATCATGCAACGGAAGTCGAATTTATCCGCAGCATGGCTGGCTGCCGCAATAATGGGCTTGTCCAGCACTTTCGGCGAGAGTATTTTCTGCGCAACAAGTTTTTTTCTGCCTTCCTGCACCAGGCTGCGGATGGCTTCGTCCTGCATCCAAAGTTCCTGTGGGGGTTCAAAACCTGTTTTGCCTTTTTGCCAGACGATCTCTTTAGGTAATTGATTTTTCATGGATTCACGCAAGATCCATTTGGTGTATCCGTTTCTGAAACGGTAGTCCGATGGCTGGCTGAGTACAAACTGCACCAGCTGGTATTGCAGGAATGGCAATCGCACTTCGCGTGAATGCGCCATCGCATTACGGTCGGCATATCGCAACAATTCTTCCAGGCCCATCACCATCAGGTCAAAGTATTGAATATCGTTGAGCTTGTCTACCGTTGGTTTAAAGATGCCATCTTCATCTGCATGTGCACGGCGATAGTCCGTATCAATGTATGGATTCTGCTCCTGTTGTTTGATCGCGCGTTTTTTCAAGCTGATGGCCGTCCATGTGGGCAGTAATGCTGCCACGCGGTTGCGCCAGCTCCATGTATCAAGGAAGTTATTTTTCTGGAAAGCTTGCGCCTGTGATTGAACATCGGCCCATCCTTTGTTTTTGATCTGCCCTTGCAGGAACCAGTGCGTATACTTTGTGTATCCGCCGAGCACTTCATCGGCCCCTTGTCCGTCCAGCAATACCGTTACGCCCTGCTCTTTCGCGCGTTTATACACGCACCACTGCGCAAAGACCGATGCCGAACCGAAGGGTTCATCCTGGTGATAGAGCAATGATTTAAGCTGATCCGCCAGGTCTTGTGCCGATGGCGTAGTGGTGTACGATGTCAATCCGCATTGTTGACTCACCTGATTGATCTGCACAGATTCATCTTTGGCAAAGCCAGGAAACACCGCAGAGAAAGCACGATGGGAGAACGATGTGTTGTTGCCCTGATTGCAAATTGCTGCGATGGTGGAACTATCGATTCCCCCGGAAAGACTGCTCCCGCAAGCTACATCGGCCTCCAATCTTGTATGAACAGCAGTATGTAACAATGATGAAAAGCGTTGCATGACCTCTTGTTCCGGCAGGCTTTCCTTTGCTTCTTTATCGAGGTCAAAATACCTGGCCACCACGGGTTCCTGGGTGGCTTCCATCGATATAAAATGCGATGGTGGCAACTGGAAGATGTGTTCGTAAAAAGTATTATCGGGCCAGGCTACTTGTTTGGTATGGCCGAGGGTCAGATAATTATAAAGCAGGGCGTGGTTAACCGAAGCACTGATGCCTGCTGCCAGCAAAGCTTTGATCTCTGATGCAAAGAAAAGCGTTTGTGCGTCCTTGTTATAGTGATAGTAGAACGGCTTCTCGCCAAATCTATCCCGTGCTGCAAAAAACTTTCCGTGATGTTCATCCCAGATCGCAAAGGCAAACATGCCGTCGAAATGCTGCAGGCAATCATGGCCGTAAGCGGCATAAGCGGCAACGATCACTTCTGTATCACCATCGGTATTAAAATGAAATCCTTTGGATTGAAGGGTTTGTCTGAGCGCTTTATAATTATACAACTCGCCATTATACACCAGCACATATCGGTCCATATACCGGAACGGCTGATCAGAGGCGGTGCTGGTATCGATCACGCATAACCGATGATGGGCAAGGCCGATGCCGTTGTGTTCGTAAAACCCTTCCCCGTCCGGACCGCGGTGCCGCATGGTATTGTGCATCGCCCGCAGTTGTTGCGGGTTGATGACGGAGGGGGATATGATGCCGGCGATCGAACACATGAGAACAGGGGGAGGGTTTAGGGGGAGGCTGTAGCGTTAGTGTTTAGGGG
>JBKCVJ010000167.1:0-2969 GCA_046317915.1 Sphingobacteriales bacterium
TGTAAAAAAAATATTCTTGGGAGGACACTCACAAGGAGGCTATATGGTAACTAGGCTTAACACAATGCATCAGACAAATGGAGTAATAGCAAATGCACCGGGTCCATTAAATCTAGTTTATAGATGTCAATTAGAGGAAAATGGGCAAATTCAACCCAGTGCTGTATGCAAAAAATTAAAAAACGTATATGGGACAACATCAAGCAACCCTAATCCATACTTTCAAAGGTCATTACTTGATTTTACTAATGGGTTTAAGTCTGACATTTTATTTGTTCAAGGATTAAGTGACTCTCCGATTCAACTATACACTTGGCCAACTTTTAAACAAGATGTACTAAGTTGTTCAAATTGCCAAAACAGCCAGTTTATTGAGATTACAGGTGGTGGACACGGCTCTTTATTTGAAAGCCCGATTGGAAAGTCTGAATTTAATAACTTTATAAATAGCCATTGATGATAAAACCTACCGCTAACACGGGTTTTACGTCAGGTGGGGTGACGTGCAAACTTGGAGCTTTGTGCTTTTATTCAAGTCCAGTACTGGGTTGACAGTTTTGTGCTCCTAAACCCGCCCGAACGTAAAGCCCGAAACCGTAATCAACCTTAACAAGACTTCTTGAATATTTTCATTAAATTCGAGGTATGGCATCGGTTACTGACATAGCATTCGAAGACCTTGTAGAGATCGCAAAAAAGCTTCCTGCGTCGAAGTGGAGTAAGCTTAAGGCGGAGGTAGAGAAGAATGTGCCTCTTTCTGCAAAGGCTAAGGACCTCGAATCCTTTTTATTGAAGGCTCCTACGTTTACAAAGAAACAAATAGAGACGATTGCGAAGACCAGGAAATCAATCAATAAATCGCGGGCAAAATAGTTCTGGCAGACACCTCCGTGTTGATTGACTTTTTTCGGAAATCTGATAAAGGAAATTCTTACCTGTTAGGACTCATAAGACAGGATTACAGTTTTTGTATTTCGGCCGTAACTGAATTTGAAATTTATACCGGTGCTAATGAAAGCCAATACCAGTACTGGAATGACTTTTTGAGAAAAACTCAAGTATTGGCATTTGACAAAGATGTTGTGAAAGTTGCCGTTGACCTTAATCGATCCCTAAAGAAAAAATGTAAACAAATTGAAATGGCAGATCTTTTTATTGCAGCTACTGCCATTGATAATAAACTCCCTTTAGCAACACTGAACATCAAACACTTTGACAGAATAGACGGGCTCGAGTTAGTGTAAAGGGTTGCATACAACATCGGTAACTGTTGCACAACTCCCTAAAAATTTCACGCCCGTGCTGTAATCTTACCTGGATGGCTATATATCAAGGCCTCACTTCTGTGCAAGAACTATTTTTGAGGCACTCGAAAACTAAAAAAGGATACAATAGCAGCCTGTAACAGGAATAAAAATGCCTGAGCGCTCTTTATCTCCATTGCCATCACTAGCGCAAGGGCTTTTCTGGTCGTGAACTTCAGATACTTTTTCAGATTGTAAGTCAAGGCTGCCATGAGCACATGCTTACGCGCCTGGTCCATACCTCGGCTATTGATGCGCCGCATGTTATGAAAGTTGATCAGCGTCCCCAGGACAGGTTCTACCGCTGAACTTCTTCGTTTGACGAGCCAGCGGTAATAGGATTTGTGTTCACTGAGTTTCCTGTGCATCTTGTCATAAAGTGGCTTGTGGATGGTGTGGTCTATTTTTTTGAACGCGGTTTTTGACCCAATGCATTGCTCGCGAAGCGGACATGTTTTACAGTCAGTCTCACTGCTGCGATAGGACTTCAACTCATGACCTTTAGTTGTGATGGATTGTTTTTTAAAGGGTAAGACGGCATGATTACCGCCTTCTTTGACGCACTTGTATTGATCCAGTTCTTCATTGTAAAAAAAGCCTTCCCTCTCAAACTTGTACTGCCCGAAGTTGGGGATCCATGCATTGATATTTTTATGTTCTAAATACTGCAAGGCCTCTCCACTGCTGTAGCCTGCATCGGCCACCAATTCATCCATCTGAAGAAAATTATCTTTCAGATTTTCTATCGTTTGATCCACGATCTCAGGCAGGATCATGCTGTCTTTGGTTCCAGCTGTGGAAGCTACCGCACCGGTGATCACATGGTGCGCATCATCCACAGCGATCTGGCCGGCATAGTTGAGCTGCCTGGCTTTACACTGATCTTTGCATCTTGATCAGTGGGACTGTAATGCGTGTGGTTGATCAGGAACTTTGGACGGATATCATTTACCGTCTTCGTCAACCCGTGCAATGGTAGAAGCACCGGGCATATCTTTAAATGTCTCTGCCTTCCATGCATGATGCTGATCCACCAGTTTTTTCCGTGTAGTGGTGACCTTGAATTCACTGTTTTCATCGAACTCATCCACAAAAGCGCTGGCATCATCGAGGATCTCTTTCTCCACCAGGCTGTCCATGCTGGCGTTGGCTTTGATAAATGCACTGTCCACACACTGACGCTTACCCCTGACCATCCCTTTATCGATACACATTTTCAATACCTGCTGAAAGAGCTGCAGGAAGGTCTCTTCACCATAGAGCTGCCGGGTTCTGCTGATGGTGCTGTGGCAGGGAAGCTGTTCCTGCAGGTCATAGCCGAGGAACAATCTGATGCCGAGTCTATCTGCGCAAAAACGAATCAGCGCTCGGTCGCTGTTGATGTTGTTGAGATAACCCACCAGGAGGATCTTGAAGAAGACGATAGGATCGATGCTCTGCTGACCTTCACGGCCGTAATAGGCAGCGGTAGCCTTGTATAAATAACCGAAATCAAGTGCTTTACCCAACTGACGGTAGAAGTTGTCCTCCGGTACCAGCTGATCCAAACTGACCTGGTAGAACAACTGTGGTGATAGTGATTTCTTTCCCTGCATGCAATAGTACCCGCAAATAACAGGCTAAAAGAACCACAATCCACAGTGTCTGGACATCTTAGTTGTGCAA
>JBKCVJ010000168.1:0-2858 GCA_046317915.1 Sphingobacteriales bacterium
TTATCTTTGGGCTAACAATTGTTAGCATGTCATATTTTCCCTCCAATAAAGTCAGGATCGTTACTGCAGCCAGTTTGTTTGATGGACATGATGCCGCTATTAATATCATGCGCCGCATCATGCAGAGCAAAGGTGCAGAGATCATCCATCTCGGCCATAACCGTTCCGTTGCTGAGATTGTGGAATGTGCCATTGAGGAAGACGTGCAGGGCATTGCCATTACGTCTTACCAGGGCGGGCATGTGGAGTTTTTCAAGTACATGAAGGACCTGCTGGATCAGAATGGTTGTGGGCATATCAAAATATTTGGTGGTGGTGGCGGCACCATCCTCCCTACGGAGATCGATGAGCTCCACCAGTATGGGATCACCAAAATCTATTCTCCGGATGATGGAAGAACGATGGGCCTGGAAGGGATGATCGAAGACGTGCTGAAGCAATGCGATCTGTCCCTGAATGGATCAGGCGAGTATAGTACGCCGATGAGCTTTCCCGAAGTGAAAGACGTGCGGCGCATTGCCCGCCGGATCACCAATGCAGAGAACGGCATGCCTACCCCTGTTTCGTCCCCCTCAAAACTCATTCCAGTACTCGGCATCACTGGAACAGGTGGCGCAGGAAAATCTTCGGTGACCGATGAAGTGGTCAGGCGTTTCCTGCAACACACAACAGATAAATCCATCGCAGTCATTTCCGTTGATCCTTCCAAGAAGAAAACAGGTGGAGCACTGTTGGGCGATAGGATCCGGATGAATGCGATCCATCATCCCAGGGCTTATATGCGTAGTCTGGCCACAAGGGAAAGCGACAAAGCACTTAGTTCGCATGTCCTAGAGGCCATCGATATCTGTAAAGCGGAACAGTTTGATCTGATCATTTTGGAGAGTGCGGGTGTAGGACAAAGTGATGCGTCCATTTTAGATTATAGCGATGTGTCGCTTTATGTGATGACACCGGAATATGGTGCGGCATCACAGTTGGAGAAGATCAACATGCTTGACTATGCTGATCTTATTGCCATCAATAAATTTGATAAAGCGGGTGCACTGGATGCATTGGCAGATGTGCGCAAACAGTACAAACGCAACCATGGCAAGTGGACCGCAAAAGATGAAGAATTGCCGGTAATGGGAACCATCGCTTCCCAATTCAATGATGCAGGGGTGAACAACCTGTTTGCACACCTGATGCATATCATTTTTGAAAAAACCGGTGTGGCATTGATGGATGAACTACATCCGCCAACGGCGAACACATCGTCCAAATCACTCATCATTCCTCCGTCAAGGGTTAGGTATTTGAGTGAGATTTCTGAGACGGTTAGGGCGTATAATGAAGAGGTACTGGAACAGGCAGACATTGCCTCTGCATTGTATCAGCTTACTGGTGCAAGGGAGAAGGTGGAAGGTGGAAGTTTGAAGGTGGAATTGCAGCAAAAGATTGATGAATTGCAAGAGAAACTGTTGGCAGTGAACCGGAAATTGCTGGAAGGATGGAAGGCTAAGCAGGATGCATACGCGCAGGACAATTATGAATATAAAGTGCGCGACAAGGTTATTCGGCAGCCCATGTTCAGTACTACATTATCCGGAACCAGGATTCCAAAAGTAATCCTGCCGAAGTATAGGGACTGGGGCGATATCCTGACCTGGGAAGCGCAGGAAAACGCACCCGGACATTTTCCTTTCACTGCCGGTGTGTTCCCATTGAAACGGGAAGGCGAAGATCCTACGAGGATGTTTGCCGGCGAGGGCGGACCAGAAAGAACGAACAAACGCTTTCACTATGTGGCGCTGGATCAACCAGCCAAAAGACTTTCTACTGCCTTTGATTCGGTTACCCTTTACGGTGAGGATCCGGACCATCGTCCGGATATCTATGGAAAGGTTGGTAATAGCGGCGTGAGCATCGCAACCGTGGATGATGCCAAGAAATTATACAGCGGCTTTGATCTTTGTGATCCCCGTACCAGTGTGAGCATGACCATCAATGGTCCGGCCCCGATGATCCTGGCCTTTTTCATGAACGCAGCGATTGACCAGCAATGCGAGAAATATATTACGTCGCAGGGACTGTGGGATGAGGTGCGTAAGCGAATTGGAGCGATCTATGGTGGCGGCGATCAACCCATTTATCATGGTGAGTTGCCGCAGGGAAATACAGGATTGGGTCTGGCGCTGCTGGGCGTGTCTGGGGACCAGGTACTGCCATCGGAAGTATATCAACAGATCCGTGCGGAGGCACTTGCCAATGCAAGGGGAACCGTACAGGCGGATATCCTGAAAGAGGACCAGGCGCAGAACACCTGTATTTTCAGTACGGAGTTTGCCCTCAAGATGATGGGTGATGTGCAGGCATATTTTATTGAACAACAGGTTCGGAATTTTTACAGCGTATCCATCTCAGGTTACCATATTGCAGAGGCCGGTGCAAATCCAATCACGCAGTTGGCATTTACACTGTCTAACGGTTTTACGTATGTGGAGTATTACCTGAGCAGGGGAATGAATATCGATGATTTTGCGCCCAACCTCAGCTTCTTCTTCAGCAATGGCATGGATCCTGAATATAGTGTGATCGGCAGGGTTGCCCGCAGGGTCTGGGCCAAGGCAATGAAACATAAATACAAAGCCAATAAGCGCAGCCAGATGTTGAAGTATCATATCCAAACATCGGGCAGGAGTTTGCATGCGCAAGAGATCGACTTCAATGACATCCGCACCACATTGCAAGCGTTGTATGCGATCTACGACAACTGTAATTCCCTGCACACGAATGCCTATGATGAGGCCATCACAACGCCAACAGAAGAAAGTGTGCGCAGGGCGATGGCCATTCAATTGATCATCAACCGCGAG
>JBKCVJ010000169.1:0-14882 GCA_046317915.1 Sphingobacteriales bacterium
TACTTTAGTCCTTACATAAAACTCATCGATGCCCATCTTTCGCCGGCTACACCCGGTATGGATGAGGAGTACGAAGTAAGGGTTGACTCGCTCTACCTCAGTATTGAATCGATCCTCCCCATTTTTCTGAACAAAGCCATCAATGTTAAAGAAGTAAAACTGATCAACCCTTCCGTGGTGATCCGTAAGAATGTGGCCGATACCAACGCCATTTCTGATGACCAGATCCATAAACGCGTAGGAGCCGTTCAGCGAAGCGCCATCATCGTGCTAAATGAACTCAGCGTGAACAGCTGTAGAATTGTGAATGGCAGTTTCCGGTTCTATCCTTATCCAGGCAGTGAAAAGCACTACAACCTGGAACACATCAATCTGTCAATAGATGACCTGGTGATCCCTCCGTACGAAGGCGAACAGACCCAGAATATTGAAGGCCGGATCCGTTTAGAGATCCGGGAACCCAACCTTCGTATAGCAGACAGCGTGCTGATGGTGGGGATGGACAATTTTGTATGGGACAATCAGGAACGGTATGTGAACATCGGAAAATTCCAGATCAGTCAGCACTTGAGGATCCAGAGGCCAGACAGTTTTATGATTGCATTGGATACGATCCGGATACAGCATGTGTACTGGCAGACCTGGCTTGATTCAGGAATTATCCGCGTGGATTCCCTGATTGCCAATAATGGTGATATGTATTTTGAGTCCAACACACTGAAATCGAAAAAGAAGGACCGGGATACCAGCAGAAATCTTCGGGAGTCGAAGGTCTGGGATGATATCGGGAAGCTGGACGTGAATCATTTCTCGGCCAGGTATATCAGGGCAGCCATCGTGAATATGCATCCCGGAAGGGAGAGAAGCAATTCCGTGATTGGTGACAGCCTGGTGGTAAATGATTTATCCGTGCGGCCGGATCGCAAAGATCCCTTACGGATCGGCAACCTTGGATTAGGGGTTCGGGAATTTCTGGACCGGGGAAACAATATTAAGTTCCAATCTTCCTTTTCGCGTATGCATCTCCGTGGGGATACGATGAGCTTCAATAATTACCTGGTACAGTCTACTGCCCGTAGCCGGCTCGGAAAAGGAAGTTCATTGTTTATTCCAACCCTCACCATTGAAGGACTGAGTATAGATGACCTCATGGACGAGAAGGCAACGGTACGGGAAGTGAGGATGGATCAGCCTGAACTGGTTTTACATACGCAACTGGAAACACAGGAAACCGGTGGCATCCGATTGTCTACGAGAGCGCTGGAAGAGATCAAGCCATATGTAGATGTAGAAAGGGTGGTGCTCAATAATGCAAGATTTATCATTCACAGTAAAACCAACAAAGGGGTATCTGTAGGCACGCAGCAGGTCTCTGCAGTTATTTTGTCCCGCGCAGCCATGGGCGCAAAAAACATGGATGCGTTTTTATCCAGTTTCAAAGACGTTGCGCTTAATCGTTTTTTTTACATCACGCCCAGGATGCATTTGGAGTTGTTTGATGGCGCTATCGATTATACCCGGCGGGCGGTTTACTTTGGAAAGGCTACCGGTTCCATGGGCAACAAGCGTGTGACAGCAAATCTTTTTGGTGTCACACTTCAAGGCGGGGAGGATCTTCATCCCTTTGACCAGAATGTACTCTGGCATTTTCGTAAACTGTCTGTGGATTCGGGGCAACTCGTATTTAACCTGAACGGAGAACGCTCTCGCGAAGCCCTGCGAAAAGAAGAGATGTTGGGATTCATCGATTCTTTGGACCTGAGGTCCCTGCAGGTGCAGCTGGTCCGAAAGGATCTGAAGGCTGCTGTTTGGATTGATCATGCAAAAATGGAAGGCCAGCAGATCTATCCGTCACGATATGCATGGGATCAGGCGAAGATGCAGTTGCGGGACCTGTCTATTTCTAATAAAACGATAGAGATCAAAAGCCGGACAGCCTCAATAATATCGAAGGGGAACTCCGTTCTTCATGATGCAACGGTAAATATTCGGAGAAGCAACCTGGATATTGGCATTGAAGCAACAGAGATCAGTATGGAAACAAAAATTGGTGAGATCAATGCCAGAGATGTTACCGTAGAGAAACTGCGGCTGACCCGGCCAGTGTTCAATGTTAAACTTCATGCGTCGGATACTTCTGAATACGATACCGATGATCAAGGCCGAAGGATCTGGATGAAGCAGTTTGAATTACAGGATCCAGGCTTTAATATGGAATGGGAAGGTAATAACAAGCAAGCCCGGTTAAGCACAGGCGGAGCGTTGATCCAGGGTACTAACCTGATCTGGGATAAAAAAACAGACAGCAGTTTGTTGACGATGGATGCATTTACTGCTGATCTGCGTTTTCTTTCTATGAAAGAAGCGGGTGATGAAGTCCTGAAAACTGGATCCATTAAATTGGATATGACCCGTTTCCGCAAGCCGGGTTCCCATCCCGCAACCCTTGATCTGCAACAATTTCACATCGGTAAAGTAGACATGCATCGCACCCTTCGGAGAGACACGATAGAGGCGAGTACGGACGGGGTTACGCTGGGGCGCATTCCGGGGCTGGTCCTTCAAAAAGATTCCCTGTTGCAAACGGCATTCAAGATCCCGCCTACCCGTGTATTGCCAGGTAACTTTGTGTTGCGGTCTGCCACCAATAAGTTCAGTATTCAGAACCTGGTGGTGAATACGGATGAAGAGTATTTAGCCTTTGACAGCCTTGAAGTACAGAACAGGATCCCGCGCGACAGTTTTTTTGCGCGGCAGAAATTTGAAAAGGACTACATCAGTTTCAGCACGGGCCGGGTAAGGGCCGATGCTTTGCGTCCGGTATTGTTCCAAAAGGATACAGCCATCAATGTCCGCAAGATCACCATCGATCCCCTATATTTTACCGTGGAGCGGGATAAGCGAGTGCCGGATGACACTACGAAGTACAGACCATTGATGACAAGGATGTTGAACCGTCTGCCTTTCCTCGTAAGGGTAGATACTGTTTCACTGCATCGGTCCGTGATATGGCACAATGTGATTGATGAGAAAACTGAAAAAGAAGGAACGATATACTTTACTAACGTCAATGGCTACCTGAGTAATGTGAAGAACTATGCACTGGCATCGGCAGATAGTTTGCGGATGAACATGCAAAGTCTCCTCATGGGAGCCGGTGATTTGAGGGTCCAGTTCAGGGAAGCGTATGGAGATTCAATGCAGGGATTTTTGCTGGCAGCGAGGATGGGCAGTATGGATATGAAAGAATTGAACAGGCTGATGATACCATTGTTCAATGTTCGGGCAGACCGAGGCAGGATCCTTAATTTATCGATGCGGGTGAAGGGAACAGATGACCTCGCTTATGGAAACATGGTGATCAATTACAACAAGCTGAAAGTTTCCCTGCTGAATGAAGAAAACAAGAAAAGAACCCTGATGTCCTGGCTCGCAAATGTTTTTCTGAGAGGTAAAAACAGTAAGACGGGAATCGTGTACACAGAACGACTGAAGGAGAAATCGATATTCAACTTCTGGGCAAGGATCTCCGTTAATGGATTGCTGACCAACCTTGGGGTCCGCAAAAATGGAAAGCAGGTGAAGCGATTCTATCGTGGATTAGAGAAACACCAGTTGCCGCCGGATCTATTCTAGATCAATACTCGTCTTCGTTGAAAAAGAAATCTTCCTGGCTTGGATAATCAGGCCAAATATCTTCGATGCCTTCATAGATCTCACCTTCGTCTTCGAGCTCCTGGAGGTTTTCAACCACTTCAATAGGAGCGCCGCTGCGGATGGCGTAATCAATCAGCTCGTCTTTCGTTGCGGGCCACGGTGCGTCT
Organism: Sphingobacteriales bacterium; assembly: GCA_046317915.1. Classification (GTDB taxonomy): domain Bacteria; phylum Bacteroidota; class Bacteroidia; order Chitinophagales; family Chitinophagaceae; genus Pollutibacter. The sequence goes on from JBKCVJ010000169.1 coordinate 3,825, forward strand.
TCCAGATAGGAAGCTAATTCTAGGGTCCAAAACATCTCGAAACTCTTTAGATTTTGGCAAAAGTAATTTTTGTATAGAAACTACCAAATCCGTTTATTCCACCGGTTTTACAGGTTTATTCACGGGATTTGCTGCATTTTTGCCCCAAATTGATTTCTGCATGCTCGTTGCAAGGGATATTGTTAAGGCTTATGGGGACCTTCCGGTGCTCAAAGGGGTTGGCCTGGAGATCGGGGAAGGGGAGGTTGTGAGTATTGTTGGTTCTTCCGGAGCGGGCAAAAGTACATTGCTGCATATCCTTGGAACCCTTGATACGCCTGATTCAGGCGAGATTATCTTCGACGGGAAGCCTTTGCACACCATGCGCGGAAGTACCCTCGCAAAGTTCAGAAATGACCATATTGGCTTTGTGTTTCAGTTTCATCATTTATTGCCGGAGTTTACTGCGGTAGAAAATGTGTGTATCCCCGGCTGGATTGCCGGACGGCGCAAAAAAGACGTAGAAACACGCGCACTGGAGTTGCTTACTATGCTGGGATTGAAGGACAGAACCGAAAATAAACCCGGTATGCTGTCAGGAGGCGAGCAGCAAAGGGTGGCCGTGGCAAGGGCATTGATCAACAACCCACGTATCGTCTTTGCCGACGAACCCACCGGTAACCTGGATTCAGGAAACGCCAGGGATCTGCATCATTTGTTCATGCGACTTCGCGATGAATTCAAACAAACATTCCTGATTGTCACCCACAATGAGGAACTCGCGGGTATGAGTGACAGGATACTGCATATGAAAGATGGGAGGATGTTGGAATCCTAGGATTTCAATCTCGGTTTCCACGGAATCTCCGGCACTTCCAACGATTTCCCGGCATACCGTGCCAGCACAAATAGATAATCACTAAGCCTGTTCAGGTATTGCAATACCAAAGGATCTACTTCAAGGCTTTCCAGTTCAAGGCGCACACAAGCGCGCTCCGCTCTTCGGCAAACACATCGCGCAACATGTATGTGTGAGACAGATGGATGTCCGCCCGGGATAATGAAATGCTTCATCGGCTCCAACACCTCGTTCATACGGTCTATCTCATTTTCCAGCACTTCAATATCTGCCGCATGCAGGTCTGGGAGGCGCATCTTTGGCTCCTTGACGGGATCGCAGGCCAGGGAAGAGCCAATGGTGAACAACCTGTCCTGCACGTCTCCGAGGACCGCAAGACTATGTACATCCTGTGTAAGGTCCCTGATCAGGCCGAGATAAGAGTTGAGTTCATCAACCGTGCCATATGCTTCAATGCGATGGTGCGATTTAGGCACTTTGGTTCCACCAATGAGTGAAGTGGTGCCTTTATCGCCCGTTTTTGTATAGATCTTCATGGCCAAATGGATGACTTTGAATGAAAGTAAGGCTTGAACCGGGCTTTTTGTTCAAAGGCAACGAAAAATTAGCCGACGATCACGTTCTGCCTGACTTTGTCGGTCTCAATCACACCGTCACGCAAACGAATCACACGGTGAGCGTAGTTGGAGATATCTTCTTCGTGGGTTACCAGCACAACGGTGTTGCCATCTGCGTGGATCTTACTGAAGATGTTCATGATCTCGTATGAAGTTTTGGTATCCAGGTTACCTGTTGGTTCATCTGCAAGGATGATGGCCGGATTGTTTACGAGGGCTCGGGCAATAGCTACACGCTGGCACTGGCCACCAGAAAGTTCGTTTGGTTTGTGATGGTGACGGTCTTCCAGATCTACCTTTTTGATCACTTCCATCGCCATTTCGGTGCGAAGTTTCTTGGAAATACCGGAGTACACCAGGGGCAGCGCCACGTTTTCAAGTGCCGTAAGCCTTGGCAGCAGGTTGAACTGTTGGAACACGAAGCCGATCTCCTTGTTCCTGATCTCCGCAAGCTCATTGTCTGGCATCTTGCTCACATCATGCCCGTTCAGAATGTAGGTACCCGATGTAGGGGAATCCAGGCAACCAAGAATATTCATCAGCGTACTCTTGCCGGAGCCGGAAGGCCCCATTAACGCTACATACTCATTGCTCAGAATCTGCAGCGAAATGCCTTTCAGCACCTGCAGTTCCTGCTTTCCCATAAAATAGCTCTTCTTGATTTCTTCCAACCTGATGACTGAACTCATACGCCGGTCTTATTTTCTGATGACTTTTGGTACTGTAAAAAATGATTGATGTTTTTCAGGAGCGTTTGTCAGGGCTTCCTCAGCCGTTACCGCACCCTGTACCACATCCTCGCGTAGCATATTCTTTTCTGCACTCATTTGTAAAACAGGTTCCAGACCAGTGGTATCTAACTCATTCAGTTTATCCACAAAATGAATCATCTTCTGCAGGTCAGCCTGAATATCCAATTTCTCCTCCTCAGAGAAATGCAGCCTGCTTAACCTGGCCAGTTTTTCTATGGTCTCCCTGTTCACTTCCATCGAGCTCAAAAGTAAAGTAAATGCCCCGTATTGGGTAGATTTAATGGTAAGTGGCATAAGGCGATGCTAAAAGGCGTTCAGGCACTGGGTTGCTGAGTTACTGAGTTGTTGAGTTGTTGAGTTATTGAGCCGTTATTGCCTGTATATTTGCCGCCTATGACCAATGCAATTGTAATGAGTGGCATCCGCCCCACGGGATTTCTGCACCTGGGGAATTATTTCGGCGCGGTGCGAAATTATGTACGGATGCAGGATCAGTTCACCTGTTTTTTTATGGTGGCTGATCTGCACTCGCTCACCACACATCCTGACACCAAAGAACTCAAGGGACATGTGGCCCGCGTTCTTGCTGAAAATATTGCCTGCGGACTAAACCCTGAAAAAGTGGCCCTCTACTGCCAGAGCCATGTGCCCGAGACCACCGAGCTTTATCTCTACTTGAACATGCTCGCATACACCGGGGAACTGGAGAAAACAACCACATTTAAGGATAAGGTACGGCAACAGCCAGACAATGTGAACGCCGGTTTACTGACCTACCCAGTATTGCAAACAGCAGATATCATTCTTCATCGCGCCACCCTGGTGCCTGTTGGAAAAGACCAGGAACAACATCTTGAAATGGCGAGGAATTTTGTGAAAAGATTTAACCATCGTTATGGCGAAGTTTTTCCAGAACCACAGGCCTTTAATTTCGGCGAGGAACTCGTGAAGGTGCCCAGCCTGGATGGAACCGGTAAAATGAGCAAAAGTGAAAACCAGAACGCCACCATTTACCTTTCTGATGAGGATGACCTGATCCGTAAGAAACTGATGAAGGCAAAGACCGATGCAGGCCCCACAGCACCCGAAACACCCAAACCGGATTATATTGAGAATCTCTTTCAACTGATGCGGCTCGTTTCTGCAGAAGACGTTGTGAAAAGTTTCGATGAAGACTATGACCAGTGCAGGATCCGTTATGGTGATATGAAGAAGCAGCTGGGCGAGGATATGGTGAAATTCGTCACGCCTATTCGGGAAAAAGCGGAATCCATCCGGACCAATCCCACATACCTTAAAGAAGTAATGGAAAAAGGTGCTGCCAAGGCTCGCAAAAGCGCAGAAGAAACGATGCAAATTGTACGCGAAGCGATGGGCCTCAAATATTACTAAATACTTTATCTTTAAAACCTTGCCAGCCCAATGCTGGCCATTTTTATGGCGAAGGCAAAAAAACCAAAACATATCGCGGTGGCCGGAAACATCGGCGCCGGTAAGACCACCCTTACTGAATTATTGAGCAAGCACTATCGTTGGATCCCGCAGTTTGAAGACGTTGATCACAATCCTTACCTGTTTGATTTTTACGAAGACATGCCGAGGTGGAGCTTCAACCTGCAGATATTCTTCCTCAACAGCAGGCTGAACCAGTTGCTGGAGATCAACCGCGGAACTGAAACCGTAGTGCAAGACAGAACCATCTATGAAGATGCCAACATCTTCGCGCCCAACCTCCACGAAATGGGACTGATGAGCAAACGAGATTTCGAAAACTACTACCAGTTTTTTCAGACGCTGAAACAGATGATCCAGCCGCCGGACCTATTGATCTACCTGCAGGCATCGGTACCTACCCTCGTTGGGCAGATCCAGAAGCGTGGCCGGGATTATGAAGAGAATATCCGCCTGGATTATCTCAAGCGGCTGAATGAATACTATAATAAATGGATCGATGGATACAGAGAAGGTCCACTTCTCGTGATCAATGTAGACAAGAACAAATTTGCCGAGAACGATGAGCATCTCGGTGAGATCATTCAGAAGATTGATTCGCAGTTGTACGGACTGTTCTAATTAGTCAATTCGGTAATTCGGCAATGAGGCAATGTTGGAAGCGCGGCCGTGCGTTGTCGGCCTGCGCAGAAACACCCGGAGTGACTGCGGGCGCGCCGCAACGCATGGCGCGCCTTCCTACATTGCCACACTACCACATTACCGAATTGTCTAATTGCCAAATGCCCTCTCGCGAGGGCTTCGGCTGGCAAACAATCGATAAGGGTCCGCTAAATTTTTGGTGCAGCAGCGCGGATATCATCAGTGACACCGCTGGCATATTTCTCGAAATTCTTATTGAACAGACTGGCCAGCATCGCTGCTTGTGTATCGTACGCGGTGGGGTGGGTCCATGTGTTCCTGGGATTAAGCAATGCCGCAGGTACGCCTTCGCAAGATTCCGGAACCATGAGGTTGAAAACGGGCATCGGACTATACTCCACTTCGTTGAGCTTTCCTTCCAGTGCTGCAGCGATCATCGCCCGGGTGTAAGACAATTTCATTCGATTACCCACGCCATACGCACCACCCGTCCAGCCTGTGTTGATCAGCCAAACGTGTACATCATGCTTATTCATTTTATCACCGAGTAGTTGCGCGTACTTTCCGGGATGCAATGGCATGAATGGCGCACCGAAACAAGCACTGAAAGTGGCCTTGGGCTCAGTGACGCCGGTTTCTGTTCCGGCAACCTTTGCTGTATATCCACTGATGAATTGGTACATCGCCTGTGCGGCACTCAGTCTTGAGATCGGCGGCAATACTCCATATGCATCACAGGTCAGGAAGAAAATATGTTTGGGATGTCCGCCCACAGAAGGTTCAATGGCATTTGAAATGTAATGCAATGGATAAGATACCCTCGTGTTTTCCGTGATACTTCCGTTGGTAAAATCGATGGTATTGGTGCCATCGAGATAAACGGTATTCTCCACCAAAGCGCCCGGACGAATAGCCCTGTAGATCTCCGGTTCTTTTTCTTCCGTGAGATCGATGCACTTGGCATAACATCCTCCTTCAAAATTAAAAATGCCCTGGTCCGTCCAGCCATGTTCATCATCCCCAATAAGTTTGCGGGAAGGATCAGCACTCAAAGTGGTTTTACCTGTTCCGCTCAAACCAAAGAATAAAGCAGTATTCCCTGCATCATCCATGTTGGCTGAACAATGCATGCTGAGGATGTTTTTTTCGATGGGCAGGATGTAATTGAGGATGGTAAAAATCCCTTTCTTCATTTCGCCCGTGTAGCCTGTTCCTGCAATCAGGATCATTTTGTGTTTGAAACTGATTACTGCAGCATTCTCGGAGCGCGTTCCACAAGCTTCCGGATCCAGCTTCAGTCCCGGCGCAGAAAAGATATGCCAGTCGGGACGAAAGTTTTCCAATTCTTCCGCCGTAGGACGGATGAACATATTATATGCAAACAAATTGTTGGCGGGCTTTTCATTGACCACACGTACGCCTATGCGGTGTAGTACATCTGCACAGGCAAAACAATCCCTGATCCACAAATCCTTTCTTTCACCGAGATATGCCATTACTTTATCGAAAATGATATCGAAGTTTTTCTCCGCAATGGGAATGTTGAAATCATTCCAATGAATCGTGTTGGCTGTGAGGGTATCCTTAACGATGAATTTGTCCTTTGGGGACCGCCCTGTGAACTTTCCCGTGTGGATAACCAGCGCGCCATTATCTGCCAGCGTAGCCTGATTAAGACCTAGAGCAGCACTTGCCAATTCTTCTGGCGAAGCCTGGTAATGGATGTTGCCGGAATGTTTCAGTCCAATTTGAAAAAGCCGGTGTTTGGGTAACAGATTCAGCGTGGATGGAATCGCCATATGGGTCAAAGATTCGTTGAGCTGCAAAGCTAATTCTTTAATTTTCATTTAAAAATCGACGCCATCCGGCTATATTATTGAATATTTTACGCTAATAGGATTTAGTTTTTAAAAAATCTTAAATAAACTAACAGATGTTAGTATTTGCTCAATCCGCTGGGCAGGATTTTGAACAAACACTAAATATTAGGGTGAGGGTTTAGGGTAAGGGGATAGAAGGGATCAGGTAAACCCTCACCCTAAACCCTCACCCTAAAATCATATCTTGCAACCATGAAATACCTCCCCCTGGATCCTGCAATTTTTACAGACAATCGCAGGCGTTTCGTAAAACAGATGGAAAAGAATGCCATCGCCATTTTTAACAGCAATGATGAACTTCCCCTGAATGGCGACGCACTGTACAAATTCAAACAAAACTCGGATCTATACTGGCTTACCGGCATTGAACAGGAAGACAGCATGTTGATCCTTTTTCCGGATAACCCAGACAAAAAATTCCGCGAAGTACTGGTACTTGTGCGCCCTAATGAACTGAAAGAAAAATGGGACGGTCATCGCCTGCGCAGAGACGAAGCCACGGCTATTTCCGGCGTCGAAACCATCGTATGGCTTGACGCTATCGAGGCGCCGCTTCAAACCTGGATCCACCTGGCTGACACCATCTACCTCAATACCAACGAAAACGACCGCAAGGCAAACCTGGTACCGGTGAGGGATTATCGGTTTGCCCAACAGATGCGTGAGCGATATCCGTTGCACAATTATAAACGTGCAGCAAGGCTGATGAAGGAACTTCGTGGCATCAAATCCGCCAAAGAAGTGGAGGTGCTGAAAACAGCCATCGATATCACAGATAAAACTTTCCGTCGCTTATTGGGATTCATTCGTCCCGGTGTTTTTGAATACGAGATCGAAGCGGAGATATACCATGAGTTCCTTCGTAACAGATCAACAGGACCTGCTTATGGCTCCATCATTGCCAGTGGCGACAGAGCCCGCACGCTTCATTATGTGTCAAACAACCAGGAATGTAAAGACGGGGAGCTGATCCTGATGGATTTCGGTGCTGAATATGGTGGGTATTGTGCAGACCTCACACGCACTGTTCCGGTGAATGGTAAATTCTCCAAGCGCCAGAAAGAAGTTTATGATGGCTGCCTGCAGTTACATCAATATGCAGCGTCTATCCTGAAGCCCGGGATCTCCATTGTAGACTATACCGAAAAGGTGGGCGAAGAGGCCACCAAAGTATTTTTGAAGATCGGGCTGATCAGTAAGACCGATGTGAAAAACGAAGACAAAGAGAATCGCGCTTATCGCAAATATTTATACCACGGCATATCCCATCACCTGGGTGTTGACGTGCATGACCTGGGCACACGTACGGCTCCTATTCAAGCTGGCATGGTGTTCACCATCGAACCCGGGATATATATCGAAGAAGAAAAAATGGGTGTACGCATCGAGAACAATTTCTGGATCACAAAAAACGGCAATATCGATCTCATGAAAAATATTCCGATCACTACGGAAGAGATTGAATCATTGATGAAAACCAAAATGAAGAAATAGTTCGCAGGTCGCAGGTCGCAAGGTCGCAGATAACAAAACTTATTCATGAAGCAAATACCAAACTTATTTACGTTATCCAATCTTATCCTGGGTTGCATCGCCATCATTTTCATCCTGCAGCCTGGTGAGTCTATCATGAACTATAATGGCCAGGAGTGGAAGGTCTATCTTCCCGAGAAAGTACAGTGGGGCGCCATCTGTATTTTCCTCGCAGCGGTGGTTGATTTTTTCGATGGCTTTGTAGCGCGCTTGCTGAAGGCCGATTCTGAAATGGGTAAGCAGCTGGACTCCCTCGCCGATGTAGTGAGTTTTGGTGTGGCACCGGGCATGATCATGTATCAGTTGCTTCGCATAACTTTTGCGTACGAACCCCAGGGATTGCAGACAGAACTGGTGTACCTGTTGCCATCCTTATTGTTACCAGCAGCTGCAGCATACAGGCTGGCCAGGTTTAATATTGACACTGAACAGACCTATGGTTTCAAGGGTATTCCCGCGCCTGCTGCGGGACTCTTCATTGCATCCCTGCCGATGGTTTTGTTTTACAACTATTTTGATGCCCAGGTGTGGTTACTCAATAAGTGGGTGCTCTATGTTATCATCCTGCTGGTGAGCTGGTTGATGGTTTCCACGCTTCCGATGATGAGCATCAAATTCAAGAACTATGACGTGAAACAGAACTGGGAAAAGTTTGCGATCATCGCCATCGGCCTTGTTACAGCGCTGTTGTTCAAATGGATGGCCGTTCCCGTTGTCTTCATAGTGTATATTCTGTTATCTTTGCTCACTCAAAAAAAGAACGCATGAGCTATACTGTTCATATCAATGTGATGCCGTTGAAAGAGTTGCTGGACCCACAGGGCAAGGCAGTGGTTGGTGGCCTGACCAATCTAGGGCTGGGTGCCGTGGAAGATGTGCGTATTGGTAAGCATATTACCCTGCAGGTTAACGCTGCTTCAGCAGATGAGGCCCGCAACATTGCAGATGAAGCGGCAAAGAAGCTTCTATCCAACGCCGTGATGGAATACTATGAGATCAGTGTAGACTAATCATGCTGTACCTTGTTCCCACACCCATCGGCAATCTTGGTGACATGACTTATCGTGCGGTTGAGGTGTTGAAACAGGCTGACCTCATCCTCGCAGAAGATACCCGCACCTCATCGGTACTGTTGAATCATTACCAGATCCAGAAGCCACTGAGTCCTTACCACCAGCACAATGAATATAAGATCGTGGAGCACATTGTGCACCAGCTGCAGGGAGGAAAAACCATTGCCCTGCTGACGGATGCCGGCACTCCGGGCATTTCTGACCCAGCATTCCTATTGGTGCGCGCAGCAGTTCAGGAAGGGATCCGAGTGGAATGCCTTCCCGGCGCCACAGCCTTTGTTCCCGCACTGGTAAATTCAGGATTGCCGATCAACCGATTTTGTTTTGAAGGTTTTCCGCCCCTGAAGAAAGGCCGGCAAACCTGGTTCAAAACCCTTGCGGAAGAAGAACGCACCGTCGTATTTTACGAATCGCCGATGCGCCTCGTCAAGACCCTCGCAGAATGCATCACCTGGTTTGGCGAAGGCCGCAGATGTTGCGTAAGCAGGGAGCTGACCAAGAAATTTGAAGAGAATGCACGAGGAACCCTGCGTGAAGTGCATGACCATTTTGAAGCCAAAGGTGTGAAAGGAGAGATCGTGGTGGTGGTACAAGGTAAAGATGATTAACGTTTTGTGTCTATAACCTCATTTTACATTTGCATTATAAACATCGATACATGAAGAAAGGCTTGATGATTTGTTTAATGGTTTCTCTGGTGCTGTCTGTACAAGCGCAGGACCGTTGGCAACAGAAGATCAAATACAAGATGGATGTGGTGATGAACGTCAATACCAATATCCTGAAAGGGAAACAGGTGATTGAATACACCAACAATTCAACCGATACATTGAAGTGGGTGTATTTTCATCTCTATTGGAACGCCTTCCAGCCTAATTCGATGATGGATGTTCGCAACCGTGAACTCGGCAGGCGAGTAGTGAATGGCCGGACCGACTGGGAGGCGCGTGTAGCGGATCGCATTGCAAAGTTGAAGCCCGAGGAATATGGCTACCAGAAAGTAGGCCTGGTGCGTATGAATGGACGCCCGCAAAAATTGGAGCAGTATGAAACTGTGTTAAAGGTAATGCTCGATAAGCCCATCCTTCCTAAAAACAAAGTGGTATTTGATACGGAGTTTGAAGCGCAGGTGCCTATCCAGATCCGCCGGAGCGGAAGGGATAATGCCGAAGGCGTTCGCTTCAGCATGTCACAGTGGTACCCGAAGATGAGTGAATATGATCATGAAGGCTGGCACCCAACACCCTATATTGCCAGGGAGTTCTATGGCGTTTGGGGTGATTTTGAAGTGAATCTCAGCATCCAGAAAGATTATGTGGTGGCCGCTACCGGATACCTTCAAAACCCACAAGAGATCGGCCATGGTTATGAGGCTGAAGGTTCCAAAGTAAACCGTCCTGCAGGTGATATGCTTACCTGGAAATTTGTGGCACCCAATGTGCATGATTTTGTATGGGCCGCGGATCCTCAGTATAAACACATCAGTAAGAAAGTACGCGATGGCCTCGTCTTGCATGCATTCTATAAAATATCTGCCGAACACCTGACCAAACAGTATGAAGCCATGTCTGCCGGCGCAAAGAATCGCTATGGCAATAAGGCGGAAAACTTCATTGCGGCCTACCAAAAAGAGTGGGATAGTGTGCTTGTTCTTGCATCCAAAGCAATTCCTTACATGGACAAGAGTTTCGGTTATTATCCTTATAAACAATATTCGTTTATTCAAGGCGGTGATGGCGGTATGGAATATCCAATGGCTACACTGCTGAAAGGTGCAGGTGAAGATGTGGTCATTCACGAGTGGATGCACAGCTGGTACCAGATGATGATGGGGACCAATGAATCCCTGTATCCATGGATGGACGAAGGCTTTACAACCTATGCGGAAGACAAGATCAAGGCATATTTACATCATTCAACCGGATTTATACATGCCGGTTCCTATGCAGGATATTATGCGCTGGTGAAAAGCGGTGTGGAAGAACCTTTGAGCACACATGCAGATCATTTCGACAGTCGTTTTGGTTATTCCACCAGCTCATACAGCAAGGGTGCTGTATTCCTTGAGCAGCTGGGCTATATTATCGGTGCCGATAACAGGGATAAACTCCTGCTTGAGTATTACCGCAGATACCGGTTTAAACATCCCGAATTGAATGACTTTATTCGGTTAGCCGAAGGTGTTAGTGGCATCCAACTGGATTGGTACCCCCAGTTTTTTGTGAACAGTACCAAGACCATTGATTACGGGATTGATAGTTTGTGGCAGGA
>JBKCVJ010000170.1:0-10630 GCA_046317915.1 Sphingobacteriales bacterium
GTTGCAGCCGTTTTCATTGTTTGAGCTTGCAAATTCAAGTAAACATAGGGCCTGATTTCATAATTGAAAAACTCCTTTAATGTAATTTATAGGGTAGTATTATCTTTAATTCTTTTATTTTACACCTTATAATCCTTGATATAAGGTAAACAACAAATGAAAGAATATTTTGCACTTCAATTTACTATGACAAATCGACGGTTCCGGGATGCAGGGGTTGTGCCAATATTCGCCTATTTCATTTTAACAATAGGTTTTTATCTCCTCTCAACTTATCTATTCAAAACGACGGAATTTGCAGTATATATATTTACATTTCTCTACATAAATATAGTTGGAAGACTTTCAGAAACGCGGCGATGTGAATTTTTAACTATTTGTTTTGGGGACAACCAATTTAAAAAAATTAGAATAGCCGAAAATCTAATTTGCACCATACCATTCATATCATTTTTACTTTACAAGCAACTCATTATACCCATCATATTCATTTTACTTATAACAATAATTTTAGCGCTTGTAAATTTTCGTACTAGATTCAATTACACCATTTATACCCCTTTTTCTAAAAGGCCATTTGAATTTACAACTGGGTATAGAAATACTTTCCCTTTATTTATAATAGCTAATGTACTTGTCATCATAGCCGCGAACGTAAATAACTTCAACTTAGGTATATTCTCGTTGATGATTGTTTTTGGCTCATCATTGAGTTTTTATTTAACCACAGAAAACGAATACTTTGTTTGGAACTACAGTCTCAATCCGAGAAACTTCTTACTAAATAAAATAAAAACAGCACTCCTATATTCCTCGGGACTCGCAATTCCAATAGTGGTATTACTTTCATTCTATTTCCAACAAAGTGTAGGCCTCCTCTTCATCTTCTTGCTGATTGGTTGGGAGTGGGTAATTTGCGCCATAGTAACCAAGTACTCCTCTTACCCAAATGAAATAAATATCCCCAATGGCATACTTCTCGCGCTATGCTTAGCGCTACCCCCAATGCTTATAATTTTAACTCCTATCTTATTTTATAAAGCCGAAAAACGTCTTAAAAGCATATTGAAATGATAACAATTCAAGATTTAACGATGAGTTATGGTAATCATACTATTCTAAAAAATATCAATATCGAATTTGATGAAGGAAAGGTTTATGGGATTGTAGGTAAAAATGGGGCTGGAAAAACATCTCTTTTTCGGTGTATAGCAGGATTAGAAAAGTATGACGGAATTATAAATTCTAGCTACAATCCACTAAAAAATCATCTTGGCTTATTACTTACTGAGCCGTTCTTTTTTGAAAAAATTACTGGGAAAGAGTATATCCAATTGCTTTGTAATGCGAGGAAGACGCCTATAAATGATATTGAAAGTCGAAACGTCTTTGACTTACCATTAAATCAATATGCAACGACATATTCAACAGGAATGAAAAAGAAGTTAGCATTAACAGCCATTTTATTACAGCGTAATGAATACTTTATACTTGATGAGCCTTTTAACGGAGTTGACATAGAAAGTAACATCCTCTTAACAGAGATTATTCATACCTTAAAAAAGCTCGGAAAGACTGTTATTATATCATCTCATATTTTCTCCACCCTAAGTGAAACGTGCGACGAAATCAATTTGCTAAGTGAAGGAAGTATTGTAAAATCAGTTCAAAGAGAAAACTTTCAATCACTGGAAACAGAAATGAAACAAATGACCGTTGGAAATAGAATTGAAAAATTAGGCCTTCTTTAAAATCAAGCGAAAACTGACTTTGAGCTGCAACTTTACCTTAAACCTATGATTAAAAAGTTTATAAAGTTGCAGCCACAAAAAATGTCTCTTTACAGAAAGATATGAGGGTTTTTAAACAAAAAAAGAGGTCGAAATGACCTCTTTTTGATTACCGCTCCCGCCACTGGGCTTGAACAAAAAGGAAGCAGGATCAGTACCAACTATTTTTTTAAAACACCTTCCACTGTTAGTGTAAATACAATGATGGAATAGATGGGACCCAGGCTTCGGCAGTCGGGCCTCAATTATGATACCATCGCATCCAAAAAAGAAGAGACCGCCCGCAGTTTCCAGGACCTCGCAAGGTTCTTATCCTTGATCGGATTCATCGCTTTGCTACTCGGTTGCATTGGCGTAGCCAGTGCCATTCATATTTACATCCGTGAGAAGATCAACAGCATTGCATTGTTGCGTTGCCTTGGCACCACTTCAAGACAAGCATTCATCATCTACCTCATCCAAATCATCGTCATCGGCTTCATAGGTTCCATCTTGGGCGTATTGTTAGGAACAGCTATCCAACAACTCCTACCCATCGTGGTACAGGATCTGCTACCGGTAAAAATTCATCCGGTGCTAAGTTGGCGCGCGATGAGCCAGGGGCTTTTGCTCGGCGTCATCATCTCTGTTCTCTTTGCATTGGCACCGCTGATGTCTATCCGGAAAGTATCGCCACTGCAAACCATCCGGATGAGCGTGCAACCCAGCAACAGATGGGATCGGGTGAACATTTTCATCTACTTGCTCATTGCCTTATTCATTCTTGTATTTACGAGATTTCAACTTCGTTCATGGGCACAGGCTGCGGTGTTTACGATTGGGGTGGCACTGGCATTTGGCATGCTTACACTGATGGCCAAAGGACTCATGTGGAGCATCAGACAATTTTTTCCCAGCAATTGGAGTTACATGTGGCGGCAAGGCCTTTCCAATCTGTATCGGCCAAACAACCAGACCACCCTATTGATTGTATCGATTGGTCTCGGCACTGCACTCATCTGTACTTTGTTGTTTATTGAATCGATTCTTCTCAAACGCGTTACGCTTTCTTCTTCCGGCTCGCAACCCAATATGGTATTGTTTGATATCCAGACTGCGCAGAAAGATTCCGTGAAACAGCTTACGCTGGCGCAGGGACTGCCCGTGATCTCCATGGTGCCCATCGTGAATATGCGCCTGGAAAAGATCAACAACACCACCATTGAAACCGTCCGAAAAGACAGCACCATTCCCATTCAGCCCTGGGTCTTTAACAGGGAGTATCGGGTCACCTTCCGGGATTCGCTCATCAGTTCAGAAAAGATCACGAAAGGACAATGGCATAGCCAGGTGGAGAATGGAAATATTTATGTTTCGATGGATGAGAATTTTGCCACACGCAATAAGATCAACATTGATGATACGGTAACCTTCAATGTGCAGGGCAGCCTCATCAAAACCATTGTGGGCAGTTACCGGAAAGTGGATTGGAACAGGGTACAAACCAATTTCCTGATCGTGTTCCCGGCAGGGGTTTTGGAGAAAGCACCACAGTTCCATGTGTTGATGACCCATGTGCCGGATGTAGCTACCTCAGCAAAGTTCCAGCAGCAATTGGTGAGAACCTATCCCAATATTTCCGTCATAGATCTCAACCTTGTGTTGTCTATCCTGGATGACATCCTCGGGAAGATCGGATTTGTGATCCGCTTTATGGCGGGGTTCTGCATCATTACAGGTTTGATTGTACTGATTGCTTCAGTACTCATCAGCAAATACCAGCGCATCCAGGAAAGTGTATTGTTGCGCACCCTTGGCGCCAGCAGAAGACAGATCTATATCATCAACGCCATTGAATATTTTTTGATTGGGGCGATGGCTGCGTTTACAGGAATTTTGCTGGCCTGGGTTGCGGGCGCATTATTGGCCAGTCTTCTATTCGAAACATCATTTACACCCAAGTGGCTGCCCATTCTTTACGTGTTTATTGCGATCTGTGGATTGACGGTTTTCATCGGACTCATCAACATCCGGCAGATCGTCAATAGGTCACCGCTGGAGATCCTGCGTGGAGACAACTAGGTGGAGGGATATTTCAATTTGATCCCTTTGATGCCTTTGTCGATGACTTTAGCGAGTATACTTGGATCAATATCTGCCATCTTCTTGATGTAGATACAGCTTTTCCCATTCTTGAACTTTCCCAATTTCTTCATTAGGGGACTGTCGTCCTCAAGATACATGTTGGTATAAATGGAGATATTTCCTTTGCGGGGAGAAAAACCCGTAAGGCAGGAGTCGCCCTCATGGCCACTCTCATACTTGTAATGATACTTCCCAAATCCCACAATGGACCCGCCCCACATGGCTGGCTCAAAACCGGAAACCTCCTTCATCAGCTTTACCAGCGCCTTGCAATCCGCCTTCACCTGGGCGTCTTCAATGGCGTTGAGAAAATCAGCTACTGATGTGGATTCCTGCTTTGTCTTGGCCTCATATTTTGCCATATGCGTTGAATATGCTTACAAGTAACAAAAAATCTGTAAAATCAACAAAGTCTAAACCCTCACCCTAAGGGCTAACCCTTAAATTTGCAGCATGCTTAAACTTGGAGTATTCGGCGTCGGTCATCTCGGTAAATTCCACCTGAACAACTGGAAAAACATCGAAGGAGTTGAAATAGTGGGCTTCTATGATCCCAGTGATACAAACGCGAAAGAAGTAGAAGAGAAATACGGCCTCAAAAGATTTGCCGAGGCAGAAGAACTCATCAGTTTGGTTGATGCGGCAGACGTTGTTGCACCCACCACTTATCATCATGAATTGTGTAAGCTGGCCCTCCGCAACGGTAAGCATGTTTTTGTGGAGAAACCGATGGCCGATACGATGGAGCAGGCCAAAGAGATCCTAAGTCTCGTCAAAGAATCCAAGGTAAAATTCCAGGTAGGACATGTGGAAAGATTCAACCCGGCTTTTCTTGCCCTGCAGGAACACCAACTGAATCCCATGTTCATTGAAGTTCACCGTCTGGCGCAATTCAATCCGCGGGGAACCGAAGTAAGTGTGATCCTTGACCTCATGATCCACGACATCGATATCATTCTGCATTTGGTGAAGAGCGATGTAAAAAATATCTATGCCAATGGTGTTGCCGTGATGACAGACACACCAGATATTGCCAACGTCAGGATTGAATTCAATAATGGGTGTGTGGCCAACCTCACCTCTTCACGCATCTCCATGAAGAAAATGCGGAAGATCCGCTTGTTCCAGAAAGACGCGTATATCGGTATTGATTTTCTCGAAAAGAAAACCGAGATCATCAAACTCAAAGGCGAGGGCGACGAAGAACTGTTTCATTTTGACATCGAAACACCAAAGGGAACAAAAACCCTGGCCATTAATAATCCGGAAAGCAAAGACATCAATGCCATTGAGGCGGAACTCAAAGCCTTCAGGGATGCCATCGTTAATGATACCAGGCCACCCGTGAATGAGATCGATGGATATATGGCCATGGAAGTGGCACATGATATCCTGAAAAAGATCGTTTCCAATTTCCCTTCCAGCCAACCATTGATATGAAGCACCCCAAGCGGATCCATCCATTCTGGTATGCAGCAGTTGACCTGCTGATGTCGGGATTGGCATGGGCGCTTTTTTTTGTATTCAGGAAAAGAATGCTTCAACAGCCAAATCAGTGGAAAGAAGACATTGCGGGAGATCCCAAATTCTGGTGGGGGATCATCCTGATCCCGCTGGGTTGGGTACTGCTTTATGCCATCGCGGGTTCCTATCGGACCCTCTACAAAAAATCCCGCCTCAACGAACTGATGGCCACATTTTTGCTCAGCCTCCTTGGCACGGCCATCCTCTTCTTTGTTTTTGTATTGGATGATACCACCCTCGATCATAATTATTTTTACAACGCTTTCCTGTCCCTCTGGGTGTTAACTTTCTTTCTGCAGTCTGTTGGCAGGACCTTGTTGCTCGGCATCACCAAATCCCAGGTACTGGGAGGAAGAGTATGGTTCAATACATTGTTGGTGGGCAATGAGAAATCAGCTGAGAAACTAATTGGCGAGTTGAAGCACAACAGCCGATGGCTGGGATACCGCTTTGCAGGCTACTTCACACCAGACCAATACCCCAACGGCTTGCAGTCTTTTCTTCCTTTTTTAGGTACGATGGATAAGCTGGACGACTATCTTTTACAGCATCCCGTTGACCAGGTCATCATCGCACTGGATAAAAATCATAGCCCGATGGTGGAGGCGCTGATCAATACGCTCAGCAAGTACACCATGGAGATCAAGCTGATGCCAGATACCATCGATATCCTTGCCGGCTCCGTACAAACCTCTAACGTTCTTGCGCCCGCGTTAATAGACATCAACACGGCACCGATGCCCCAGTGGCAACAGAACATCAAACGGCTGCTGGATATATTGTTCTCATTGCTGGGTCTCGGATTGCTTTCGCCATTTCTTGTTTATATCGCCATCAGGGTCAAACATTCCTCTCCGGGTGGAATCATCTACCGCCAGCAACGCATCGGCAGAAAAGGAAAACCATTTACCATTTATAAATTCAGGTCTATGTTCCTGAATGCCGAAGCGGAAGGCCCAAGACTTTCTTCGAGGGACGACAGCAGGATTACGCCTTGGGGAAAAATAATGCGGAAATGGAGATTGGATGAATTGCCGCAGTTCTGGAACATCCTCATCGGGGATATGAGTCTGGTAGGACCCAGGCCTGAACGGAAATTTTATATCGATAAAATTCTTGTGACGCATCCGCACTATATTCACTTATTGAAAGTAAAACCCGGTTTGACCAGCTGGGGGATGGTTAAATTTGGCTACGCAGAAAACCTTGAACAGATGACGCAAAGGATGACTTATGATCTTGTATACATGGAGAATCTTTCGCTGGCATTGGATTTTAAGATCATGATCCATACCATTCGCATTGTGCTGCTCGGAAAAGGAAAATAGAACCTAATGAATCAAATTCGTATCATCATATTGTTTTTGTTGATCAGCCGTACCACCTCGGTTACAGCGCAGCAGGCGTACTGGCAACAAGAGGTAAACTATACGATGAATGTTAAGCTGGATCCAACGGACAACAGCTTGCAGGCCAGCGCAAGGATCGTGTATATAAATCATTCCCCGGATACCCTGCGCTTCATTTGGTTTCATCTCTGGCCCAATGCGTACAAGAATGATAAAACGGCCTTCAGTGATCAACTGTTGGAGAACGGGCGAACAGATTTTTATTTTTCAGACAATGAGCAGCGGGGTTATATCAACAGGCTGGACTTCCGCATCAACGACAAACCCGTGCAAACCGAGGACCATCCGGAGCATATTGACATTGTAAAACTCATTCTGCCCTCTGCCCTCAACCCTGGCGACTCCTTATTGATCACCACACCCTTTCATGTAAAGCTGCCATATAATTTTTCCCGAGGGGGATACAATGGTAAAACCTACCAGATCACACAATGGTATCCCAAGGCTGCAGTCTATGATGCGAGAGGCTGGCATGCCATGCCTTATCTGGATCAGGGGGAATTCTATGCCGATTTCGGGAAATACGATGTAACGATTACCGTTCCAGAGAAATTTGTTGTGGCTGCAACAGGTGAACCACAGTTTGCAATTGAGGATGCTTTATACATTCCGAAAAGAGTACCCAAACAAAAACCCGGCACAAAGAAAAAATTACCCGCTTCTGTAACGGACTGGCAAAAGATGCCAACGAAAACATACTCGTATGTGCAGGAGAAAGCCGTTGATTTCGCCTGGTTTGCAGACAACACTTTTACCCTGCAGAAAGGCTCGGTAACACTGCCTTCTGGCAAAGAAGTTCAGTTGAGGTGTTACTTCCATTTGCAGAACCTGGTGACATGGGCCAACGCCATTAATTTTATGAAAGATGCGATCCAGTACCATTCAACATGGATCGGTGAATATCCCTATTCCAGCGTTACTGTTGTTGATGGGCAGCAGGGATTTGAAGGCGGGATGGAATACCCTACCATTACCCTTCTTACAGGTGTGGAAACACCGA
Organism: Sphingobacteriales bacterium; assembly: GCA_046317915.1. Classification (GTDB taxonomy): domain Bacteria; phylum Bacteroidota; class Bacteroidia; order Chitinophagales; family Chitinophagaceae; genus Pollutibacter. Next base: position 7,848 of record JBKCVJ010000170.1, read on the forward strand.
AGGAACTCGACTTACTGATCTTTCATGAACTGGGTCACAACTGGTTTCAGGCAACTCTTGCAAGCAATGAAAGGAAATACCCATGGATGGATGAGGGAATGAATACTTTCTATGATTATCGCTATGAAGCGCTTAAGTATCCGATCAAACAGGGGAAAAGAGGTTTCGATGCGCTGTTTTCAGATCCCCGCATCCCTGAATTATTGCTGCGCAACCAGGTCAGGATGAACAAGGACCAGCCGATGATGACACCGTCAGACTCCCTTACCGCTGGCAACTACAACATGATAGCCTACAACAAGTCTGCACTCTGGATGAAAAGGCTGGAGGCAACGATGGGTACAGAGAAGTTTGACGCTACAATGCAGACCTACTATGATCAATGGAAATTTAAACATCCCTACCCCGAAGATTTTGAGTCGATTATTCGCAGCACAGGCGGAAGCAACGTAGACAGCTTATTTCAGATGCCCGGCAAAAAAGGGAATATCAATCCGGAACCCAGGCGACCAGTGAAAATTGTGCCGCTGTATCAATTAAGGGAATCGTTCACCAGCAGGCCCATTTTTGTAATGCCAATTGCTTTGTACAATGCGTTCAATGGATTTATGCCGGGCATTGCTATTCACAATTATTCATTGCCTTTACCCCGTTTCAATTTTGCAATGGTGCCGATGTTTGGCATCAAAAGTAAACGATTCAATGGCTGGAGCCGCTTTGCGTATCAATGGTATCCGAATGGTACATTTTCCCATATTGAAGCTGCAGTTATCGCAGCAAGTTTCAGTCAGCAACTGTTTAAAGATTCTGCCGGCCAAACCTTTAACCTGGGTACCAGCAAGTTGGCTCCTTCCATTAAGTTTACGCTTAAGGAACCCTATGCGAGAAGTACAATGGAACGTTTTGTTCAGCTGCGTTTCTTCCGGATTGCAGAAGACCAGATCAATTACCTGAAAGATCCTATGAATAATGAAGAGATCATTGAAAAGATAAAGAACCGATATAACATTACACAGTTCAGGACCGTGATCAACAACTACAGGAAGCTGTATCCTTATCGCGGTGAATTTCTTGCTGAACTGAACAAGGAATTTATGCGGTTCAGTGTAACCGGGAACTACTTCTTTAATTTTAGGAAGAAAGGAGGGGTTAATCTTAGATTATTTGCCGGTAAATTCATTTACCTGGCCACAAAAGACATCAACACGCAGTTTGAATTACAACGATATAACCTGACGATGAGTGGTCCAAAAGGAGATGAAGACTATACGTACAGCGCACCATTCATCGGAAGAAACGAAAACTCTGGCCTCTGGAGCCAACAGATCATGCCAAGGGATGGATTTTTCAAAGTGCGGACGGATCTGCTTGCTACCAAACCAGGCGTAAGTGATAACTGGCTAACAGCCGCCAACCTGACGGTGGATGTGCCGGATCGTCTGAATCCGCTCCAGATACTTCCCATCAAGATTCCGCTCAAATTGTTCGCCGATTTCGGCACTTCCAGTACTACCTGGAACCAGGATGGCGGATCAAGACTATTGTATGATGGTGGTATCCAGATCAGTATGCTGAACAATCTCGTGAACTTCTACTTCCCGCTGGTATACAGCAGTGTGTACCGCGACTATTTCAAATCAACACCGGGAAATAATTTTTTCCAACGGGTGAGTTTCTCTATCAATATTCTGGACCTGAGTTTCCGGCAGATCAGTCAACAGTTTGCGAAATGAATATCCGGTTAGTTACCAGACAGGATATCGATCACCAACTATGGGACGCCTGCATAGAAAATGCAACTAACGGCCTTGTATATGCGAAAATCGATTTTCTTGACCTGATGTCGGATCAATGGGATGCCATCGTTATTGACAACTACCGCGCGATAATGCCCATTCCATTCCGAAAAAAATGGGGAATTCGATATGTCTATCAGGTACCGTTTATTCAGCAGTTGGGTCTTATTGGCACATATGATGACACTGAACTTTTGGAATGCCTGAAACTTATGCAAGAGACGTTCCGGTATGGCAACTATGCCTTCAATTTTTTGAATACTACCGGAGTAGCAACGGTTGCAAAAAACTATGTCCTAGATCTTACACCAGACTACCAAACCATTGCAAAGGGATATAGGAATGACCACCGAAGAAATTTACAATGGGACAGGATCCGGCAGCTGGAATATCGAAAAACCGAGGCGGTAGTGGAGACCATTCATTTGTATCGGGAATTGTACCATCATAAATTTCTTCACGTGCCACGGCAATCATTTGAACATCTGATCCGCTTCGCGCAACGCAGACCCGCACAGGCAATTGTCAGGGAAGCAAGGGAGAATGGAAAACTTTTATCAGCCATTCTTGCGTTGAAAGACCATAAACGCCTCTATACATTGGTATCCGCTACTACCGAGCAGGGCAAAAAAACAGCTGCGAATCGTTTTCTGCTGGACAGGCTGATCCGGGAATTTGCGGGTAATGATCTGCTGCTTGATTTTGAGGGTTCCGACCTTCCCGGAGTAGCTGAATACTACGAAGGATTTGGTGCGGCATTACAGCCCTACAGTGTTATAAAATGGAACCATCTTCCATTACCCATCCGCTGGTTCAAGAAATGACCAACTCCTATACCTTAGTCAACAATTGCTCAGCGAGTAAAAGATCCGTAGGATAAGTGATCTTGATATTACGCTCCTCACCTTCTGTGAGGTGTACCGTTTTGCCATAGTATTCCCAAACCGTGGCTTCATCCGTAAATGCAGGTTGATTGGGTTGTTCAAA
>JBKCVJ010000171.1:0-6133 GCA_046317915.1 Sphingobacteriales bacterium
TTGCCCTCATATAGCGAAGCGCATCATCAGGCTGGCCTTGTGATTTGTGCACGATGGCCATGTAGTAATTCCCCTCGGGGTGCTGCGGATATACAGCAAGGCACTTGGCGAGGGATGCTTTAGCGCTATCCAGCTGATGTAGATCCAGCAGTGCAATGCCCTGGTACAGCCAGGAATTAAAATGTGCGTCTGTACCGCCACTCCGGGTTTGTTGCGTCTTCACATCTTCTGTAAAATACCTGACGGCATCCGATGGCTTACCGCTTTCCAGATAACAAAGACCGAGGTAAAAAGCAAAAGTATGATCCATCACGCCCGCATTACCGGCACGGCGTGTGCTTTCTTCAAAATCCGCGATGGCGCCTACATAGTCCTTAGCAAAAATGCATTTGATGAAGGCCCGGTACGGTAGGAACTGCAGGGTATCATACAGAACCGCCTTATCCAATAAAGGCATGGCCCGCAGAAAATCGCCGTATTTCAAAAAAGGAATTGCTTTGAGTTGATAGGCCTCGGCCACGTTATCACAAATCATCAGAATACTGTCGGCATACACCTGCCATTGCGGATTCATGTACGAAACACGAGAACGCTCCGCACCATTGGCCATGTATCGCGTCACCAGGCTGTCCTTTACACGCGGGTTGGTACAATCCACAAGCTGTGCAACCACCAGGTTATGTAAGGCCAGGCAGAGCAGCACCAGCCCTACCCTACGGAATGATGCGTTCCACTTTTCCATGTTTGATCTTAAATGAAAAGAAGGTATGATAAGGGTGCGTTACTTTACTGGGCATGGTGGCTGGTTTCCATCTATCCAGGCTTATAATAAATCGATATAGTTTATCGATGCCATTCAACGGAAACGCCGTGGTCTTGTAGTTCGCATCGGTCTGCACCAGTCTGACTCTCCTGACTAACCTGCCTTCGCAATCAATCATGAACTGAAAGGTGAGCCAACCGCTCTGGTTGCCCAGGCCCGTCTCTGGTCCCAATATTGCATTCAATTTTTTCAACTGGGTGTCTGACGACATCGGATACTTTGCCCCAACCTGGAAGTAATAGATGCCGAGATCCATACAGACCGTGTCCATCTTTCCGGAGGTATCTATATACGCGCCGTCGGGCAATTGGATTAACTGGGTTTGAGCTTGCAGAGGTTTATCTAAAAAAAACATCAGCCCCATGATCCCAAGAAAAGATATGATATGTTGACGATGATTCACGCTCCTACAATATACTCACAATAGACCCACCCATCGCATAGAACTTTTCAACGGAATGTTAGCCACCTTGCAAATCTGACAAATCTATACTACCTTAAACACAGCCTAAAATGATTCCCACGCATGACAGAACGCTACACCTAAATCAACACCATGGCCCATCCCTTCAGGATTTTCCGGTTAACCAAAACACAGTTCTGGGTTGAGATCTTCAACATCCTCTTCCTCTCCTGCTCTTTCGCCTTTCTGGTATGGACGGGTGTCTGGATCAGCAGGCAATTCAACCGGGAAGATATCGGTGGCAACGATGAGGTCTTTCTGGTCAGGACCTCGCTTACAGATGCGGGTGGAACCTTCGTCTTTGAAAAAACTCCTTTTCTGCTCAAGCAGGCGATTGCCGATGGAATCAAAGAAGTAGAAACCGGTACACAACTGCTGCGGTCGCAACCATTTGAAAACATCATCCACATCAATGGCAAGCGTGTCAGCCAGGAGTGGTGCTATTTTACAGACGAAAACTGGTTTGATGTATTTAAACCGAAACTGCTGTATGGATCGGTTGCTGATTTCGGCAAGGTTCCCAATGAAGTAGTGATGTGTGAATCAACGGCCCTGCAGATGTTTGGAAAAACGAACGTGGTTGGACAAACAATGCAGGTGGATTCTGTCCTCTACACCGTGACCGCTGTTACATACGATCTTCCGGAGAACTCTATCTTCCAATATGAGATTTTGTTGCCGATAACAAGCCTGACCAAGCAACCTGGCGAATGGGAAACCCTGAGCTATTGGCGAAATGAAACGGCCAGGCTTTTCATCAAAACCCGCAGTGGCGTAAAGCCTGCCGACCTGGAGAAATCCATCAATGCTATTTACCATCGCAACATCGAGCGACCTGAACTGCGCTTACAGCTCATGCCCTTCCGGGATATTTTCTTTGCAAGAGATGCCAACAGCAGTGTATTCAGACATGGCAACAAGGACATGGCAATCCTGTTGATCATCAACGCGCTGCTGCTTTTTGCCTTTTCACTGTTGACCTATCTCACCACTGTTTTCAATGGTATCACGGGACATTTCAAAAATATCCGGATCCGAAAAACCCTGGGGGCAACAAGAAGCAACCTGGTTCGGCATTATTTGCCCGGACAAATCAGAAATCTTCTGGCTACCCTGCTGATCATCGGCATTGCTTCTCCTTATTGTATTCAACTGCTGGGTTTTGTTACGGGCGATGCCATGAATCTTCGATACCAGATGGGGAACACGGCCTTGTTACTAACCGTTGTGTTTATCCTCATCGTCATCAGCACCCTCCTCATACCAGCGCTGTATAGTTTGGCAATGTTTAAACTCATCCGGATCAGCGATAAACCCAAAGAGAGCAAGACCGGCTTCAGGTTGAGGATCTCCTTCAGTGTGTTCCATGTATCCCTGTTGATGATCGTCATCATTTTTACATACTACCTGCATGAACAGATCCAGTTCGCGCAGACCAAGGCGATCGCTTTCGGAAAAGAGAACCTGATGATCATTGAAATCCCGGCGGCACAAATTAATTGGCGGAACGCTGATCCTCGTATCAAAGTGGAGTTACTAAAGAATAAGTTATTAGCGATCCCAGGTGTTGTGGCAGCCACAAGGATAGACGACCGGAGTTTCACCGATATCGACTACCAAATTTCCGGCGGTGTGGACTGGCCGGGGAAAGCTGAAAACTTCAATCCCTCTTATGTATCGTTTTCACTAGATCCATCCATCCGGCAAATGCTGGGCCTAAAGATGGTTGAGGGCCGATGGTTCTCCGAGGATGGCACCAATGCAGACAGTAACCATGTGGTGTTGAACCAATCTGCCATTCAGAAATTTGGTTTAAAGGGCGATGTAGTGGGAAGTCCATTTAAAAAAGGCATAGTGATTGGCATAGTTGAAGACTTCGCGATCTCCGGCATCAAGGAAGACATTCCCGCAATGGTCTTACAAACACATGGCGCCAAGATTGGCGGTATTATGGTGCAAACGGCAGGGCAATCATCAGCGAAGGTTATTGAGGGAATCAGATCAGCGTTCAAATCAGTCTTCCCTGGCGGGGATCTGTTCAATGTATCCTATGTACGGGAGGAATACAATAATGTGTTCAAGCAGGAACTACGCATGTCGGCCCTTGCACGAGTCATTGGTTTATTCACAATCTTACTGACCGTGTTCAGTTTGTTTGGTGTGATCCGCGATTACCTGGTGGCGAGGCGCAAAGCCTTTACCATTCGGCGGGTGCTGGGTGCATCCAATCAGCAGCTCATGGTGATGCTGGGCACATCTGGACTGAAGATCCTTGCCGTGGCTGCGATCATCGGTACCGCCCTAGCCTCATTTCTGGTGAAGGGATTTCTGCAGGGCTATGCCTACCGCGTAGAGCAGCGTTACATGATACCCGTACTTGTAGTGCTGGGTCTTTGCGTCACTTTATGGCTGATCAGTGTGGTGGCGTTCAGCATCTATGTGAGGAAGACCGATGTGGATCTGTTAAGGCATGATTAGACAAAAACAGATATGGTCTTTGTTAGACAGAACCTCTATCGTTCACTACCAATCATTTCTTGCTTTCATGTTTCTGAAAATCTTTAATCGTCTTTTGAATTGATTTGAAAATCGAAATTGATGATGAAACAGGCTTTGTAAATTCCTCTATTCGCATGAGATATGCCTCTTTAGCTTCAATACTTTCCCAAAAATATGAAACAGGCTCCCAACTACTTCTTGAGGAAAGAAAAGATGTGTACTTGAAAATCGAATTAAACTTCAGATCGTCCCTAAAACAGATAATTGCCTTTTGGGGTTGGCCATCCTGAAATAAGTCAACTTTAAAATCTGCAGCTTTCCATAACAATCCACCAACCAATGAATCCCTAATACTCCCTTTCAACAACTCATTATCTAAACTCTTAGCGCTATCGGGAATAGGGAGCCCCGCTGGCTTATCCTTGAAGCTCCCTTTCCCAATAACCCTATGCTTTGATGCAAAAGTATCAAGCTGATAGTACTGCCTCGTTTTACTGTCGATATAAAAGCAACCAATGGTATCATAGTCTACCCGAACTGTGAAACGTTCTCCTTTCTCAGTAAGGCTATCATAAATATTCACTTTTAGCCTAAACTCGAGTAATGCGTCTCCGTAGCTCATGAATCTGGCTGTTGACTGAATATCATTTAGTATCCCATCTGCGCCGGCATAGCATCGAGTCTCATAACAAACATAATCTTCAGCACTACATCCTGCTTCGGTAAAAATCAAGAGAACTATGATCCACGTTAAAATCACTTTCATGACAATCTATATGACTAATGAACAGATGTTACTTCGGCCTGAAAGTCAATGTATTGTGCGCTGCACCAACTCTTCCTGGCACAGGAAAACTCCCTAGCGCACCTTTCCATTTATGCCTCAACGCCCCGTCTACCCAGGAACTGCCATATGCTTTATCGGAATTGTTATAGTGGATGATATCAACATAGGGCGAAGGTTCCCAAGTTGTTTCAACCGCCATATTAAACCCAACAAACCGACTATTCATCGTTTTATATATAGAAAAATTAAAGACAGGAACCAATTGCAAGGTATTAACATCTCTGTATGGTGTACGATTGTAGGAAAATTGAGTGAGTGCTTCAACATGCCAGCCAGACCCTCTTCCGATTATCCATGTAATAACACCCTGAACAAGTTCACTTTGGTCATAATTCTCATGATACTCAGGAGAAGAAGTGAATGCAGTGGCCCGAGAAAACTCACGTTCAATTTCAGCATCTATATCATTCATTTGTCCACTTCTGTATCGAACCCCTATTTCCTGGACAATTTAGGTGTTTAAAGTTAGTCGGTTTGTCGTTTTATAGGGTAACGGTATTGGATTTTCTTTCCAGACCGATTCCGGTGTTTTTCTGCCCAACGAACCATGCTTTCTGACCGTGTTTTACCACTCGTAATAGCGGTTGAAGATCATTTTAGCGTGGTACAGGGAGTCAAATTCAAAGCGTTCAATGACTTCTCGCTGGATGATGCTGTGCAAGGCTTCAATGTAGGCGTTTTCCTCCGGAGTGGCTACATGAGTGAACTCCTGGCTCACCCCTTTTTCCTGAAGATACTCCCTGACCACTTTCGCTATGAACTGGCCACCATTGTCATTTCTGAGGGTCATCCCTTTGATTTTGTATTCCAAGAGCAGCAGCGAGAGCATCACGATCACATCCCCTTTTCGGATGTGGAACTTTAGCATGTGGATCAGTACTTTTCTGGTTTACACATCGATCACCGTAAGCAACAGCGCATTTTTCTGTGCCCCATGTATGTGCACATACTTGATGTCCATGCACAAGTGCTCAAGGGGTTTTGCTGCAACGATCTTCCTGAACCGAACGAACTGCCTGGGTATACCTACCTGGCCGATTTTCCTGTTGAACAGGAGATGATGCATTTTCATCAGCCTATACACCTTCTTGTGATTAATGATCCAGCCAGCTTCCTGCAGGACCTCACACATGTTATGATACCCATAACAGCAGAACTCTTGCTGGAGCTCAGTCTCCATGCTTTCTATCACCTTCATGTTGTCAAAGACCTCCCCGTGGATATTGGATGTTACCACTGTTGGCTTACGCCCCCTTTTACCTTCTCCACGCTTGTAGTAATAGGTGCTCTTGGGAACAGTTGACCACTTCAGCAGATCGCTTACGCTAACCTCTGGATGGTCACGGTACTGACTAATCACCTGGACCGCTTCTGCTCGTGGAGTTGGCTTTTTTTTAAAAGCTCATTCTTGAACTCCAACTCCAGTTCAAGCCTTGCCACTACATTCTTCAGCAGCCTGATCTGTTCTTGTGCTTCGTCAGCTACCGGGTCTTTTTGACGG
>JBKCVJ010000172.1:0-7409 GCA_046317915.1 Sphingobacteriales bacterium
GACGCCTGTGATTGCATCACCACATTAATATCCTTGTAAGCAAACGGCGCCTCATCTAATCCACCACCCATCAGGGTTACACCATGCTTCCTCAACTCGTCCTTCATGGCTTTCTGCGTGATGCTTTCCTGCGCTCTTGACCTGCTCATCAACCGGCCCGCGCCGTGAGAAGCAGAATTCACTGCTGCAATCTCACCTCTTCCTTTCACAATAAAGCCATTCGCCGTCATAGACCCCGGGATGATCCCCAGCACATCTTTACCAGCAGGCGTCGCCCCTTTCCGATGCACGATCACTTCCTTGCCATTCCAGATTTCATTCCAGGCAAAATTGTGATGGTTCTCCACGCGTCGCATGGGCTTTCTGCCCAACTGTTTCGAGATCTTATCATGGATTACGTGATGACAAGCCGAAGCATAGTCGCCCGCAAGATTCATCGCAAGCCAATACTCCATCCCTTCCTCCTCATCAAGATGCAGCCAGGCAAGATTCTTCACACCCTGCGGTAACCTGCGTTTGCTGATCGCGATCTTCGTGTAGTGGTTCGCGATATGTGCACCCAGGGCACGTGACCCCGAGTGCGTCAGCAAGCCCACATAGGTTCCGGGTTCCACACCCAGAACTTCATCTTTTGCGCCGATCTCCACCAGACCAAACTCAGCGAAATGGTTTCCGCTCCCGCTGGATCCCAGTTGCTTCCAGGCCCTTGTATGCAACCTCTTCAACAACGGCAGTTCAAAAAACAAGGCCTGATCCATCACTTCATGGTCATCACTTCTGTCAAACTGTGCACCGCTGCCAAACAATGTGCTCTCGTCCAACACCGAGGTGAAAAAATCCCTTTTGCGATGCAACTCATCGGGCCCAATATCAAATACACTCAAACACATTCTGCATCCGATGTCTACGCCCACTCCATAAGGGATCACGGCATTGTCCGTGGCCAACACGCCACCGATGGGCAATCCATAGCCCTGATGCGCGTCAGGCATCAGCGCACCCGCTACCGCAACCGGTAACTTAGCAGCTGCATACATCTGGTGCATCGCTCCTTGTTCAATGTGTTCCGCACCATAGGTATTGAACTGAATACCCGTTTGGTTCAGGGACAGTTCACCATCCTGCTCTTCCTCTTGCGGCATCAATTGCCCTGCGATGCTTGCCCAGATTGCATCATCTTCAAACGCCTCCGGCTTTTCCAAAATCTCCTTCAACACCTTCATCACCTCTTCCCTGATGCCGTGCTTAAACTTCCTGTGCACGATGTTCATCGCCATACTGATCACCGGACCTTCCGGATAACCAATGGCCCTTAATTCTTTTCCTGTTATGGTTAACTTTCCCATTTGTTTGTTTTTACTGTTCAATTAAATGTCGCCTGAAACCAAGTACTTCATTTCGCTCGGTCTCCTGCTTTTTCTCATGTGGATTGGCGATCTCCGCAATGGTCATCGGCCTTGTGATCACAGACTTGAATCCGAAATGATCACTTAACCGCTGCGCCTTTTCCACACTGAGTTTATCAAAGGCATACCTCGCAATCAGCCTTCCCTTTCGCATCAATGCACTGTCCACCATCGTTAACGGATTGTTGAACGTACAGATCAATTGCACATTGAGGAAGTCTGCCAGCAATCCATCGGAAATATTCAACAGATTGCTCACCGCCGAATGCGCATCCATACGCCTGTCCATGATGATTTTCTCCGCGTCTTCAATAATGAGGACCGTGTTTGGATTCTCCACCAGCAGATCAATGAACTCAGGTTCAACCAGGCTCGCTGCGATATTGGGCGAAAGGAACATGACCTTCTTCCTGATCTTGCCTACAAGATGTCTCAGGTAAGTTGTCTTGCCCGTCCCTGGTAATCCATGCAAGAGCACGATGCCCTTGTCATCCTTCTTGTTCAATCGCTGCCTGATCACTTCATCTGTCTCCCGGAAATCATCCTCATAGTAAAGGCCGATGTCCAGTTTCGTTCGCTTGATCTCCACTGGCTTGAGATCCAGATAGCTTCCGCTCTTGACGATCAGGTTGATCTCCAGAGGCTTTCTTCTTTTCTTCTCCCTGAAACCCTGCATAAATTGTATCAATGAAACAACCAGTTCATCATCCCCCCGCTGATAGAGAATCTGACAATAAGTTGTGTCGAATTCCAACACGCACTGATTACCCAGAACAACCATTGTGTCACTGAAATCAGCCTTGCGTTTGCGTTTTTTATAGTACCGGGAACTGTGAACCTCCTTCACCAATGCTCCATATCTTTCAATAACCGCCTCAAAAGCACGCGCGCCATCAATATGGCTCACCATACTAATGGATGGCACCTTATTGAAATAGTACATATACAAAGCTTTGCTATCAATATAGTAATGACCGAAAACATTGTTACTGTCAATTACCCTTTGCTGTGTGTCCATTTTCTTCTTTTTAAAATTTCATCACCTTAATAAATGTTCCGCAGGATCAGGCACCCTGGGCCTGCGGGGTTCTTCCACAGGAGGAACCGCTTCACGCCTCGTAAAGAGACGCAACACAAACCTGACGATCCATATCAATACCAACATTTTCATGATTTACCTCCTTCATGCAGACGTAATAAAAAACCCGGTCAGGCTTATGCACGACCGGGCTGTTCACATGAATGCGCTTCCGCTCACTCTTGCGTTCCTGATCGTGGTATGACGTTCCTGCGTTGAATATTCATTTTCATTTTTTAATGATCGATTCCGTTTAATCGTGAATCCATCGGGACACAAAAAAGCCCCGCAGATTCAGGCGGGGCTTGTGTTGTATAAAGATCGATGGTATATCTATCCTACGGCACAAGATGCCCCGCCACTGGTGCTATAGCCCATGGGGCTAAACCAGCTCATCTGTTTGCAATGTGATATAATGCGGAGCATTGTTCTTGTTTTAAAATGTTTGCGGATGCAAAGATGTAAATATATTTTTCAAATTGCAAACAACTGTGAAAAAATATTTTATCGATTATTTCTGATAATAACCACTGATTACATATTCCCGAATCCACCATGGTACTTCTTTCGCAAGAATCTTTAGACTGCCATCTGGCTCAACGGTTGCAACCGGGTCAATACTTCTCTCTGAAGTAGAGTTGTCAAAAAAATACACTCGATGACAATTTGGGATGATTGCCGGCAACAACGACAATGATCTGTAATACCGATCAATAATTTTATCATTGGGTACATCATGACCTCCAAGCTTTACTCGCTGCTCAACCCTGTAAGTATTGATATCCGGGCTCGCAGTACAAATAAAATAATGGCAGCATCATATGGCGAAGGATCACTTTCAACCATTAGTTTACCCATTGAATACCGTAATGAAGTCTTATGTCCTGCAGTCAAAGATTTATCTCTCCAGGTTTCTGATTGGGTCTTAAGGTACTTATTGAAAGAATGGGGTTGAATCGCTACCTGAAATTCAGATAACTCTATAAATCCTTTTGTGATGAACGCTTTTTGAATCTCGTCTGCATTGATGTATGGCCCTGTATAAAACTGTTCACTAATCGCCCTCAAGATGGAACTTTTTCCACTTCCATTAGGACCAGCCATTATCCGAAGTCGTTTATTTACTGGGGGCATGATAAACAGTTCCAGGCTTCATTTCATAGAAATACCTTTTCTTGGAACTCTTTTTTTTAAGAATAGTACGCAACCCGTTTGGACCAACCTGAATCAATTGGCCTTTGAAATCCATATACGTAAGTTGGATACCTGCTTTTCGGGCTTCAGATGCTGCAGTCATAGCCACTCGCCTCCCTAAAGATCTAAACGTACGTATAGCATTTGTGCCGTCCTCCACTTTTGAAAAACTTCGTCTTGGCTTTACCTTAGCATTACGCTTGTTCTTCAGAATTCTCTTTGTTTTAACTTCTGCCATATTTAAAAATACGATTTTCCTGGTGATATAGCTATAGCTGAACCCACAAAAAAAGGAACGACTTTCTCGCTCCTTTCTGATTTTCTGAATGCCTGTATTACCGTATGCCTGTATTCCACTTCTCCTCACCATCCCAGCAAATACGCAAAGATCAACGGCGCAACAATCGTAGCATCGCTCTCAATAATATACTTCGGCGTATGAATATCCAGCTTACCCCAGGTGATCTTCTCATTAGGAACCGCACCGGAATAAGAACCATAAGATGTTGTTGAATCCGAGATCTGGCAGAAATAACTCCAGAACGGCACATCGGTCCACTCCAGATCCTGGTACATCATCGGCACCACACAAATCGGGAAGTCGCCCGCAATACCGCCACCAATCTGGAAGAAGCCCACGCCTTTGCCACCGCTGTTCGCACGATACCAATCGCTCAGCATCACCATGTATTCTATACCACTCTTCATCGTGGTTGCTTTCAACTCGCCCTTGATGACATAGGATGCAAAGATGTTACCCATTGTGGAGTCTTCCCATCCGGGCACTACAATCGGAATATTTCTCTCTGCTGCGGCGATCATCCAGGAATTTTTGGGATCGATTTCGTACCCTTCCTTCATCACACCGCTCAACAATAACTTGTACATGTACTCATGTGGGAAATAGCGCTCACCGGCCGCTTCGGCATCTTTCCAGATCTTCACGATGTTGTGCTGGATCTTCCGGAACGCTTCCTCTTCAGGAATGCAGGTATCCGTTACACGGTTCAGGCCTTTCTCCAGCAGCTCCCACTCTTCCTGTGGCGTAAGATCACGCCAGTTGGGGATCCGCTTGTAGTGCGAGTGCGCCACCAGGTTCATGATATCCTCTTCCAGGTTAGCACCCGTGCAGGAGATGATGTCTACCTTACCTGCGCGGATGATCTCCGCCAGGGAAACACCCAGTTCAGCGGTACTCATGGCACCAGCGAGGGTGATCATCATCTTGCCACCTTCCGTCAGGTGTGCCTCATAACCTTTTGCTGCATCCACCACCGAAGCCGCGTTGAAGTGACGATAGTGGTGCATTATAAACTGGGAAACAGGACCTTTTGTCATAACCTTGATTTAGATCGGCAAAACTAAACATTTAATGCGGTAATTTGGCAATGCGGCAGTGCGGCAATGTTAGCGAAGCCTACAACCTGCAACCTACAACCTTCAACCTCTATAGTGAATTTCCTAGCTCACGCATATCTCTCCTACAATCACCCGGAAATCCTGGTGGGAAATATGATTTCCGATTTCGTGAAGGGGAAGAAAAAATTCGATTATAGCGAAGCGATCCAGAAAGGCATCGCCATCCATCGGGCCATCGATACATATACCGATGAACACCCCGTCAATAAAGAACTCAAGCAATTTTTCCGGCCCGCCTACGGACTATATGCCAGCCCCATCATGGATGTGGTGCATGATCATTTCCTGGCCAATCATATGCCCGTGTTTCCCACAGAACAAAGCCTGATGGATTTCAGCCAGCAAGCTTATGCCACACTGGCCCCCTACCTTCCTGTTTTTCCCGAACGCTTCGCAAGGATGTTTCCTTATATGCAAAAGCAAAACTGGTTGTTTCATTATCGCAGCCTTAACGGGCTCAGGCAAAGCATGGGTGGCTTACAACGCCGCACGCAGCATATAACGGAGATGGATACCGCATTTTCCATTTTCACTGAACACTACACAACCCTGCGGAAAGGATTTGAAGCGTTTTTCCCCGAGCTTGAGCAGCACGTAGAGATAGTTCGCAGGGCGCAGGGCGCGTAGGTCGCAAGGTCTCTCTGCAACCAAAGCGACCCCTGCGAACTGCGACCTGCGAACTGCGACCTAAAATACTTTAAACCTCTCCACACTCGCCCGCTCCAACATCTCCCTATCATCCGGATGCGAAACATCAATCAGCGCTTTCGCACGCTGGCGAAGATTCTTGCCATATAAATATGCGATGCCAAATTCTGTCACGATATAATGCACATGCGCACGTGTAGTCACCACACCCGCACCTTGTTTTAGGAAAGGTACAATACGCGGAACGCCTTTTGCCGTGCGCGAGGTAATCGCAATGATCGGTTTACCACCCTGACTCAGCGCCGCACCCCGCATGAAATCCATCTGTCCGCCCACACCAGAGAATTGATACATGCCGATGGAGTCCGCACAGACCTGCCCCGTGAGATCCACTTCCACCGCACTGTTCACGGCACATACCCGCGGATTCCTGCGGATCACATGCGGATCATTCACATAATCGATATCCAAAAATGCGAAGGCCGGATTATCATTTACATAGTCATACAATCGCTTCGAGCCTAACGCAAATCCTGTCACCGCCTTGTTGGGGTGAATACTTTTATACTTGTTGTTGATGACATCTTTCTCAAACAAATCGATGATCCCATCGGAAAACATCTCCGTGTGCACACCCAGATCCTTATGGCCACTCAGTGCTTTCAACACTGCATCGGGTATTGCACCAATGCCCATCTGCAAAGTGCTCTTGTCTTCAATCAGGCTCGCCACAAAATGGCCCACCTTGTGCTCCACTTCGCCTACTTTCTCACTGAAATTCGCCTCCTGCATTGGATCCTCACAATAGACCATGCTCTTGAAGCGCGACGCATGAATTAATCCATCGCCATGCGTCCTCGGTGCATTCGGGTTCACCTGCGCAATGACGGCCTTGGCCGTATTCACTGCACTACGGGCCACATCAACGGACACACCCAGGGAACAATAACCGTGCTGATCGGGGACCGAGACCTGCACAATGGCCACATCAATCGGCAAGATGTTGCGCTTGAACAATTCAGGGATCTCACTCAAAAACACAGGAATATAATCGGCCCGTCCCTCATTCACTGCCTGGCGAATTGCACCAGACACAAACATGGAATTGAGCATAAAGGATTTTTCGTAGCCCGGCTTGGCGATCTCCAGGTCCCCATAAACCGAGATGGAAACGATCTCCACATCCCGCAACCGATTGGCCTGCTTGGCCAACTCGTTGATGATGAATACCGGGGTTTGAGCCGATCCGTGCATAAAGACACGATCGCCCGATTTAATAATTGATAAGGCCTCCTCAGGCGTGCTGTACTTGATATCTGCTTTCATTAGTGATGATTATCAGGGGCAAAAATAATCCGCCCGCCAAGTTCGGGACATGATTAAAGTTATTTCCAAAACCAACTTTGGCGGGTTATTTTTGTCAAAATTCTTTTCATGAAAAACCTGTCCCTGCTTTTCTTCTCCCTTATCCTTACCCTCTGTGCCGTGGCGCAAAATGGCGCCAGCAAGCAGATTCCCGCCGTGGACAAGTCGCCCCTGGACGTGAGCTACTACCCCGCCAACTATCCCATCCTCAAGATACAGGATCGCACCTTAGAACCACTGATCGCAAGGGTCATCTACTCCCGCCCACAAAAAAACGGCAGGGAAGTGTTCGGCAACCT
>JBKCVJ010000173.1:0-18734 GCA_046317915.1 Sphingobacteriales bacterium
TAAGGTTGATATCTGGGATATGGTACGGATGATTGCTACAGCAAGAATCCTGATGCCCCGCACCATGGTAAGGCTTAGTGCCGGCCGTGCCGAAATGAGTATTTCCGATCAGGCCCTTTGTTTCATGGCAGGAGCCAATTCAATATTCGCCGGGGAGAAATTGCTTACAACACCTAATCCAAGCTTTGACGCAGACAATGCGATGTTCCAGTTGTTGGGATTGAAGCCGAGGGAAGCGTTTAAGGAGAGTGTGGCGGTGTGAGGTTGTGTCCTTACAAGTTAACATTCAATCCGATCTGGTGGTAAGCGGTTGAGTTGATGTATTGCGATCTGGCAAAACGAAACTGTATTTTAGGCAACAACAGACCCACGCCAAATGAAATGCCACTGAGTCCTCCGGTAGCATTAGGAACCTTTAATTCAGCCCTGCGCAGTACATTGTAAGCGAGCGTGAATTCAAGCTTATCACCCACATATGCCTGCCCTGCAAATACAAAATGCCGAAACAAGTTTGTCATGAATCCGGTGGATTGATTTGGAAACCCGTTATCTGCATTAAATGTGGTATCCTCGTAAGCAAGGTCAAACTGGTGAAGGCGTTGCGTTGTCACCGATACCTGAAAAGGTGAGCCAATAAATCTTTTGGTGACACCTAATTGCAAATCAAAGGGCATATCCTCTCCTTCGCCAGCGTAGGTCTTTAGCTGCATGCCCATATTACGGGCAAGAAAACCCACCTGCCACCCTTTCGCTGAATCAAGATAATTTAGGCCGAAGTCGGCTGCGATCGCTGAAGATCTGTACACTCCATAGTTGCTTTGGATAAATTTCAGGTTGACGCCATAAAACCATCGATCCAAATACTTTCTTCCTGCAGAAACCTGTATCGCAAAGTCAGAGGGCCTGAACTCTCCCATCACATTGCCGGCGGGATCCGTTTGCATCGCTGAGCCGTAATGCACATATTGAACGCCCGCACCGAAAATGGTTTGTGAAGCCTTGTGCGTTAAGACGCCTTGCGCATGCAACTGTTTGATCCCTCCAAAGAACAAAGAAAAATCTGAACTAAACTGACTGTTAAGATTTTCTCTTAACAATGCCGGATTGTAAAAAGCCAGGGAAGCATCTTTCGATATATTCGAAATATTCACGCCGCCTAACGCAGTAAGCTGTGTAGAGGAAGGATTGTTGAGAAAAGTATAGGCTGCATCACCGCCGAGGGTTTGGGCAACTGCCTGCCCCGTCAACACTGAGCAAAACACCAAGCTAATCAGCCATTTCATGGACTGCAAAGTACTAAAAATGAAACTCCCCCATGGACATGGGGGAGTTTCTTTTAACCCTTAAAACAACCAACATGAAAATTCTTAACGAAGAATTCTATGCTAATATGAACACGAAGAAAAAGGGTTTGTTTGGTGCCGCAAGAAAAAATGGGCAAAACTATATATAACTCTCAGCTATAGCCTAGTTCGCACTGCGCAGGGCGCATAGTTCGCAGAAAGAACAGCCTGCGACCTATGCAACCTTCGCGATCTGCGAACTAACTCAAAGCTATTTCCAGCACCTGCTGTGCATTCTTTACATAGTGGAATTTCAGTCCCTTGATGAAGTCTGAATTAATTTCCTGAACGTCCTTTTCATTCTGCCAGCAAAGGATCAGTTCTTTCAAGCCCGCCCGCTTTGCGGCCAGTACTTTTTCCTTGATACCGCCAACAGGAAGTACGAGCCCACGCAGTGTGATCTCTCCGGTCATTCCCAGATAGGGCCTAACCTTTCTTCCGGTAAAGGCAGACGCGAGTGAACTCAACATCGTGATACCCGCGCTCGGCCCGTCTTTGGGAACAGCACCTTCAGGCACATGAATGTGCACGTTCATCTTTTGGAAGGTGGCCGGATCCAGTCCCAGCTTGCGAGCATTGGCCTGTAAATAGGTTAGTGCCGTAGAAGCACTTTCCTTCATCACGTTTCCAAGGTTACCGGTAAGCCTCAGGTCGCCCTTACCTTCAGATAGCACACTCTCGATAAACAAAATATCTCCACCTACATAGGTCCATGCCAGTCCAACAGCGATGCCGGGTACAGGCGCAGCTTTATAGATTTCATTTGAATACCTCGGTTTACCAAGGATCCTTTCAATATCCGATTTCCGAAGGGAAGCTTTTACTTTCCCGTTCATCGCATAGTCTTTCGCCATAGAACGCATGATAGAAGCCAACTGCCTATCGAGCTCCCGAACTCCGGATTCACGCGTATAGTTCTCTATGATATTCTCAATCACACCATCTCCAATCACAAACTTGATGTCCTTCAATCCATGCGCCTCTTTCTGCTTAGGGATGAGATGACGCTTTGCGATCTCCAGCTTCTCCTTCACCGCATATCCGTTCAGATCGATGATCTCCATCCTGTCTCTTAGTGCAGGTTGGATGCTGTTGATATCATTGGCGGTTGCAATGAACAACACCTTGCTGAGATCGTATTCCATCTCAAGATAGTTATCATAAAAGCTATGGTTTTGTTCCGGATCCAACACCTCCAATAAAGCGCTGGACGGATCCCCGCGATTGTCTTTCCCTACCTTGTCCACCTCATCAAGGATCATCACCGGATTAGATGATTTCACCTTGCGGATCTGCTGAACAATACGCCCG
Organism: Sphingobacteriales bacterium; assembly: GCA_046317915.1. Taxonomy (GTDB): domain Bacteria; phylum Bacteroidota; class Bacteroidia; order Chitinophagales; family Chitinophagaceae; genus Pollutibacter. The sequence goes on from JBKCVJ010000173.1 coordinate 2,655, forward strand.
GGCATGGCGCCAATATAGGTTTTGCGATGACCACGGATCTCCGATTCGTCATGCAGGCCACCTAAACTCAACCGCACATATTTTCTGCCGATGGCATTCGCAATGCTTCTGCCCAATGATGTTTTACCAATACCGGGAGGTCCCACAAAGCAAAGGATCGGACTCTTCATATCCCCTTTCAACTTCAACACCGCCAGATACTCAAGAATTCTTTCCTTGATCTTGTTCATTCCATAGTGGTCTGCGTCCAATACTTTTTTGGCGCGACGAAGATCATAGTTATCTACCGTGATCTCATCCCATGGAAGATCCAATAACAGATCCGCATGGTTATAAACGATGGAATAATCAGGTGTGCTGGGATGCATCCGTTCCAGCTTCTCGATCTCCTTCCTGAACATGTCTTTAGCTGCCTGCGGCCATTTTTTGGCTTCCGCTTTCTGCTTCATGTCCATCACTTCTCTGTCGTTGGTATCCCCACCCAACTCTTCCTTGATGCTTTTCAACTGCTGCTGAAGAAAATAATCCCGCTGTTGCTTATCGAGCTCCGTTTTTGTTTTAGTGGTCACTTTATTCTTGAGCTCGGCAAACTGCAGTTCACGCTGCAAAAGGTGCATCAGCTTTTCCGACCGCGTCCTGAGGTCATTCGTCTCCAACAATTCCTGCTTCTCTTTAAGGTCAGCATTCATATTGGAACTGATGAAATGCACGAGGAAACTCGCGTTCTCGATGTTCTTTAATATGATGGATGCTTCTGAGGGGATATTCGGAGAGAGTTGAATGATCTGGGCCGATAAATCTCTCAATGAAGATATCGTTGCATCAAACTGGGTATCGTTACTCACCACGTCTTCAACGAGAGTAGTGATCTTGCCCCTTAAATAAGGGTCCTCGGAAGTCACCGCATCCAATGTAAAACGAGATTTTCCCTGGATGATCACCGTGGTACCACCGTCGGGCATTTTGATCAGTTTGAGGATCTTTGCAGCAGTACCGATACGCACAAGATCTTCGGGCTGCGGATCTTCGGTGTTACTGTCTTTTTGCGCCAGTACACCTACCATTTTGTCAGTTTTGTAGGCTTCGTTGACGGCTTTGATCGACTTATCCCGACCTACGGTTATAGGGATAACAACCCCGGGAAACAGAACAGTATTACGAAGGGGAACAAGGGGTAATTCATCTGGAATGTTGGTATCATCAGCGTTTTCACCATCACTATCGTGTAAAGGGAGGATAGGCATAAACTCCATGTCCTCATCAGGCCTAAGCCAAATATCTGTATTCTGCATAGCTATCCTTTGCCCCGCCATGATGGCAGCACCATCAGGCCGAGCGGGTTATTTTGATTAGATAGCTATATAGGTCAATTACGATGCCGAATTCAGTTCGCAAAACGCAGGTCGCAAAGTTCGCAGGGGAAAACAACTGCGACCTTGCGACCTATGCGAACTGCGAACTAAAAAACAAATCCCACACCCAACTGTGCCCCCTGGCTTTGCCAACGATCTTTGTCATCGATATTATTCATATTCACCAGACCCCAGCCATACCGTCCATATATACGGAAAGAAAGCAGATTCACCTGTACACCAGCAAGCATCGATACATTGCCTGCCTTGAATGCTTCAGCGCCATCTTGTAACAATGTGCGTTGCTTTGACATCAAGACGCTGAATTGCGGTCCTGCCTGGAAGGTGATGAATGGCGATGGTCTCCAGGAAAGCAAGATGGGAATGGAGAGGTAATTCAGTTTAATGTCTTTCAAGGTTCCCGGGTTAATGGACCTGTAAAGGGTATCAAAAGAGTAACCGGTCTGTGTGTTCGACTGGTTGAATAAAAACTCCGGTTGAATACCCCAGTTCTTACTCCACATCAGTTCTGTGGTCACACCTGCATGATACCCCCACAGGAACTTGTCCTTAAAACTAATGCCATCCAATTTGTAGACAGTGGCTCCACCTTTTACACCGATCTTAATACCCTGCGCATTCGCGCCTTCTGCTGCAACAAAGCACAGCACCATTGTAACCATGACCATTTGTTTCATACGGCTCAATTTAAGGGTATAGACTTTTCATGCAGGGTGAAGTTAAACATCTGCATGCTAAATGGATGTTAACAAAGATCATATTAATAATCAATCATTCAGACAATCAATCATTCAAGCAATCGGAAGTTGGAGGCCAGGCATTCGGGGTGCTACCCCAAGATTCCAGGATGCCAACTTCAGGATTTCTGAATGACTGAATGATTGTATGATTGAATTTCAAACAAGATTAATCACCGTAATCTCCGGCATGATCCCCACACGACCAGGATAGCCGATAAAACCAAATCCGCGATTGACATACAGTTTCTGCGCGCCGTCTTCATAAAGACCTGCCCATTGTTTGTAGAAATATTTGATCGGACTCCAGCGCAGGCCGGGAATTTCCACGCCAAATTGCATGCCGTGAGTATGCCCGCTTAAGGTGAGATGAATATCATCATATTGTTTCACCTGCGCATCCCAATGGCTGGGATCGTGGCTCATTAAGATCTTGAATGGCACTTGTTCGCTTCCCGCGTAGGCGAGATCCAAACGACCATGCTGCACAAATCCTTTTGCACCCCAGTTCTCAATACCAATGACAGCGATCCGATCTCCATCCCGCTCCAGCATCACATGCTCATTCATCAAAAGTTTCCAACCCATCTCTGCGTGAACAGCTTTTAAACGATCAAGATTCGCAAGTTTATCCGCTTCGCTCGGCCATGCTTTATAATCCCCATAATCATGATTGCCAAGTGTACTGTATACACCCAACGGTGCGTTCAGCTTTGCAAAAACTTCTTTGTATTCATTCATTTCTTCGGCTGCATCATTCACGAGGTCGCCCGTAAACAAGATCAGGTCAGGCTTTGTATCCAGGATTTTCTGCACGCCTTTCTCCACTGCCTCTTTGTTGGTAAAACTGCCGGAATGGATATCGGAGATATGCACAATGCGAAGCCCTTTGAATGGCTCAGGTAGCGTATCGAAATTCAGATCGATGTTGTTCACCTGATAACGATACTTGTTGGAAAAACCATAGAGCAAGGTGCCAAAAATCGTGGTGCCCAGTCCGATCCCCAGCCAGCTTAAAAATGCTGATCTGCTGATGTTTCGCTCGGGCAATGGTGCAGCACTCACCCACTGGTCGTAGGCTTTCACCCCCGCCCACTGTACTACCCTCCTAACATCATCCATCATAAAAAACAATCCGGCGATGACTTTTGAAATGAATATGCCGATGAGGATCGCAAAAGTATAGTTACGAAGCATGGGCGGCCACGACTCGATCCTGAAAAAATTACCAAATAAAATGAAGGCTACCGAGATGGCACTCACCGTCCAGAAGGCCACAAAACTAAATATCCGAACCCGTGGTGATGCCGACTGCAGCACAAAACGCAGGATCTGGAAGATATAGATATCCAGAAGGATTAGGACGATGATGACGAGGCCGGAACCGAGGAGTCTGCGCATGGGAAAAATTCAAAATTCAAAAGTCAAAAAAATGAGCTGCAAATGTGGAATTTTGACATCTAACTTTTGCGTTAAAAATGTATAAACTGCTCCAATTGCTGGTTAATGGCACTTAATGTAGGTTGATCAGTGATCTCCCCTGCGCCATTCAGCAGTTTGTCAACCGTTGAAATAGGAAGTTTATTGGGGTGGACGTTTACGTGGAGGTAATTCAGTGAGCCGGTAAGGTGATCCATTCCCCGGAGGTTGCCGGCCCTGCCGGTAGACACGCCCGTGAGCAGGGCTTTCTTGCCGGACCATACTTTTCGGTGATCACTCATATCGATCACCGTTTTCAAGGCGCCGGGGAAACTGCCATTATATTCAGGTAAAATAAATATGAACTTGTCCGTGGGCACCAATACTTCCCGCTCCACATCAGCCCAATCCTGCGTTTTCTGGTTTAAGTCTACACCCTCAAGACTAACAACCGTGGCTTCCACACCCTTGTTCTTCAGGAGATCCCGGTACTGCCGGGCCACTTTCAATGTATTGCTGCCGGATCTGTTGGTGCCGGAAATGATGGTATACTTCATTGTAATAGCCCTATTTAACAGCTATGTTGATATATTGTTCCCCAAAATGGTGCCGAAGGACTAAATTTGCCATTCTGACAAAAACCATGCTATTCATGCTGTTCACCTATTATGGTCATTCCTGTTTCAGTGTGGTGATAAAGGGAAAAACCCTTTTATTTGACCCCTTCATCACCCGAAATCCCCTGGCAACAGGCATTGATGTGCAAAGCATCCCGGCAGACTTCATCCTGATCTCCCATGGGCATGCGGACCATATCGCGGATGCGGTGGCCATTGCGTCACGTACGGGTGCCAAGGTGATTGCCAACTGGGAGGTGTATGAGTGGCTGGGCAAGCAAGGTGTTACCAACGTGCACCCCATGAATACAGGCGGAAAGGCCAGCTTTGATTTCGGGCAGGTCAAATGCGTAGTGGCCCAGCATAGTGCTGGTTTACCCGATGGATCTTACGGTGGCAAACCGATGGGATTTGTGATAACCAGTGATGACGGCAATTTTTATTATGCGGGCGATACGGCCCTTACCCTCGATATGCAGCTGATCCCCGGATGGGCTAAGCTTGATTTTGCGGTGTTGCCCATCGGCGATAATTTCACGATGGATGCAGCGGATGCCGCATCTGCCGCGGAAATGGTGCAGTGCAGGCTGGTGGTAGGTGTTCATTATGACACCTTCGGGTACATCCGGATCAGTAAGGAAGAGGTGGGTGAAACATTTAAAGAGAAAGGGATCCAATTGTTGTTGCCAGCAATCGGCGAAACGATCAACATCAAATAATTCAAGAACGCATGGTTCGTATTATCGGCATAGCCAATCAGAAAGGAGGAGTAGGGAAAACCACCACAGCCATTAACCTTGCTGCCAGTCTGGCCGTCCTGGAATTCAAAACCCTGCTGGTTGACGCTGACCCCCAGGCCAATAGTACTACCGGTGTGGGCTTCGATCTGCACAATGTGCAGCAGAGCCTGTATGATTGTATGGTGAACCAGATGGTAGCACGTGATGTAGTGCTGAAAACGGACATCCCGAATCTTTTTCTAATGCCTTCGCATATTGATTTGGTGGGAGCTGAAATTGAAATGATCAACTATCCCCAAAGGGAAACCGTACTGAAAAATATTCTTCAGGAAGTGAAGGATGATTATGATTTCATCATCATCGATTGTTCACCATCCCTGGGCCTGATCACGGTGAATGCGCTGGTAGCTGCGGATGCAGTAGTGGTACCCGTTCAGGCAGAATTTTTTGCTTTGGAAGGACTGGGGAAATTGTTGAACACCATTAAGATCGTTCAAAGCAGACTAAACACCGCACTTGAAATAGAAGGTATTTTGATGACGATGTATGACGGTCGCCTGCGCCTTTGCAACCAGGTGGTCAGTGAAGTGCGCCGGCATTTTGATGAACTGGTGTTTGATACGGTCATCCATCGGAACACCCGTCTCAGTGAAGCGCCTAGCTTCGGTAAGCCCGCGATTCTGTATGATGCAGAAAGCAAGGGTGCCATAAATTATTTAAACCTCGCCAAAGAGATCCTGCAGAAGAACAACAAAACCAGGATCAGGCAGGAAGACCGTGTTTTAACCATCAACGATGAGCAATCAGAGCAATAAGAAAGATGCATTGGGCAAAGGAATCCGTTCCCTGCTTCAAAGCATTGATCAGGACCTTAAAACAACATCGGGGAACCTCAAACAGGATGTGGTAGAAAAAACCACGGCGTCTAACATCGTCCCTGTTGAACAGATCGAGGTAAACCCCAACCAGCCCCGGCAAGACTTCGATGAAACTGCCTTGAAAGAACTGGCCGCATCCATCAAGATACATGGGATCATCCAGCCACTCACAGTTTCCAGAATTGCGGGTAACCGTTACCGTTTGGTAGCCGGTGAAAGAAGATATCGTGCGTCTAAACTGGCCGGACTGAAAGAAGTGCCGGTATATGTGCGCAATGTGAACGACCAGGAATTGCTGGAACTTGCGCTGCTGGAAAACCTGCAAAGGCAGGACCTGAACGCCATTGAGATCGGGTTGAGCTATAAGCGCCTGATGGATGAGTGCTCCCTTACACAGGAGCAAGTTGCTGAGCGCATGGGCAAAGAAAGATCAACCGTCACCAACTATATACGTCTATTAAAGCTCCCGCCTGCTATTGTAGTAGCGGTGCGTAATGGCTCGCTCTCCATGGGTCATGCAAGGGCGGTTATTAACGTTGATTCCGTAGACAAACAACTCTATGTTTTTCACAAGATCATGGACGATGGGCTGTCTGTAAGGCAAACAGAAAACCTTGTGCGCACCATGTACAAGACGGGTGACCCTGTTAAAAAAGCGGTAAAACAAGATATTCCGGCGGCCTATAAAAGGATCGAGGATAACTTAGCCTCTCATTTCAATACCAGGGTGAAAATGCAACACAGCAAGAAAGGCCATGGAGTGATCAGCCTGGAATATTATTCTCTGGAAGAGCTTAATGCAATACTGGAGAAGATGAACATCACGGTACATTAATATGCGGAATGTTTTCAGGCTGTGCATACTTGTTATTGGGTTGAGCTTTGGCCAACAGGCTTTCGCGCATCAATTTCTCTTACCTGCAGACACCATTCCTGCAAAAGATTCCCTGAAGAAATCTGTAACAGACACAGCCAAAAAGAAGGAACGGAAACCACAAGGCAAAGCCGCGATCCGCTCTGCCATCATTCCGGGATGGGGCCAGGCTTACAACAAACGATACTGGAAAATCCCCATCGTTTACGGTGCCCTCGCGATACCCGTATATACGTTTACGTACAATAAATCCTGGTATGATAAAACCAGAGAAGCTTACAGGATCAAACTTTACAATGATACAGCCACGGTTCCTTTGCCAGAAGACAACATCGATCCCCAACTTCAACCACTCTCCTCGGGCTCATTGAAGATTTACCGCGATGAGTTCCGGCAGAATATGGATTTCTCCGTACTTGCTTTCCTTGTGATCTGGGGTCTTCAGGTAGCTGATGCAGCCGTGGACGCACACCTCAAGGGTTTCAACGTGTCTGACGACCTCAGTATGAAAGTAAAACCATGGGTAGCACCGGGCGGAAGATCAAACGGGGTGAGCCTCGTTTTCAACTGGCGGGAATCTAAATCACGAACTGTCTTACCTTCATACTAAATTCAGCGGAATGAATATTGCATTGATTGGTTATGGAAAGATGGGTAAAGTCATCGAACAGATAGCCCTTGATCGCGGTCATTCCGTCAACCTCAAGATCGACTTGAACAATATATCAGACTTTACCAAAGAGAATCTGGCAAAGTCTGATGTTGCGATAGAATTCACGGGACCACATTCTGCATATGAAAACCTCATGCGCTGTTTAGAAGCAGGTACCCCCGTGGTCTGCGGCTCCACAGGATGGCTGGATCAATACGATAAAGTAGCGGACTATTGCAAAAAAAGAGAAGGCGCGCTGTTGTATGCCAGTAATTTCAGTATCGGTGTCAACATTTTCTTCGCGCTGAATAAGCACCTGGCAAAGATCATGAACCGTCAGGCAGGATATGATGTGACGATGACCGAGATCCACCACACCGCAAAAAAAGATGCCCCAAGTGGAACGGCAATCACCCTGGCAGAGGGTATCCTGGAGAATATGGACCGGAAAAAAAGCTGGGTGAACCATACCGCAGAAAATGCATCTGAACTCTCGATCCTGAGTATACGTGAAGATCCGGCACCGGGTACCCACCAGATCAAATACCATTCAGATGTAGACGATATAGACATCATCCACACCGCGCATAACCGAAATGGATTTGCCCTTGGTGCCGTGATGGCAGCAGAATACCTACACAATAAAAATGGCATCTATTCCATGCAGGATGTTCTCGCATTATAATCAGAGTGCCGGAATTTTCTTAATTTACCCGGGTGTTAAACAAGAAGACCCAATACGCACTGCAGGCTTTGCAATACCTGGCTGAGCACCAGAACCAGGGGCCCGTCCTGATCTCAGAAATTGCTGAGCAAAAAAAAATTCCCCTTAAGTTCCTGGAGAACATTTTGTTGCAACTGAGGAAGGAAGGCATTCTTGAATCTAAAAAAGGAAAAGGCGGTGGCTATTTTCTGAACCTGCCGCCGCAGAAGATCCCACTCGCGAGAATCATCCGGCTCATTCACGGCCCCATCGCAATGCTGCCCTGCGTGAGTTTATACTTTTACGAACGCTGCTCAAACTGCGACGAAAACCATTGCGGATTACACGATACGATGATTGAAGTGCGAGATGCTACTTTGAAGATTCTTGAAGGTAAAACGGTAGCCGATCTAATTCGCTAGGTCGCAGTTTGCAAAGGTCGCAGGTCGCAGCACCTAACTTCGCACTTCCCCCTTCATCTTCTCCCTTGTCACGCAGGTTCCAACAAGAAAAAAGAATAGGGTTCAAGAATCATCTGCTCATCATCGCCCCCTACAGTAAAGGTATCACCACTCCAATGGTCCTTGAGTTGCAAAGGCACAGGACCATGATGCTTCACCCATTGCCAACTGATCAGCTGTGTATTGCTGCTGAAATTAAAAATACAGAATAGTCGATTCTCCTGCCAGCTGCGCAGGTATGCCGCGATGTGGTTGTTGTAGGTCCATAGCCACTCAAGGTTTTTATAGTCGCCCACCATCTCCAGCTTTTTGCGCAAAGCAAGGAGCCGCTTTGTGCCTTCGAAAATCCGTTGTTCTGGTGTGCCCTTCTCCTTGCGGCGCTCGTTCTTCGCCCAGTTGATCACGGGACGATGCATCCATCGGTTGTCATAACTCTTACCGGAATCATCCAGGTAAGAATAGTCGTTGCTATATGCCGCTTCATCGCCATAAAAAATAACGGGCACGCCACCAAGGAAAAAACTGTGTGCCTGCATGAGCAAGATCCTTTGTAATGACACTTCAATCGCTTTCTGATCTCCTGCTTCCAGCCCAGACTCCAATCCACACAAAGAGGCAAGGCTGCCGCTGATGCGTGCATCCTGGGTCTTTGGGTTCACGGAGAATAAAGCGCCTCTAGCAGTGCTGGAAGGAAGGGCACCTGAATAATAATCCTTAATGTATTTTCGATGATCATACGGCGTAAAACCGGCCTGCTGGATCATGTAGTCATCGTATCCCAATCCAATATCATCATGGCACCTTGTGTAGGTGATCCAGCTTGTACCGTACGGTTTTTGCAAGATCTCATGCTGCGCAGCCATCATAACTCTTATGTCGCCTGTTGCCAGTGCATCCCACTGCAGGGCCATGTGCGTGGCGTTGTATGCAAAATCGCACTCCCGCGCGGTGTATTGATCCGTGCCGAAATATTTCATGATGGCACTCGGTGCAACAATCGCTTCGCCCAGGATGGCCATGCCCGGCGCCGACACTTCCACGCATTGCTTGATGAGCCGGAGCAGGGTGTGTGCCTCAGGCAGATTCTGACAGGTGGTGCCCAGTTGTTTCCAGATGAACGCCGGTGCATCAATCCGAAGAATATCTACCCCAAGATTCGCGTAAAAGAAAATATTATCCATCATCTCCAGGAGCACTAACGGGTTCGTATAGTTGAGATCCCATTGGTAGCGATGAAAAACGGTCATTACCCATTTTCCAGTTTCTTCATTATACGTGAAACTGCCGGGTGCCGCTTCCGGAAAGATCTCCGGCATCGTCTGCTCAAACTGATCCGGCAGGTCCCGGCTATCATACATGTAGAAATAATCCTGGTATGTAGCGTCACCAGCTTTCGCTTTTTCTGCCCATTCGTGCCGGTGCGAGGTATGGTTAAGGACGATGTCGATCATTAGATACATGCCCCGCTTCATCATCGCCTTCTGCAAAGCTTTCAGGTCTGCCATGCTTCCGAAACGCTTATCTACCATTCGGAAATCAGACACCGCATAACCGCCATCACTCTCTCCCTCCGGGCTTTCAAACACAGGCATCAGGTGAAGAAAGTTTACACCGAGTTCATCAAAATAGGGCAGTTTATCTTTCAGGCCCTTGAGGTTTCCAGCAAACCGATCAACATACAAACTCATCCCCGCGATCTTATTGCTCAAAAACCAGTTTCCTGCAACCTCACCCTCAACACTCACCCTGGTTTTCTCCTCATCCCTCACCCTAAGATCTTCCCCTCGTTCTTTGTATGCACGGATCATCAGCTTCACCAGATCTGCAACCTGCAACCCGCCACCTCCAATCTGCCCATATAGTTGTTGATATAATTCGTGGATGGCAACTACGTTGGCCATCAGGCGCACATAAAAGGCATTGTCTTTCCCTGCTATATCTAACCCTGCTTCAATAACGGCCTTGTGTACTCCTGTATGTAAAGATCTGTTGTACATGCTATCACCAATGACTAATGCTAATTGTTAATTGCCAATTGTTAATTGCTAATTACTAACTCAGTGTCCCGCCGGCATCAGAACTTCCCCTACTTACTCTCCCTCCGTACTGACTTTAGTCCGCATCATCGCGAGTGCCGCAAAGAACAGCAAAATAGATGCAAAAATAATGGCGCGACCAGGATCACCGCCCAGCCAATTTTTATAGATGTATCCGAAGCTCAGGGTTTGCAGGATCATCGGGATCACGATCATCATGTTTACAATTCCCATATACACGCCGTAGCGGTGTTTGGGAATAGCACTCACCACCATGATATAAGGCACACCCATCATACTGGCCCAGGCAATTCCGAAACCGATCATCGGTACAAACAATAGCATCTTATCAGAGATATGTGGCACCACTGCCAATGCGATGGACGCCATGAATAGGCAGGTGATGTGTACGAATTTTGCGGAGTATTTTCTCGCCAGGCCTACTAATGCAAACGCCGACAAGAAAGTCACCACATTGTACCACCCATTCACGAGGCCCGTCCACCCCACCGCCTCTTCATACACTTTGGGATTGGATTCTGACGTGATCCCCCATACGGAAGAAGCGATGCTATGAGAGATGAACTGCCAGTATACAAACATCGCGTACCATTGAAACAGGTATACCAGTGCCAATTGCCACAACAATGGTGGCATGTCTTTGATGGCCGATGCAATCTCTTTGAAAGGCGCAAAAATGCCGCCCTTATGTGCCCGCATGGCTTTGAGTTCTTCTTCGGTAGGCGGGATCTCTGGTGTTTTAGATACGGACCACAACACAGAACCAATAGAACAGATGGCGCCTACGAAGAATGATCCAAAGACCCAATATGGAATACCGGGACGGCCATCATCTGTGAGTGTTGTGCCAGTTATCGTTCTCCGGAAAAATTCAAGGGATAGATTCGCCAGCGTAATTCCAAGTCCTGTAAAAAAACTCTGTGTAAGAAAGCCCATCGCACGTTGTTTCGCGGGCAGTTTATCCGCAATGAAAGCGCGGTAAGGTTCCATCGCCGTATTGTTACCAGCGTCAAGAATCCAGAGCAATCCTGCTGCCATCCAAAGCGCTCTACTGAATGGGAACGCAAATAATGCCAGGCTGCACATGATGGCACCGATCAGAAAATAAGGTTTACGCCTGCCCCAACGCGGACTCCAGGTGCGGTCAGACATCGCGCCAATGATGGGCTGGATCAACAAACCCGTCATGGGTCCTGCCAGGTTCAGCAAAGGAAGCTCCTCCGGCTTGGCATGCAGGAAAGTATACAAAGGATTGATAGCAGTTTGTTGCAGTCCGAAACTGTATTGGATCCCGAAGAATCCAACGTTCATATTGATGATCTGCCAGAAAGAAAGCTGAGGTTTGGTAAAGGTCATAAACAGCAGTTAGTTGAGGAAATTAATCCTTTTTTGGATTGCGGCGTACATTTGTCCTATGGCAGAAGATTTACACATCATCGAAGGCACCAAAGAAGAACAATACCAACAGCTGATCCCTCAGATCAAGGGTCTGCTGGAAGGCGAAAATGATATGGTGGCCAACCTGGCCAATGTGGCCGCAGCATTGAAAGAACAGTTTTCCTGGTGGTGGATCGGGTTCTACCTGGTAAAGGATGGTGAACTCGTGCTCGGCCCATTCCAGGGACCTGTTGCGTGTACGCGTATCCGTAAGGGTCGCGGCGTCTGCGGAACGGCATGGGAAAAGGCAGAAACCCTTATTGTCCCGGACGTAGAAAAGTTCCCTGGACATATCGCCTGCAGCAGCCTCTCCCGCTCTGAAATTGTGGTACCCCTGATCCACAACGGCGAAGTCTGGGGCGTACTGGATGCAGATAGCGAACATCTTGATCATTATGACATGACGGATAAAACTTACCTTGAAGAAATTGCTTCGTTATTAGCTAATAGCTATTAGCTAATAGCTAGTGGTAAATAGTTATTATGGTATTAAGGTTATTGAGCATCATCAGTCTTCTTTTTTCCAGCTCTTTGTTGGCGCAGCGCACCATTTCCATACAGGAACTGGAAGATAAGATCAAGGGTGGCTGGGCCGGACAAACCATTGGGGTGAGTCTTGGCGCACCGTATGAATTTCGGTTCAACGGCACCTTCATCCAGGACTATCAACGTCTCACCTGGCGTAAGGGTTATGTCAAAGAATTGATGACGAAGGAACCCGGCATTTACGATGATCTTTATATGGATCTCACCTTCGTGGATGTGTTTGAACAATATGGTCTGGATGCTCCTACCGATAGTTTTGCCAACGCCTTTGCCCGCGCTGAGTATCCGCTCTGGCACGCCAACCAGGCCGCACGTTACAATATTCTGCATGGCCTCAAGGTACCGGCGTCCGGTCACTGGAAAAACAATCCACATGCGGATGATATCGACTTCCAAATAGAGTCCGATTTTGCTGGCTTAATGAGTCCGGGTATGCCGCAAACGGCAGCAGCCATCTCAGATAAGATCGGGCATATCATGAATTATGGCGATGGCTGGTATGGCGGTGTTTTTGTAAGCACGATGTACACGCAGGCGTTCTTCGAAAAAGATCCAGCCGTTGTGGTCAGCAATGCGTTGAAGTCCATTCCTGTTGATACAAAATTCTATGAATGCATCAGCGACGTGATCCGCTGGAACAAACAATATCCCAAAGACTGGCGTGACACCTGGATGCAGATCCAGAAGCGCTGGAGTACCGATATGTATTGTCCCGATGGCGTGTTCAGTGCTTTCGACATTGATGCCACCATTAATGCCGCTTATGTGGTGTTGGGACTTTTGTATGGCCGAGGTGATTTCGGCCTGAGCATGGAGATCACCACAAGGGCCGGGCAGGATGCCGATTGCAATCCCTCCACCGTAGCAGGTATTTTAGGAACGATGATGGGCTATGCAAAAATTCCCACGATCTGGAAAGAAGGTTTAGATGGTGCCGAAGATCTGCCTTTTAAATACACGAATATCTCTTTACAAAAAGCTTATCAGCTTGGGTTGAAACATGCGCTGGATAATATCCAACGCAATGGTGGCCAACGCAAGGGTGATCTGGTAACCATCCCCAAACAAAGCATTAAAACCGTTGCCTTTGAACAAAGCTTTGAAGGACTGAGTAAGGTGAGTGAAATCAAGTTGGAGGGCAGGGAGCAACAATTCACTTTCACTGGAAAAGGTATCGTGATCAAAGGCTACGCATTCAAGCCATCAGACAAATCACCTGACCAGGTCATACAAGTTCGGGTACAGATAGACGATATGCCCGCGGAGGTGATTGAATTACCAACAGCATTTCTACATCGCAGACATGACGTGTATTGGAACTATGCCCTCAAACCCGGAGAACATAAAGTAACTCTTCAGGTGATGAATCCGCAGGATGGATATGGCATCCACACACCATCTGCCCTCATTTACCAATAGCTAAAATAGCTATTAGCTAGTAGCTAATAGCTATTTTAGGAGGGAGGTGATGGTCTTCTCAAACTCCTCTTTAAACAAGTCATGCCTTGCTCCGGTACCGGGACCTTCAAAGCCGCTATGGATCTTTTTTACCTTTCCGTCTTTACCGATAAAGATGGTTGTAGGAAAAGCTTTGATGGGTGTGAGTTGCGGAAGGGTCTTTTCGGTCTTCAATGAATCCGCGCTGGTAACACCTGTGATCAGCATCGGGTATTGTACATTGAATCGCTGTTGAAATTTCCGCAGGCTCTTGCTGGCGCGTTGAAAATCCGTTGAATACTCATAAGCCAGGGCAATCATCTCCACGCCCCTGCTCTTATTCTTCTGATAGTAATCACTGAGGAAAGCTGTTTCATCCATGCAATTGGGACACCATGATCCCATGATTTGGATCACCACTACCTTACCGGCAAAGCGTGGATCACTGAGAGAAACCATCTGGCTGTCGATGTCCGGAAAACGGAATCCGATCCTGTCCTCACCCGGCCTAAGTTGCATGGCAGACAAGGAGGCATCCACTTTTGCATTTGGATTCTTTGTGGCATACCAGGGCTCAAGCCAGGTTGCACTGGATGCAAATACGCCATTATAAATATTGCCATCGGCCCCAATTCTGGCGCCAATAAAATACGCGTGGCTGCCATCAAAACAAGAAAGTTGTATACTGTCTCCATTCACGACGCCTTCCAGGAAACGATAATCACCAGAGGGTGTGATAAACGTTCCGGTCAATTGTTGTCCACGTTGCTCAAACTCTCCAACAGCCGGTCTGCTGGTACCGTTGGGTCGGATAAATGTCACCGACCATCGGCCCGAGATATTCCCCTTTGGCTTTGTTTCTTGTATCGGAAAGCGTGTGCTGCCGGGTTTGATGACCACGGGCATCACCATGGGCTGTCCTGTGGTACCCTTGATCCACACGCCGGTATATCCACCATCTGCAGATTGCCGTAATCTAAAATCAGATTCAAACAAGGGCATGCTTACTAAAGTTGAATCACCCACAAGCCGAATATCGGTTACGCGTATCCGCTCGGTTGCATTCTGGATGGTCCATACTTCTGCACCGTTGCTCCTGTTGATGTCCAGGTTGAACACGATGGGTAATCCATCCTGTCTTTCAAGTACTGCGCGGTACATGCCGCTTTGCGACTTTTGCGCAAATCCCTGGACCATAGAAATAAGAAATGCGCAGATCATGAAAATGGAAGGATGCCTCATAACGGCAACAAAGGTAAGTGGTTTGTTGCAGTCCATTTCGCTGCCATACATGGTTAACAAATCAACCGGATATCATGCCGCTGAATTGTTTAACGTGATGAGACGGCCAGGCCCATGCGTTCTGCATAATTGGGCACATAGCCGTCTTTCCGAAGGATGCGGAGCAGATCTTTTTCCAGGCTCACTACCGGGAATTCAATGATGCGACCAAGCTCTACCGTCACGCCTTCAATGATCATTGTTGGCACCCTGATGATCTGCCTGCCCTCCTCTTCATGACCCGGGCTTTTTTTATACATATCGGGTTGATTGGAGACCATGATCATGGTAAGGTTTTCCGGCGGAAAGCCACAGCAGTCGAGGATCTTGAGCAACCTCGGCACTTCCCTTCTGGAGTCACCGCACCAGGTTCCCATGAAGAGGGTGATCTTCTTGTCTTTCAATAAGGGCGCCACAAAAACACAGGTACCACTATCTACAATATATTGGTCATAATTAGACACGAACCAGTTGCGGAAGGGTTCACGCCACAAGGCTTCGCGGGTACATTGACCGATCAGGATGGTTTGTCCTGCTGCATCGGTGAATTGTTGATTGATTTTGTTTTCTTGTGTATAGGCGATGCTGGCTGTTCCAAACAGAACAGCGCAGATCATAATGAATTGTTTCATATATCATGCGTTTGATGGCCCTGTGATAGAGGGCCGATGAATTAAAAATGAGGATCGATGAAGATGAACTCAGGCGGCTGGTGGCCTGAACACAGCATTGCCAATTTGGTTTGGCAGGTTCATCTGATATGCGGCATGATATCCGGTTACGGGTTGTTGAAGGAGGCCGATGGCAGCAAAAATTTCGGGCGGCATGCTTTCGGTGGGAACGGTTTTAAGGATCGATGTTTTCAGAT
>JBKCVJ010000174.1:0-20116 GCA_046317915.1 Sphingobacteriales bacterium
AGATGGATTTTTTCCCACAATGCAGGCTCCACGCCATGCTGGCGTTCGCCATCAACTTTGATGATCAGATCCTCCAGTGGCTGACGCTGCTTTTTTAAAATACTTACAACATCTACTGAACTGCATCCACAAAGTGCTGCCAGCATGGTTTGCATTGGCCTGAAGCCATTTCCATGCCCACCCTGATCAGCAGGAATATCAATCTTGATAGTATGCCCCTTGGCATCTGTAACGGTCATCCCGTAGTCGGGTTCAGTGATTTGTGCCTGTAATAAAGCCATAAGCGAAGATAATTAGACAATTTGACAATGCGGCAATGTGGCAATGCGGCAATGCGGAAATATAGAAATGTTAAAGGTTAAGGTTATGAAAGAAAAACACTCTTGCCGTGTGGATCATTTTGTATTTGTTGCCTGCAGACAATTGCTGGAATAAATTCATGTACCCAAATTGCAAGGTATTATGTTTAGTGAGGTAGTAATTAAACCCAAGAAACAATCGGTTCTGGTCAAAATAATTATATACGATCTCTTTCCCGAAATTGATATGCAACTCATCGTTAAACACCCAATTGAGCGCGCCTTTATCATACAGTTTCCTTGTGAGAGGGCCCTGGATCAAGAAGTTGTACCGGATCCGGAAATTAAAATTGTAGCCCTCAGCCAATTCATCCGCATCTTTTATTTTCCGCCGGAATCTTTCTTCCAGACGAAACCATTGCATGGTCCGAAGTTTCTTGTAGTTCGTGTGCCACTGCACCTGCTGCCAGATACGGTGTTCCGGTTGCGAGATATCCGGATGGCTATCCGCAGGAAAATGATTGATAAATGCGTAACCCAGGGTCAACTTCGTTTTGTCGTCAATATAGTAGGTAATACCAGGCCTGAACAGGAACTGCGAAAGGCTATCCGTCAAATGATCCTTGGTGCGAAGCTGCACGTCAAGCCAGGCTCCCCAGCGCTTAGAAAAACGAGTCTGGTTAAAGTAACCAATCCAGATCTGCTCCACTTGCTCGGTCTGTTTCTCAGTCTGTGCATGCAGTCCATTGAAAGTCCAGAAGCAAAAAAATACGACAAGGGCTACCTTCATGCGCTGCGCGTTAAATGAATACAAATGTACATCCATCGTTTCACCTAGAACACTTTAACCAGAATCCTGACGCTCCAGATCATGACCAGGATCCCCAATAATATATAAGATGTTTTCTTCGGGAGTTTTCCGGCAAGTTTAGCTGCAAGCGGCGCTGCCAGCAAGCCTCCAATGATCAGCGCCACAATCGTCTGCCAGTGCGATACACCCAACATTGTGAAATAGGTAAATGCGCTGGCCAAAGTCACGAAGAACTCAGTTAGACTTACGGATCCGATAACATACTTTGGCGTACGCCCCTTGGTGACCAGGGTTGTTGTTACTATTGGGCCCGATCCAGTAAGCCATAACGTTTAAACTTTTGTTGAGGCTTCGGCTTACGAAAGGCACTAAGAAAAATTCTAACCCCAAGAAACATAGTGTAACATGCCATGATAGACCGAAGCCAATTCGAATGCTTTTCGCCAAGTGTTGTAAGCAATATAGCACCCAAAATGGCACCAATAATGCCCGGATTCAACAGCGCCTTGAACATTTTCTTGTTGACATTTCCAAACTTTTAATGGCTATAGCCTGAGGCCCCACTGGCAAACATCTCAGCCTATTCAGTATGTCTCCACTCAGTTCCATGCTAATAAGTCTACAAATGTAGTAGACTCATGGATAAAGCGGGCTGTTTTAACGATTAAAATACAGTTGCACAGGAATCAAGTGAGAATTTTATCCAGGCACTCCCCCACGGCCTCTTCCCAGGGTCTGGGTCTGATACCAGTGAGGGCTTCTATTTTAGAGGTATCCAGCACGCCATATGCAGGTCTTTTAGCTGGGGTGGGAAAGGCGGAACTGGGTATCGGAAGTACAGCGCAAGATGTTCCGATCTGTCTGCCAATGGTTGCAGCAAACTCAAACCAGGTGGCAGCACCAGCATTGGCAAAATGATAGATTCCGCCCGGAACCTCCTTCATCGTAGCCAATGTCAACAAAACCCCCGCAAGATCCTTGGCATAAGTAGGCCTGCCCCGCTGGTCGTTAACCACCTTCACTTCGGTTCTTTCTGTCATGAGTCTTACCATCGTGCGTACAAAATTCTTCCCATGCGAAGCATATACCCATGAAGTTCTGATTACGATAGCATCTGGGTTCAATGCATTGGCTTGCTGTTCACCAGCCAGTTTAGAAGCGCCATACACATTCAAGGGACCAGTGGTATCGGTTTCAACATATGGACTGTTTGCATCACCCGGAAAAACATAATCTGTGGAGATGTGAATGAACCGGCATCCATGCTCATGACAAAGGGCGGCCATCACGCCAACAGCTTCAGCATTAACCTGGAATGCCATTTCCCTTTCTTGTTCTGCCTGGTCCACCGCAGTATATGCTGCACAGTTGATCAACACGTCAGGCTGAAGCGTTTGAAAAACCGTCCTGATCATTTCGAAATTCGTGAGGGGCATATCTTCCCTTCCCTGGAAGAAAAATTCTATTTCCGGATACAGTGCTGCAAGTTCCCGGAGTTCCCTCCCAACCTGCCCATTGGCACCTGTTACAAGAATACGTGGACTAGCCATGGTAGGAAAAATTATGGATCGCGTCCTTCATAGCGGGATGGTTCATATCCTTTTCGGAAATGATCACTTTATCCGCTGGTACTTTCCAATCAATATTCAAATCCGGATCATTCCAAATAATACTTCCTTCGCTTTGTTTATGGTAGTAATTGTCGCATTTATACAGCATTTCAACGGTCTCTGATAACACCGAGAATCCGTGTGCAAATCCTCTCGGTATAATCAATTGCAGTTTGTTTTCTGCACTAAGCTCAATCCCAAATACTTTTCCGAATGTGGGTGATCCTTTTCTGATATCTACGGCAACATCCCAGATCCTGCCCTGCAAAACCCTAACCAACTTAGCCTGACTAAATGGATCATGCTGATAATGCAGACCACGTACAACCCCGTATGCAGAATGCGACTGATTGTCTTGTACCCAATCATAAGCCTGTCCTGCTTCTGCAAAAATCCGCTGGTGATAACTCTCAAAAAAATAGCCTCGTTTGTCTGGGATAACATTAGGCTCAAAAATCATCAGCCCCGGAAGCTCTGTTTGATGAAATGGCATATCTCTTTTATCTCTGGTTATACTGATCCTGGTAATATTGCTGGTAGGTTCCTGATGTAATATGATTGACCCACTCTTCGTTGGAAAGATACCAATCCACTGTTTTAGATAGCCCTTCCTCAAACTGAAGAGACGGCTGCCACCCCAATGATCTGCTGATCTTATTTGCATCTATTGCGTACCTGAGGTCATGACCAGCACGATCTTTCACATAGGTAATCAGTTTTGCAGATTCTCCTTCCTGCCGCCCTAATTTCTGATCCATGATTTTGCAAAGCAAATGAACAAGATCTATGTTTTTCCACTCATTGAAACCGCCAACATTGAATGTCTCTCCAGTGTATCCTGAGTGAAAAATGGTATCGATGGCTCTCGCGTGATCTTCAACCCACAACCAATCCCGAACATTCTCGCCTTTTCCATAAACAGGTAAGGATTTTTGATGCAAAATATTATTGATCATCAGCGGAATTAGTTTCTCAGGAAACTGATGTGACCCATAATTATTGGAACAGTTGGAAATAACAACGGGAAGACCAAATGTGTGATGGTAAGCCATCACCAGGTGATCCGAAGATGCCTTTGACGCAGAATAGGGCGACCTTGGATCATAAGCAGTTTCTTCTGTGAAATAACCGGTTGCGCCAAGGCTTCCATACACTTCATCAGTTGAGACGTGATAGAACAATTTACCTTGTAGATCCGTCCAATATCGCCTTGCAGCATTCAACAAAACGCCGGTGCCGAGAACATTGGTTCTGACAAAGGCCAATGGATCCATGATTGACCTGTCTACATGACTCTCCGCAGCCAGATGAATAACTGCATCATAGCCATGATCGGCAAAAAGTTGATTAACGAACTGCTCATCATTAATATCACCCTTAAAAAACGTATAGTTGGGAAGTTGCTCAACATCCGCCAAGTTTTCAGGGTTTCCTGCATAAGTCAACAGGTCCAGATTGTGCAATTCATAGTCAGGATACTTCGTCAGAAAAAGTCTGACAACGTGAGACCCAATAAATCCCGCCCCACCCGTAACTAAAATCTTTTTTTTCATACTATAAGCTCCAGTATGCCCTTTTTCTCATTCCCCTGTACAATCCTTTCAGGTCAGCGATGAGGGCATTTGAATGTGTAATACTGCAAAAATAATCCTCAGTAAGCGAAAGATAGGAAGAATGGCCCACAGCAATGATAACAGCATCATATTTCTGGTTTACCTTTTCGCTAAGAACAATATTATATTTCTGTAAGACAGCGGCAGGATCAGCATATGGGTCAGAAATATCAACGCTAATTTGAAACGCCTGAAGTTCACGTATCGTATCAAAAATTTTTGAGTTTCGGATATCACTAACATTTTCCTTGAATGTTGCACCCATTACCAACACTCTGGCCTTAGAAGAATCAGTGGCATTTTTCAGAACATGTGTAACTACTTTTCTGGCTACATTCCTTGCGATCTCGTCATTGATCAACCTGGAAACAGAAATCAGTTTAGGATCATAGTCCAGCGAAGAAGCTTTATGCGCCAGGTAGTAAGGATCAACACCTATACAATGCCCACCAACCAGGCCAGGCGTGAAGTTTAAAAAGTTCCACTTTGTGGCAGCTGCTTCCAGCACCTCAAAGGTGTTTATTCCCATCCGGTCAAAGATCATGGACAATTCATTCATCAGAGCGATATTGATGTCCCGTTGGGTATTTTCAACAATCTTGGCAGCTTCTGCTACCTTGATTGAAGGTGCTCGATAAAGACCAGCATCTACCGCCAGCTCATACACTTTGGCAATTTCTTCCAGCGTTTGATCATCACTTGCTGAAATAATCTTCTTGACTGTTCGGATAGTATTTCTTTTATCACCTGGGTTAATCCGCTCTGGTGAATACCCATAGGTGAACGCCAAACCTGCTTTCAACGCTGCAGTACGCTCAATTTCGGGTATGCACTCTTCCTCTGTGCAACCAGGGTACATGGTAGATTCAAAAACAACCACGGCTCCTTTCCTGATGTTTCGTCCGATCGTTGCAGATGCTTCCATGAGAAACCGAAGATCTGGAACATTGTACTTATCTACCGGAGTGGGTACAGCAACGATAAAAAAAACAGCCTCGCCCAACAAACTTTCATCGTCCGTAAAAACAATGTCGGCCTGCTCAAACGCGCTGCTGTCAACTTCCCGGTTAGGGTCAATTCCTTTCCGGAGTGATGCTATTTTCTCCCGATCAGTGTCAAAACCAATAACGGGAATTTTTCGGGAAAACTCAAGTGCCAGCGGAAGGCCCACATATCCGAGGCCCACAACAACTAACTTTGACTTTTTATCAACAAGGTCCTGATAAACACTCATTTATTTCTGACTTGAGAACTCTTTTGGCTGCTTGTTCAACTCCTCTGTAGGAAGTGATTTAAAGTAATCATAGGTCTTGGCCAACCCCGTGGCCCGGTCTACTTTTGGTTCCCAACCCAAAATGCTTTTCGCCTTTGAGATATCCGGTTTGCGCTGCTTTGGATCATCTACGGGCAATGGCTTGTAAACAATCTTTTGCTTTGTTCCCGTGAGTTTAATGATCTCTTCTGCAAAGTCTTTCAGGCTGATCTCATTAGGGTTGCCAATGTTCACAGGCTTCGCATAATCACTCAACAAGAGTCTGTAGATCCCTTCCACCAGGTCATCCACGTAGCAGAAAGAACGGGTCTGCGAACCGTCACCAAATACGGTGAGATCCTCTCCCCGAAGGGCCTGACCAATGAACGCAGGCAGGGCACGACCGTCATTAAGCCTCATCCGCGGACCATATGTATTGAATATCCTTACGATTCTTGTTTCAACGCTATGGAAGGTATGGTAGGCCATCGTAATAGATTCCATAAATCGCTTGGCTTCATCATACACACCACGAGGACCCACAGGGTTCACGTTACCCCAGTATTCCTCGGTTTGCGGATGCACCAGCGGATCACCATACACTTCAGAAGTAGAGGCCACCAGCATTCGCGCATTTTTTGCTTTGGCAAGGCCAAGGCAATTGTGCGTACCCATCGCACCCACTTTAAGGGTCTGGATGGGGATTTTCAGATAATCGATAGGACTGGCCGGAGACGCAAAGTGCATGATGTAATGCAGCTCTCCGGGAATATGGATATACTTGGAAACGTCGTGATGATAGAATTCAAAATCCGGATTCGGGAACAGGTGCTCAATATTGCGAAGATCCCCGGTGATCAGGTTGTCCATCCCAATCACATAGTATCCTTCCTTAATAAAGCGGTCACAAAGATGTGATCCGAGGAAGCCGGCGGCACCGGTTACGAGAACTCTTTTCTTGCTCATGGTACTGGTTTGTAGGGTTGTTAGAAATTGGGCCTTCCGATGCTTTCATAATGGAAGCCAAGTGCTTTCACTGCAGCAACATCAAATAGGTTTCTGCCGTCAAAGATCGCCTGGTTCTTAAGCGACTGCACGATCTTAATAAAGTCAGGTGTACGGAACTCATTCCACTCCGTAGCGATGATCAGTGCATCGGCACCTTCAAGTGCTTCATACTGACTGGAAGCATAGTTGATCTTATCACCAACAACATCTTTCACATTGTTCATCGCTTCAGGATCAAATGCGGTCACTGTTGCTCCCGCTTCAAGAAGGTCTTCAATGATATACAGGGCCGGCGCTTCACGGATATCGTCCGTATTCGGCTTAAAGGCCAATCCCCACAAGGCAAAATGTTTTCCTTTGAGATCGTTATTGAAATAGGTCTTAATCTTTGGGATCAGGTGTTTCTTCTGCTTTTCATTCACATCCATCACTGCATTGAGGATCTGGAAATTGTAGTTCACTTCTGTTGAACTCTTCACCAAAGCCTGAACATCTTTAGGGAAACAGCTTCCGCCGTAACCGATGCCAGGAAACAGGAAACGCTTACCGATGCGCTCATCGGAACCAATTCCTTTCCTTACCATATCTACGTCTGCACCGAGACGCTCGCAGAGTTGTGCGATCTCGTTCATGAAGGAGATCTTTGTAGCCAGGAACGAGTTTGCCGCATACTTGGTTAGCTCTGCAGAACGCTCATCCATAAAGATGACCGGATTGCCGGAACGTACAAAAGGTGCATAGAGTTCATTCATCACCTTGCGTGCACGGTCAGAACTGGTACCAATCACTACGCGATCAGGTTTCATGAAATCATCAACGGCAACACCTTCACGGAGGAATTCAGGATTAGATACCACGTCAAATGCGCCAGTATAATTTTTGGCGATGGCAGCGTGGACTTTCTCCGCCGTTCCAACGGGAACAGTGCTCTTATCAACAATCACTTTATAATCTGTCAGGATCTTTCCAAGATGTTCCGAAACACCCAGGATATACTTGAGGTCCGCTGATCCATCTTCACCAGGAGGTGTTGGCAGCGCGAGAAAAATGATCTCAGCACCCCGGATCCCTTCTTCAAGGTTGGTTGTAAAACTTAAACGTCCTTCTTTCAGGTTACGGATGAACAGTTTTTCGAGGCCAGGCTCGTAAATGGTGATCTCACCCTTACTCAATTTCGTCACCTTGCGCTGATCAATGTCAACACAAGTCACAACGTTGCCTGTTTCCGCGAAACATGTACCGGTCACCAATCCAACGTATCCGGTACCAACTACAGCAATTTTCATTTACCTATATGTTTTTCGTTTTCAACGAGATTTACTTGCCTACAAACGCTAATACGTGCTTTATAATATGTTCAAGCTGATCATTATCTAGTTCCGTATGCATTGGGAGGGAAATCACCCTTTCCGTCAGCCAATCGGTCACCGGCAAATCGGGATTTCCGGCCATCATCCCCTGAAACATCTTCTGGCGGTGCGCTGGCACGGGATAATAGATCATGGACGGAATGCCCTGTTCTGCCAGATACTGGTTCAGGCCGTTCCGATCAACCCCTTCCAGCTTGAGGGTATACTGGTGAAACACATGGGAACTATAAGGTGCTACGGATGGCACCGTAATCTTCGGATGACCCTCAAAAGCCTTGCTGTACGCCGCCGCTGCGGCCTGCCTTGCCCGGATATATTCATCAAGCCTGGGGAGCTTTATATTCAGGACAGCCGCTTGTAGCGTATCCAGCCTGGAATTGCACCCCACAATATCATGATAATACCTTACGGATTGCCCGTGATTGGCGATCTTCCGCATCTTATCGGCCATAGCCTCATCGTCTGTAAAAATCGCTCCCCCATCACCGTAGCATCCAAGATTCTTGGAAGGGAAGAACGATGTGGCGCCGATATGACCGATCGATCCCGTTTTCTTTACACTTCCATCAGGGAAACGGTAATCCGCCCCGATGGCCTGGGCATTGTCTTCAATCACATAAAGGTTATGCTCCCTCGCGATCTCCATGATCTCAGCCATCGGCGCCGCATGACCATAGAGATGTACCGGGACGATGGCCTTCGTTTTTGGCGTGATCAGCTTCCGGATGGAGTCAGGAGTGATACAGAATGTTTCTGCATCTACTTCGGCAAAAACAGGCGTCAGCTTGAGTAAAGCCACTACTTCGGTGGTGGCGATATATGTAAAAGACGGTGTGATCACCTCGTCACCAGGCTGCAGATCCAGCGCCATCATAGCGATCTGCAGGGCATCCGTACCATTGGCACAGGGGATCACATGTTTCACACCCAGGTAGGATGAGAGGGCATCGGCAAAAGCCTGTACGGGCTTCCCATTAATAAAGGCGGCAGTGTCAAGAACTTGGTGAAGTGCAGCATCCACCTCAGTTTTGATGTGTTTATACTGCCTTTTCAAATCGACCATCTGGATGGGTTCCATCGGTAAAAATTTCGGGCACGAAGGTAATAAATTAAAAACTGGGTAAGGATATTAGATTTGTGTCCTAAATCAAGAGATCTTGTTCTATTCCCTTGGCATCTACCTGTACACTGGCATTCTTCATCTCGCATCAGTATGGAACCCTAAGGCAAAAGCTTGGGTTACAGGGCGAAAGAACTGGAAACCCCAACTGAAGGACCTGCGCCAAAAAGCAGGAAACCGCCAATTGGTCTGGGTTCACTGCGCTTCACTCGGGGAGTTTGAACAAGGCCGCCCGGTCATCGAGGCCTTGGGTAAACTAAACCCTAAACCCTATATCCTACTCACTTTCTTCTCTCCTTCCGGCTATGAGATCAGAAAGAATTACACCGGGGCGGATGCAGTGATGTACCTGCCGGCTGATACACCGGGCAATGCAAAGCAATTTGTAGATACTTTACAGCCTTCGCTTGCCGTCTTTGTCAAGTATGAATACTGGCTCAATTTACTTGGCCGGTTGCATCTTCATCACATTCCGGTACTGATGGTTTCGTCGATTTTCCGTGACAACCAGGTCTTTTTTAAGTGGTACGGCAGCGCCTTTCGAACAGCATTGACCAGAATCCGCCATTTCTTTGTGCAGGACGCCACTAGCGCCGAGATGCTTCAACGGTTAGGGATAACCGAAGTTACGGTGGCGGGGGATACGCGGTTCGACAGGGTTCTGCAAACCGCGGCGGCGTTTGAAGAAATCCCGGATGTGAAAAGGTTCTGTGGTGATGCACCGGTGCTGGTTGCCGGAAGTACCTGGCCGGAAGATGAGCAGATCATCGCAGCATATCTTCAGCAAAGGCCATCGGTGAAATGTATTATAGCACCACATGAGATCCATGTTTCACACCTGGAGCAACTGGATCAACGTATGCAAAACGTACAGCGCTTCACTTCATGGAAGATGCAGCCAAATAAGAACACCCGGGTGCTGGTCATTGATAACATCGGTATGCTGTCTAAACTCTACCACTATGCTACTGTTACTTACATCGGTGGTGGCTTCGGAAAGGGCATTCACAATACCCTTGAAGCAGCAGTGTATGGCAAGCCCGTTTTGTTTGGACCGAAGTATGAAAAATTCCGCGAAGCAAGGGACCTGATTTCAGCAGGGGCCGCATGTTCAGTGACGGATGGTAACGCACTGACGGTAAAAATCGATGAATGGCTGAACACCCCGGAGCACCTGTCCATTGCGGGGAAAGCTGCGTCAGATTATGTGCTATCCGAAGCCGGCGCCACGGGAAAAATTATGACCTATATTCAGGCGAATCGCCTTCTCACCAGCTGAACAAACTGTTGCACCACCAGATTATCTTCCTTCCATCCAAGTTTAATCCGAAGTTCACGTTGCATCCAGAATTCGGCTTCGGGTAAGATAGAAAACTGATTGAGGGTTTTGACGGACCGCTCAAACATCGCTTCATCCCCATTGAATAATTCATTGATGTAAAGATACCGGTCGTTGATACCAATGGCTTTGCGCAGGTCCTTGATAGCAACATCGCCGAGTTTTTGCGCCACTTCTTTACGAAACTCCTTCAGCTTCTCATTAAGATCCCTGGCTGCCTGTTCTTCCTGCTCCTGCAATGATGGGACCACCGATACTTCGGCCGGCGCGGACGGCGTTTCAACGGGGCTTGAAATATGCGTGGCAAATGTGGGAATCTCATCGATCTCGATCGGATCAAATTCGATGGCCCCGTTCAACAGTGTAAATGTTTCCGGTTGATTGAGCTGCTCCTGTACGGGCGGGCGTAGCTTCATCCCCATCTCATTTTTGAGTTCGGCAGACTGCTTCATCATCTCCAACTCTTTCTCTACTTCCGCTTCATCCACCTGCAGCACCTGTACAATTTTCTCTTCATCGGTGACTTTGCTTTCTGTAACCAAGGGCTTATGCTTGTGTGGCATCACCACAGATACCTTGTTGCGGTTGCTGAAGATGGGGGGCCACTGTTGTGATAGCGCCAGCTCCTGTTGGATCTGCTGCAGGGTTTGTCCTAATACATCCGGCAGTTCTTTTTTCCGGTACTGTTCCAGCAGTTTCAATATTAAAACCTCGGTTCGTTCCATAGACATTTGGTAACTTCGTTCTAAGAATAGCTATTAGCTAATGTGAAGGTACAAACAGTTTAAGAATCCCAGTTTTAATAAATGTTTATTGAACCCCATCACGGTGATGCTGCAAAAGGATGGATCGAAGTCATTTGTGGCTCAATGTTTTCGGGCAAAACCGAAGAATTGATCCGCCGGTTGAAGCGGGCCCGGATCGCTAATCAAAAAGTTAAAATTTTCAAACCGGCTATAGATGTCCGTTATCATGCGGAGCATATTGTTAGCCATGATGAAAATATGATCCCTTCCACTCCCGTGGGCTCCTCTGCAGAAATTCCTGCACTTGCTGCGGAGTTCAATGTGATCGGGATCGATGAGGCGCAGTTTTTTGATGATGGGGTGATTGAGGTGGCCAACAAACTGGCGCTGCGGGGCGCAAGGGTCATTGTTGCAGGGCTTGATATGGACTATACCGGCAAGCCATTCGGGCAGATCCCTAACCTGCTGGCCATTGCAGAATACATTACCAAACTCCACGCCATCTGCATGGTTTGTGGCAACATTGCCAGCTACTCATACCGAAAGACCAATCAGGACGATCAGGTGGTACTGGGTGAGAAAAACATTTACGAACCGCGCTGCCGCCAGTGCTTTCAAAAAACCATTTGATTTGGGTGCCACGCATCGGATATGGACCCTTTTCCAGAAAGACTGGATGCTGGAAATGCGGCAGCAGTATTCTTTTTACGGCGTGATCCTTTATGTGGCCTCCACCATCTTTGTCCTTTTCCTTACCCTGGGCGATGGTGCAGATTCCGTCACCTGGAACGCCTTGTTTTGGGTGACCCAACTATTTGTGTGTATCAACGCAGTTGCCAAGAGTTTTTTGCAGGAAAGCAGGGGCAGGATGTTGTATTTCTACAGCATCGTCAACCCCGCTGAATATGTGACGGCCAAACTCCTCTACAACCTGGTGTTGATGGCCATCATGAATCTTGTGAATCTTGTATTGTTTACCGCATTTATGGGCAATCCCACCAGCAATACCTGGGCCTTCATAGGCATCAGCTTCCTGGGTGGAATGGGGCTGAGCCTGATCTTTACCATGCTGGCGGCCATTGCTTCAAAAGCGCAGCAGCAGGCCTCGCTCATGGCCATCCTGGGATTTCCCCTGATCATCCCGCAGCTGTTGTTGCTGGTCAGGCTTTCCCGGTACGCTTTTGCAGAGGTTTTTAGGGAAGGCGTGGTTTTGCAGGTTGTGCTTTTGCTACTGGCCCTGGACCTGGCCATCATTGTCCTGTCCGTCATTTTGTTCCCTTTTTTGTGGAAAGATTAAGGGTAAAACCTACCTTTGCCACGCCTCATCGGGCCGTCCTGCTTCCCAGTTTCGGCCTTCAATGATTGTACATGAGAAGATCCTGGTGGAAAATAGCTTGCGTCGTTTTGTTGGTGTATACCGTAGTAGGTGGATTGCTTCTGCCTGTCCCTGCCCTGCGCCAACTGCAGGAAACCATTCGGAATCTCTATTTTCACGTATGCATGTGGATGGCAATGATGACCGTCTTCACCGTATCTGTGGTGAACAGCATCAAATACCTCCGTCAGCTTGACCTGCGCCGGGATATACAGGCCAGTGAATACGCCACCACCGGTGTGGTGCTCGGCCTCCTGGGCTATGCAACAGGGATCATCTGGGCCTCCTATACCTGGGCCGATCCCAATAACCCTGCCTATGCATCTTTTGGTTCTATTGTAAGAGAACCAAAACTAATCGGGACAGCCATGGCTCTGCTTATCTATTTCGCTTATTTCGTGCTCCGTAGCTCTATCACGGATATGGACAAAAAAGCCCGGGTGAGTGCTGTCTATAATATTTTTGCTTACGCGATGTTGTTCCCTTCTATCTGGATCATCCCCAGGCTTGTACCGAGTTTGCATCCGGGTCAGGAAGGTAATCCGGCACTTAATGTAAATGATGTGGACGCCAGGATGCGACTGGTATTTTATCCGGCCATTATTGGCTGGACCTTACTCGCCGTCTGGATCACATCCCTTAACGTTAGGCTCGCTTTCATCAAAGAAAAAAACTGGCTGAATGTGCACTAAAATTGCTCAATTCCTGTTTGTTGTGGTACTGATCCTGATGGCCTTACCCGTGTGGGCGCAGGATGGTAAAGTGGAGATGGCCGATAGCATGCGTAGCGATGGAAAAATATATGTTGTCGTCGCTGTCATCCTCACCATCCTCGGTGGATTGATCTTTTATGTGTGGAGGCTTGACAGGAAGATCACAAAACTAGAAAACGATAATAGCTAGTAGCTAGTAGCGTAAACATAATTTGCCATATAAAACCTCTAGTAAATGTCTGCAGAATACAGTTTTTTTGACGCCGTGTCCGCCAGCTTTGATAAAGCGGCCGGATACACCAAGTTCGACAAAGGAATCCTTGAACAGATCAAGCAGTGTAATTCCGTATTGCGGTTACACTTCCCCGTTAAGATCGGCGACAAGCTTGAAGTCATCAAGGCCTACCGTGTGCAACACTCCCATCACAAACTCCCTTGTAAGGGCGGTATCCGCTTCAGTGACATGGTGAACCTAGACGAGGTGATGGCCTTGGCTGCATTGATGACGTATAAGTGCGCCATCGTGAATGTACCCTTTGGTGGTGCCAAAGGAGGTATTGCGATCAACCCTCGTAACTATGACGCATACACGCTGGAAAAAATTACCCGTCGTTATACCGCTGAACTGGATAAGAAAAGATTCATCGGTCCTGGCGAAGACGTTCCTGCTCCAGATTACGGTACAGGTGAACGCGAGATGTCTTGGATCCTGGATACTTACATGGCACTTCACCCGGGTGAAGTAGATGCCATGGCCTGTGTAACTGGTAAACCGATCACACAAGGTGGAGTAAGGGGAAGGCGCGAAGCTACAGGCTTAGGCGTATTCTATGGCGTTCGTGAAGTTTGTAATATGCCCGAGCAAATGAAGAAGCTGGGGCTTAGCACAGGTATTGAAGGCAAGCGTATAGTGGTTCAGGGCCTTGGCAACGTGGGCTACCATTCCGCTAAATTCTTTCAGGAAGCAGGTGCCATCATCGTTGGCCTGGCTGAATATGAAGGATCCATCGGCAATCCGAATGGTCTGGATGTGGATGCAGTAGTTGCACATCGCAAAGCAACAGGTTCCATCCTGAACTTCTCGGGCGCAACCAATCTCGCTACCAATATTGCTGCACTGGAACTGGATTGCGATATCCTGATCCCCGCAGCATTGGAGAACGTGATCAATGGCGAAAATGCTCCACGTATAAAAGCAAAGATCGTAGGTGAAGCCGCGAACGGACCGCTGACACCAGATGCAGATGATATACTCACTTCAAAAGGAGTGCTGGTGATCCCAGATATGTACCTCAATGCCGGTGGTGTAACCGTATCTTATTTCGAGTGGCTGAAAAACTTAAGCCACGTTCGTTACGGAAGGCTGGAAAAAAGATTTGCAGAAAACCAGAATCAACTGATTGTTGACCAATTGGAACAGATCACCGGACAAAATATTCCCGCGGATATAAGGAAGAAACTGATCATGGGTGCGGATGAAGTTGACCTCGTTCGCAGCGGTCTGGAAGAAACCATGATCGGCTCCACACATGAGATCGTTGACCTCTGGAACCAACATCCGGATATTAAGAACATGCGTACCGCTTCTTTTGTAGTAGCCATTAATAAAGTAGGAACATCGTATACTGAGTTGGGGATATTCCCTTAATCGTAAGGAAGAAGATAAAGGGAGAGGTGCGAAGAGGATACTTCACACTTCTCCCTTTATCTTTCGCCTTTCTTCCAAAGGGGCATTTCCGCCAAAAACTCAAGCCGCCCATCGATCTTCTCAAAAACCATAACGCTGTCACCATTGGTGATGCAGAGATATGGAACAGGAATGGCGATGTGATACCGCAATACCTGCATCAAGGTTTCTTCCGTTAGCGTAACCGATTGTGCCTTGCACTCCACCAGCATCCAGGGATTGAATTGTTGATCGTAGACCAGGAGATCATAGCGTTTGGACATTTCACCCACCATAATCCCTTTCTCCAGGCTGATCATTTCCTTCGGGTATTGTAAGGTCTGCCTCATCCATTGAAAGATGTTTTGCCGCACCCATTCCTCCGGAGTGAGTTTCACCCAACGTCTGCGGATCTCACAAAAAATCTGAGTGCCTTCTGGCAGATTTTTTATTTGAAAAGGGTATGAAGGAAAGATCGGGGTGATCATGCCTGCAAAGTAATCACTAATTTTATCCGAACAGGACCCATTATGAATACAAAAGATGAAATCGTTCAGAACTGGCTCCCTAGGTATACGGGAGAGAAACTGGAAAACTTTGGCAAGTACATTTTGCTGACCAACTTCTCCAATTATGTGCGCTTGTTTGCAGAATGGCATGGGGCAGAGATTACAGGGCTGGATAAACCAATGCAGACTGCAACAGCAGATGGTATTACGATCATCAACTTTGGAATGGGTAGTCCTACCGCTGCAACGGTCATGGATCTGCTAACCGCTATACAGCCATCAGCCGTATTGTTCCTTGGCAAGTGCGGCGGGTTAAAATCGAGGCATAAAATTGGCGACCTGCTGTTACCCATAGCAGCCATCCGGGGAGAAGGTACATCCAACGACTATTTCCCTCCCGAAGTGCCGGCATTGCCTGCGTTTGCATTGCAGAAAGCGATATCAACAACCATCCGTGATTATGAACAGGACTACTGGACAGGTCCCGTATACACCACCAACAGAAGGGTCTGGGAGCATGATGTAGAATTCAAGGAATATCTGCAGAAGATCAGGGCTTATGCGATAGATATGGAGACAGCTACCATTTTCTCTGTAGGATTTCACAACAGGATCCCAACCGGTGCCCTGTTGTTGATCAGTGATTCGCCAATGACACCAGAGGGCGTAAAAACAGAGGAGAGCGATAAAAAAGTAACCACCAATTTTGTGGAGCTTCACTTGAAAATCGGTATCGATTCTCTGAAGCAGCTCATCAACAACGGCCTCACCGTGAAACACCTGAAATTCTAATGGATCAGCCTTTGCTGGAGATCAAAGGGCTCGATGTCCGTTTCCAAACGGAAGATGGCCCATTCCATGCATTGAAAAACGTATCCCTGAGCGTCCAACGGGGACGGATAACCGGAGTTGTGGGTGAGTCGGGTTCAGGAAATTCTGTTACCGCATTATCTATTTTACAACTGCTAGCGCCCAATGCAGCATATGCCAGCGGTGAGATCATCTTTCACCAGGGATCCGGAACCTTGGACCTGCTGAAACAACCTGTTGCCATGCTGCGCAGCTTACGCGGCAGCAGCATCTCGATGATCTTCCAGGAACCCATGACTTCATTAAATCCGCTGATGCGATGCGGGAAGCAGGTGGCCGAGGCCATCATGCTGCACAAAAAATGTGATCAAAAAACAGCGAAGGAGCAAGCCATTGCATTATTCCAGAAAGTACAGTTGCCGGACCCAAAGGGTATGTATAAACGATATCCGCACCAGCTCAGCGGCGGCCAGAAACAACGTGTGATGATTGCCATGGCCATGAGCTGCGGGCCTGATCTTTTGATTGCCGATGAGCCTACAACGGCATTGGATGTCACCGTGCAGAAAACCATCCTTGAGCTGATTCGCACCCTGCAGCAGGAGACCAACATGGGCGTCATCTTTATTACCCACGATCTGGGCCTTGTCTCAGAGATCGCAGATGATGTGGTGGTGATGTATAAGGGTGAAGTGGTAGAAAATGGTAGGGTGGAGAATGTACTCCGGCAGCCATCGCACCCATACACAAAGGCCCTGATCGCCTGCAGGCCCATTCTTCATCCTAAAGGCAGAAGGCTGCCGACCGTTGCGGATTTTATGGGGGATCAACCACCCGCCGTGAAACCCGCTCTGCAATCTGCCCCCCCAGCTCCAACCTCAAACCTGCTGCAGATCTCCAACCTGTGCGTCTGGTTTCCATCAACCAAAAATATCCTGGGCAAAACAACGGGCTACGTGAAAGCGGTGGATGACGTGAGTTTTGATGTTGTTCAGGGTGAAACCCTGGGACTGGTCGGTGAATCCGGTTGCGGGAAAACAACCTTGGGACGTGCCTTATTGCGACTGCTTGAGCCAAGGAGTGGGTCTATCATTTATCGCGGGCAGGACCTTGTTCCATGGAGTAAAAAACAATTGAAGCCATTGCGCAAAGACATTCAGATCATTTTTCAGGACCCTTACTCCTCGCTGAATCCGCGGATTCCAATAGGTAGTGCCATTGCGGAAACCATGCAGGTACATGGGATAGGGTCAGGGGATAGGGTGAGGCGGGAGATGGCCATAGAATGGTTAGAGAAGGTAGGGCTGAGGGCAGAGCATTATAAGCGTTACCCCCATGAGTTTTCGGGAGGGCAGCGGCAAAGGATCGGCATTGCCAGAGCACTTGCCTTGGATCCCGGATTTGTGGTTTGTGATGAATCCGTATCCGCATTGGATGTCAGCGTGCAGGCGCAGGTACTGAACCTCCTGAACCACCTCAAGCGGGAAATGGGTTTTACCACCGTTTTCATCTCCCACGATTTGGGCGTGGTTCATTATATCAGTGACAGGATCATGGTTATGAACAAGGGAAAGATCGAGGAGATCGGCGAAGCGGAACAGGTTTTCCGGCATCCCGGGACGGCTTATACCCAGCGACTGGTAGATGCGATCCCCGGCAGGAATTTTATCGGTTCCTGAAAATTTTGTACCTTTGCACGCATTTATAGCCACATGGTACGAACCTGGTGCCGTAAGATCAGGTTTAGTCCACCACCCTTCCGTGTACCTTTCCGGTTTGTTTCATGATGGCCACCTGTTAAAAGTATTTTATTCATGAAACTATCCCAATTCCGTTTTGACCTTCCCCTTAACCTTATTGCGCAGTACCCTTCCAAGAAAAGAGAAGATGCCCGTTTGATGGTGGTGCACCGCGCTACCGGCCAGATCGAGAACAGGCATTTTAGAGATATCCTGGAGTATTTTGACGACAAGGATGTATTTGTAGTGAACAACACTAAAGTGTTCCCTGCACGCATGTACGGTCGCAAAGAAAAAACAGGAGCCAAGATTGAGGTGTTCCTGTTGCGTGAATTGAATAAGCAAAACAGGCTTTGGGATGTGATCGTTGATCCCGCAAGGAAGATCCGCGTAGGTAACAAATTATATTTCGGCGATGCTGATGAACTGGTTGCAGAGGTAATCGACAACACCACATCACGTGGCCGTACCATTCGTTTCCTGTTTGACGGACCCGAAGAAGAATTCAAACGCGTACTCAACTCCCTGGGTGAAACACCCTTGCCTAAATACATCAAGCGCAAACCAGACGAAGAAGATCGTGAGCGCTACCAGACGGTGTATGCCAAGCACGAAGGTGCTGTAGCAGCGCCGACTGCGGGTTTGCACTTCAGCATTGAGCTGATCAAGCGTTTGGAGATTCAGGGTGTTCGTTTTGCGGAAGTGACCCTGCACACAGGCCTCGGCACATTCAGGCCTATTGAAGTGGAAGACCTCAGCAAACATAAAATGGATGCGGAGTTCTACGCCATCGAAGACCAGGCTTGTAAGATCGTGAATAAAGCCAAGACAGAAGGTCATCGCATCTGTTCTGTGGGTACAACCACTATGCGTGCACTGGAAACTTCGTTTACGGCAGATAAATTATTGAAGCCGTCTGAAGGATGGACCAACATCTTTATCCACCCACCGTACAATTTTTCCATTTCCGATGCGCTGATCACGAACTTCCATTTACCCAAGACAAGCCTGCTGATCATGACCTGCGCCTTTGCAGGATATGATCTCGCCATGGAAGCATATAAGAAAGCCATTAAAGATAAATACCGGTTCTTCAGTTATGGAGACGCTATGTTAGTGATATAAAAAAAGCCGCGCGATGCGCGGCTTTTTTTGTATCACTAACATAAGGGTTAAGATGAAGGGAGAAGTATGAAGAACATTGTACCCTCACCTTCCCTACTTTCCACGGTCAACTCTCCCCCATGAGCCTTCACAATATCATACGCCAAACTCAACCCTAACCCTGTACCTTGCCCTGTTGGCTTAGTGGTGAAGAAAGGTTGGAAAATTTTTTCTTTAATCGCATCCGGTATCCCATCACCATTGTCCCAAACCCTAATCCCTACTCCCTTCTCCCTTTTCTCCGTTGACACTTTCACCATTGGCTTGTATCCAACTTCTCCCCGTTTGCTTTTCTCATTCACCGTATAGAATGCATTGTTGATCAGATTGAGAAGAACACGACCCATATCCTGCGGCATCACATCGATCTTTCCTATCTCAGCATCAAAGACCGTTTCAAAATTTGCATTGAAAGATTTGTCCTTGGCCCGAAGTCCGTGAAACGCAAGACGCAGACACTCATCTGCTAACACATTGATATCTGTCGCTTCTTTTTGTCCGCTGCCGGCCCTACTATGCTGCAACATCCCTTTTACAATACTATCGGCACGTTTTCCGTGCTCGTTGATCTTCTCCAGGTTTTGCACCAGATCCGACATCATGTCCATCGCATCTGCCATTTCTCCTTTAGCGATGGATTCCTTCACTTCCTCGATCAGTTCCTTGCTCACCTCACTGAAATTGTTCACGAAGTTCAAAGGATTCTGTATCTCGTGCGCAATGCCAGCTGTGAGCTCACCCAGGCTCGCCATTTTCTCTGCCTGTATCAGTTGTTTCTGTGTGGCCTGTAGCTCAGTCAAAGCCACTTCAGCTTTTTGTTTGGCTTCCTTGATGGCAATGAGATCTTTTTCGGCCTGCAATGCATGGGCCTCTGAGATCTGCAGATCTTTGAAACGGGTATATGCCAGGTTGAATACTGCAGCGAAGCGTTTAAATATTTCTTCTTCGGCACAGGGTTCCCTTGTAATAAGC
>JBKCVJ010000175.1:0-8861 GCA_046317915.1 Sphingobacteriales bacterium
TTTCCAGGGCTCAGACAGCCGGGAATTTTGGGAAAGGGCCGAAGAAAGAAATGCTGCAACATCTGATATGTATGACAAACTTGGTCTCCCCAAATATGCTGCCATGGAAGCTTTTGTTCAATGGCCGTATTGATAGGCATTAGGCAAAGGGCATTGGGCATGAAGGAGGCATTGGGCAGTGGGCAGTGGGCATTAGGGGGTACTTCAACCTGTTTTTTTGCGCTGTGTCGGGTAATTTCTTATATTTGCTGCCCCAAACGGCCCCGTAGCTCAATTGAATAGAGCATCTGACTACGGATCAGAAGGTTTCAGGTTTGAATCCTGACGGGGTCACAAAGCCTTGCACGCAGTGCAGGGCTTTTTAATTTTAGACCCGATCGGAACTCTTTCCGGCTAGCGGTGTAATCGAAAAGGCCTCCCCAATGCATGAACTTCTCCCTTTGCGTTTCCGCTTCGTTCAATTTTTGAGTCAACATAACTTTTTTTCAGTGAGCGATCGAATGAAAAAGCTTTGAGCAAAGTGAGAATTCTTGAAAGTAACAATGTCTATATTGTGAATAGAACTACATAAAATGAAAGACCTGAAGAAGTATTACATCATTTCGGCAACCCCGGAGGAAATATACAACGCACTTACCAATCCGCTTGCCATTCGCTTATGGACCGGCGAACCAGCTGAAATGTCGGAAGAAACAGGCTCTGAGTTTTCTTTGTGGGATGGAAGCATTTGCGGAAAGAATATCTCTTTTATTAGTGGTAAGAAAATTGAACAGCAATGGTATTTCGGTGAACAGGAAGAGCCTTCCATTGTAACCATCATTTTACATCCGCATGCC
The DNA here is from genome assembly GCA_046317915.1 of Sphingobacteriales bacterium. GTDB lineage: Bacteria > Bacteroidota > Bacteroidia > Chitinophagales > Chitinophagaceae > Pollutibacter. The sequence goes on from JBKCVJ010000175.1 coordinate 837, forward strand.
GAGGGAACATCGGTAGAACTAAGGCATAAAAATATACCTGACAGTGAATATGATGATATCAGGCAGGGTTGGGATGAAAGTTATTTCCAGGCCCTTGATGAATTCTTTTCCTAATTTAAGTACGGGCATGAAAACAGCTACCATCCAGGAAATAAAACAGGAAATACTGGAGCTTCCTCACAGTAAGATCGCAGAAATTACGCTTCGCCTGGCCAGATCAAAAAAAGAGAATAAGGAGTTCCTGACTTTCCTGCTATTTGAATCGCACGACATTTCCGGATATATAGAATCCGTAAAGAAAGAAATGGAAGTGGAATTTCTCGACATCAATCTCTCAAATATATATTTTGCCAAGAAGACAATTCGAAAGGTATTAAGGATAACAAACAAGTATATCCGGTTTCCAAATTCAAAATTGGTGGAAGCAGAATTATTATTGCATTTCTGCAAATTGGTGAAAGACAGTGGCATCAGGATCGACAAAAATCAGGCACTTAAAAACCTTTACCAGAACCAATTGAAAAAAATCGAGAAAGCAATGGCGGGGTTACATGAGGATGTTAATTATGACCTAAATAAAATGCTGACAGCATTAGAGGATTAACAACTGGATGACGGTGAAAGTGCCCCAATGACACTCATCATTTACTCAGGGAAATCGTCTCTACTTTTAAACTGTTCAAATCAAATCGTGCACCTATGATTTTAAGTTGGCCTTGGGCAACTTTTTCCTGAACCACTACAGATTGGCTGTTGAGTTGTCTTACACCATGCATGACATTTGCACGAATGCAGTGTTCCAGTTGATATCCTTCGCGCGAAACCAGCTCCCGGATCTCAGCCTCCTGTTTAAGGCTGTCGATGATATCCTGAATATGGCCATGTACTTCTCCACCTTCCACCAATGCCTTGACAGCGCCGCAGCTTTCATGTCCCATCACCACGACGAGTTTAGCACCTAAATGCTCAACAGCATACTCCACGCTCCCGAGTTCCACGCCGCCAATGATATTGCCCGCCGTACGGATCACAAAAAGATCACCCATGCCCTGATCAAAAATCAACTCGGGCGACAAACGACTATCAGAGCAGCAAATCACTACCGCAAAAGGATGTTGACCTTCCGGCGCTTTTCTAAGCCTGCGGATGTCCTCATCAGGATGTACAGGATGGAAGTTATAGAAGCGTTGATTGCCTTCCATCAACCTTTCCAGAGGATCTTCGGGATAAGTAAAGGCCGTGTTGTATTGTACAAACTGAGAGATGCCAATATAGGCTATGCCAATAAACAAGGCTATCAGCAAAAGTAATTTTCCGGTATGCCAATATCGACCCATAGACCCTTGCAAAATAGACGCGCCGCAAAGGAAAAAGAATGACTGTAATCAGTACCTTACCCGTTCAATATTGGTTTATGGCTCCAAAACAACTCATCGGCATTCTTTTCATGGCCTTTTCCCTCACTGCATTTTCGCAGCAATCCAAGCGGGTTGATTATTACATGATCCGGATCTACCATTGCGCTACGATGGATCAGGTGCAATCAGTTGAAGCGTTCGCCGGAAATGCCCTGAAGCCGTTTTTTAGATCCAATGGAATACAACATATTGGCATCTTTATGCCTACTAACAATGATACCCTGACCGACAAAAAAGTGTTCGTTTGGATCCCATTCACCTCATTGGAAAAAATGACTGCCATCGATCAAAAATTTTCATCCCTTGATCCCTGGGGTAGTGATCCCATGTTGCAACTGAACGGCGGTTCCGGTCAGCCACCCTATCATCGGATGGAGGTCAGCCTGTCTGTTGCCTTCAGAGATATGAAGAAATATGATCCTGCCACGAGCTTTACCAGATCGCCGGACAATATCTATGAGTACCGTAGTTATGAAAGTGCATCAGAAAGTTTACACCTGAACAAAGTGCATATGTTCAATGAAGGAGGAGAAATTCCATTGTTTAAACGATTGGATTTTAATGCGCTGTTTTATGCCAGGGTGATCGCAGGCGCAAGAATGCCCAACCTCGTGTATATAACGCGTTTTTCCAATCTTGATGCAAGGAATGCCCACTGGAAGACATTTGTAGACGACCCTGCCTGGAAAGCACTGACTGCAATGGAAAAGTACAAAGGAAGTGTTTCGCGGAACGAAACCATCCTTTTGAAAGCCTCACCCCTCAGTGATCTTTAATCAAAATCGAAAAGATCACCCAGGAAGCCTTTCTTTTTTCTATAGTGCTCATGGTTGTGTCCATTTTTATAGTACGTTTTCGGCTCAACATATTTTTCAGAAGACTGGGGTTGGGTGGATCTTTCAATGATTTTATCGAGTTCACCCCAATCCAGCCACACGCCCCTGCACTTGGGACAATAGTCAATTTCAATACCCTGGCGATCAGACATTACCAGTAACTCTTCACAACTTGGACATCTCATGGGAAAAGGTTTCTTATTAGAACCTGTTTTCTAAATGCATGTTGAAGTAGTTGTCCGATTTTATGCAGTTTTTACATTATTTTAGGAAAAACAAGCTATGTGGACCCACTCCGTTTTCATCATCACCGGCGCCGCGTCAGGTATAGGCAGGGAACTGGCCATCCAGGCGGCACAGCAAGGTGCAGACGTCATTGCACTGGACGTCAACGCCGAGGGCCTGGCAGAAATCCGTTCACACAGTGAAAAGATCAGGACCAGGATACTCGATGTAGGTAAGGCTGACGAGATCAGGGCTTTTGCCGATGAGACCATACCGACGCTGGAAGGCAGGAAACTGGTGCTGGTCAACAATGCCGGCGTGTCATTGATGTCGGGTGAATTCAGGCATACTTCACTTGAAGATATCGAGTGGCTGATGAACATCAATTTCTGGGGTGTGGTAAGGCTGACCAAGGCTTTCTATTCATATTTGCTGAAACAGAACAGCGGTCATATTGTGAATGTGTCCAGCGTATTTGGCCTGGCCGGAATCTATCACCAGTGCGCTTACAGTCCCTCCAAGTTCGCCGTACGCGGCTTCACGGAAACCCTGCGCATGGAACTCATCAATACCAATGTCAGGACCCATAGCGTGCATCCGGGTGGCATTGATACCGCCATCGTGAAGAACGGCAGGTTCACCGGGGCCATGTCCAGAGATACGGAGATGCATATCCGTAATTTCCGGCGTATGGCAAAAACGACGCCACAGGAAGCGGCCCGCGTCATCATGGACGGCATCACCAGGAACAAAGCACGTATACTCATTGGAAAAGATGCCAGGATGATGGACCGCTTCGTCCGCCTCTTTCCCGTGAAATACACCAGCATTTTCTGGAAGCAGATCTCCCGGAGCTGGGCCTCCAAAGAAAACACCTGATATGGCAGCAGACTACCGAATAGGGATCATCGGTGCGGGCTTTGCAGGAATGGCAACGGCACTGCGACTGCTTCGCGAAGGTCAAAAAGACTTTGTCATTTTTGAACGGGCGGCAGAGGTTGGCGGCACCTGGCGAGACAATACTTATCCAGGATGTGCATGTGATGTTAAGAGCGCTCTGTACTCTCTTTCAGACGCACCCAATCCGCATTGGAATGCGCTCTTCGCCGGACAAGAAGAGATCTGGAAATACATGTTGAAAGTGGCCGATGAGCAAGGCCTCCGGCAATTCATCAGGTTCAATATTGACATAACGGAAGCGGGCTTCAATTCGGCAGAAGGTTATTGGGAGGTCCGTGACAACAACAACCAGATCACCACGGTAAGATCTCTTATCGCCGGTCTTGGTCCGCTGAACAGGCCCAAAGCGCCTGATTTTTCCGGCATCTTCAACGGCAAAATCATGCATTCCGCACAATGGGATAAAAACTTTGACCTGCAAGGAAAACGAGTTGCCGTGATCGGCACAGGTGCCAGTGCTATACAGCTGGTTCCTGCTATCGCATCTACCGTAGGGCAGCTCTATGTGTTCCAGCGAACTGCAGCCTGGCTCACCCATCGGCACAACAAAACGATTTCTTCGTTCATGAAGGATATCCATGAAAGATTCCCATTCACCTTGTGGCTTCGAAGAGAAGGACAATATTGGATCAATGAATTCCTCGGTCTTTCATTTACAGGCAACAAAACGATCAATCGGATCGGGACAAAGATCTCCCTGCTGAAACTAAAGCATGAGGTGCATGATCCTGAAACCAGAAAAAAATTGACGCCGGACTATACCCTTGGCTGCAAGCGTGTGCTGCGTTCCGATGATTACTGGCCGGCATTCAACCGGGATAATGTGCACCTTGTCACAGATGGCATAGCTTCGCTCTTTGAAGGCGGCATTGAAACAGTGAATGGTGAAAGAATCCAACTGGATGTGATCATCCACTGCACAGGATTCAATGTGGCCGACTTCAACTACCCTATTAAGATTGTCAATGCCGATGGGACCGAACTTTTCCAGACCCTCCGCAATACCGGAGGTGCTGCATACAAAGGAACCGTTGTATCAGGCTTCCCGAACTTCTTCATCCTTATGGGACCGAACACCGGCCTGGGCCATAATTCCGTAGTGCATATCATGGAATCACAGCTCAACTATATCATACCCTACCTGCGGGCGGTACACGCCCATGGCACCAAAGCATATGCTACGGTCAGGAGCGACGTACAACAGGCATATTTCAACAGGATCCAGGAGCAACTCAAAGGAACCGTCTGGTCTTCCGGATGCAGCAGCTGGTATCTGGATGCAAATGGCCATAACTCAACGTTATGGCCAAGACTGAATACGCACTTCAGGAAAGAACTGAACAAATTCTCAATCACAGATCTTGATCTGACCGTGTAAAGAAAGGGGTATACTAATTCTCCTCACACCCAATTGGCGCACCAGGCGGAATGGCCGCATGAATGGTTGGCTTTGCTTTTTCCGGCGCTTTCATGCGCTCCAACGCCAGAGAAAGATGCCCGATGTTTTGCGCACCAGTGGCGGTTTTCTTTTGTGTATCGATGTAAGATTTCAAATCATCGAGACTCTTACGAACCGCAGCCCTGCCAGCAAAATTGACCTTTTCATCCACAGAACTTGCCAATAAATACGTCAACACAATTTGTTCGGTTTGTTGTTGGATCAATGCCTGGATACCTGTTTTGCGGGGCGCTTTCCAGGTGGTTGAGATCACCTTGTTCAGCATCTCATCCAGGCTAAGCCCATTCTGTTGATTGATGGCCATCCTGCTGAGCCGTTCCGGGTGAAATAGAAATGAGAGCGGAAAATCAGCACCTGATTCTGCAGGCGACAAAGGATCAAATGCCAGACCGGTTCGCTTGGTGAATAACTCTCTTTCATTTCCGTAGCTATCCGGACGTGGAGGAATGAGGTCAAGAATATGCTGTGGAACTTCCAGGTATGCCGGTTGTATCGTCTGCAATGCCGCATCAAGCGCTCTTAGCTGAAGTTCTTTTGGCAAGGGCTCCATTTTCTTATTGACCTTTCCGTTCAATGCATAGGTATAGTCCATACCCCCTACCAGTTTACAAACAGCTTCGGTCTGGTATCGGTGATAAAAATAGATCGGCACCAGTACATCTTCCAGCATAGCCATGGGATAGCCTGCCCTAAGACTGTTTGTACCAAATTGTTTCAGGGCCTTCTCCCGTATCTTACTCATCTCCTGAAGTTCAGCAACCGCATCCTTACCATTGTCCCACAAATGTGCGGTTGGATGCAGTCCACCTGCCGCCCGCGCATCCTGGTCGCTAATGAACTGAAGTCCCTTGCCGTATGCATCATCAAGCATCCGATCCAGCGCCACACGTTCATCCGTACCCGAAGGAAATTCTCTGTATCCCCAACTAATAGATACCTTATCCCATTCACCAATCTTCATATCATATGCATTGCTGAGATCGATGTTTCCCGAAGCATCCAACCTCACCCAGGGATGCGGATAATCCATCACGGATGCGCGATTGTTAACGCTGGAAGCATAGTTATGCATCAGTCCTAGGGTATGCCCCACTTCATGGGCTGACAATTGTTTCAGCCTGTCCAGCGCCATTTTGAGCATTTTGTTGTCGGCCGGTACCCCATTCTCAAATGGAGCGAGTAAGCCTTGCGCAATGAGATAATCCTGACGTACACGTAATGAGCCCAAGGTTACCTGTCCCTTGATGATCTCACCGGTCCTCGGATCTGTGACGCCGCCTCCATAGCTCCATCCACGGGTTGAACGATGCACCCAATTGATGACATTGTAACGAATGTCCATCGGGTCACAGGTATCGGGCAATACTTTTACCTGGAAGGCATTGATGAAGCCCGCTGCTTCAAATGCCTGGTTCCACCAGGAGGCACCTTCCAATAGTGCCGAACGGATAGGTTCAGGTGTTCCGTTATCGAGATAATAGACAATCGGATTCACCGCTTCACTCCGCGCGGCAGAAGGATCTTTTTTAACGAGACGATGCCTGCGGATGAAAAACTTCTCGATATGTTCCGTAACTGGTGTGCTGTAGTCGAAGAAGCTGACGGGGATATAACTTGACCTCGGATCAAAAACCCGGGGCTTAAAATTATTGTCTGGGAGTTGTACAAAGGAATGATGCATCCGCATGGTGATGGCGCTGGCTGCGGGCGCCACCGACTGCACATACGCACCCACTACCCCGTCTGTATTGGCAAAGGTTACGGTAGTCTCCAACTCTGTATTCAAAGGGAAATTCTTGGTAGAAGGCAGATAGATCGCGGATCTGGAACTGTCTAAGGCAAAATTACCCTGTTGCATCCTGCGGAGTCGGTTTCCCACCTGCATCGCATCCCGCATCAGGAAAGCAGTGACATCCACCAAACTTCGGTTACCCGTCTCCGCTAGTGCCGTGAATCCCCAGAGGGTCGACTTCGCAAAGCTTTGGTCCACTGCCCTTTTCTCGAAAGGATCATTGGTTATGGCACGATAGCGATAGTTGGATTCCGTCAGAAATATCTTCTTTCCCACCCTGCTGAAAGAAACCACACTGCCGCCGTCTCCAAGACCCCGATCCAGTCCGATATCGTTTGATCCTAATCCAGCCGGAAGGGAAACCACATAAAGCAGCTCGGTGTCCCACTTATTGATCTCCATGTACATCCTTCCATTCCCCTCATCCCAGTACAGATCCATATAACCGGGCATTTTTTTCATTCCAGCCATTCGTTCTTCAATGGAAGGAAGTTTCTGCGCAAAAGATGCACTTGCAAGAATCAGGAACGATATCAATAAACTAATCCTCATACACTACATTAATTGTTAATTGCTAATTGTTATTTGCTATTGCTCACAATCTTTTTCACATCATCAAGCATTTTTTTGGCATCATACACAATACCATTCTTCACCGTATACTTCACACCACCCACGCGTACCACCTGGTTATCTGGCGTTACCTGGATAGCACCGGTACCATAGAGAACCTGCAGGTTGGCCAAAGGATTTTGATCGATGATCACCAGGTCTGCAAGCTTACCCACTTCAATAGAACCCAGCTCTTTCTCCATACCAAGGGCCTGTGCACCATAGAGCGTTGCAGACCTGATCACCTCCAGCGGTGTGAAGCCTGCCTCACGTAGCATTTCCAGTTCACGGATATATCCGAAACCATAGGTCTGCCAGATGAATCCATTGTCTGACCCAGTGGTAACCCTTCCGCCTTTGTTCTTGTAGTCTTTCAAAAACTGCATCCAGAGACGATAGTTTTCTTTCCATGCCAACTCCTGTTCTGTGCCCCAGTTAAACCAATATGATCCATGAGAATCCCTATTAGGTTGGTAATATTTCCAGAGGGAAGGAAGGGTGTATTCATCATGCCATTCCAATCGGCGCGCACGATGCAGGTCTCTACTGGCTTCGTAGATATTAAGTGTGGGGTCAAGTGTAAAATCATAACTCAGCAATGTGTCCAGCAATCGATTCCATTTTTCACTGCCCGGCTCTGCTGCTTGTTTCCACAGTTGCCCCGCCTCGCCGAACCTGTCTTGTTCATCCTGGTAATTGTATGCCGGACTATAATTCTGGATG
>JBKCVJ010000176.1:0-2829 GCA_046317915.1 Sphingobacteriales bacterium
TGCGAACTGATTTCATATATTTGCCGCCAATCAGCGATATGAAATCTACGCCTTTCACCCAGAAACACATTGCCCTTGGCGCTAAGATGGCGCCGTTTGCCGGCTACAATATGCCCATTTCTTATACCGGAATCAACGATGAACACCATGCCGTCAGGAATAACGCAGGTGTGTTTGACGTTAGCCATATGGGTGAATTCATCCTCAAAGGGGAAGGTGCGCTGGATCTTATCCAACGAGTAACCACCAATGATGCTTCCAAACTTACTGCAGGCAAGGCCCAATATAGTTGCCTGACCAATGAGAACGCAGGCATCGTTGATGATCTGCTTGTGTATTGCGTGGAAGAAAACAAAGTATATATGCTGGTGGTCAATGCCTCCAACATTGAGAAAGACTGGGAGTGGATCATGCGGCACAATACCAGCAATGTGGAGATGCATAACATCAGTGATAAAACCGCACTGTTAGCCATCCAGGGACCCAATGCCACTAAGATCCTACAGTCCCTCACTGACATGGATATCCTTAACCTCAAGTATTACACTTTTGTGAAGGGCGTTTTTGCCGGCGTAGAAAATGTGCTGGTGAGTGCAACAGGTTATACGGGTGCTGGTGGTGTAGAGATTTATTTCGAGGATAAGGACGATAATGCAGAAAAAATCTGGAACGCTATTTTTGAAGTTGGTGCATCCAAAGGACTGAAGCCTATTGGTCTCGGTGCAAGGGATACCCTTCGTCTTGATATGGGGTATTGCCTGTATGGCAATGACATCGATGATTTCAGCACACCGCTGGAAGCCGGTCTTGCATGGATCACTAAATTCACCAAACCATTTACGTCAAGCGAATACCTCCAGAAACAAAAGGCGAATGGTGTTGAGAAAAAACTTGTCGGTTTTGAAATGATCGACAAAGGAATTCCCCGTCATGATTATCGTATTAAAGATGCGGAAGGCAATCTCATCGGCAGGGTAACTTCCGGAACACAATCTCCTTCACTCGGCAAAGCCATTGGACTCGGATATGTGCGTACGGACCTTTCTGGCCTCGACAGCGAAATATATGTTGAAGTGCGCGACAAACTTCTAAAAGCAAAGGTTGTCAAAATCCCTTTCGTGTAAACCCAATCCTCACCCTCAATCCTCACCCTATAACCTGGTAAAAGAATGTCCAAACCTCAACTATACACCTCGCTTTCTCCAGCGCTCGTGCATTTATACGATGTGTCTGACGCCATCGTGGTGATCATCGATGTACTCCGTGCCACTTCCACCATTGCAACAGCCTTGCATAATGGAGCGAAGTCAGTGATACCGGTAGCTACTGTTGCAAGATGCATTGAAATCGGGATGTCGATAGGTGCCATTACCGCCGGTGAGCGGGATGGAAAAGTAGCTGAAGGGCTTGAGCACGGAAACTCTCCATTTGAATATCCACCTTCATTCGTTGATGGGAAGGATCTTGTGTTAACCACCACCAATGGGACCAAGCTTTTGCATATGGCGTTGGATAATGGGGCGAAAGAGATCATTACGGGTTCATTTCCGAACCTGAGTGCGGTTTGTGATCACCTGATCGAAAAGAAAATGAATGTGGTGCTGGGTTGTGCTGCCTGGAAGGACAGGGTGAATATAGAGGACACTTTATTTGCCGGCGCCGTCATAGAAAGGGTGAAGGATCATTTCGATATCAAGTGCGACAGTTCAAAGATTGCGCTCAATCTCTACCGTTCTGCACAGCCTGATCTTTACGAATTCATGAAACTGAACGAGGCATCGCACTACCATCGCCTCACGGGCTTTGGACTGGAAAAAGACATACGGTATTGTCTTACCGCGGATGGTGCAAATGTGCTGCCAGAGTTTGTTGGAGACAAGTTAGTCAATAAGAGGCATTGAGGCATAGGGCACTAGGCATTACCGCATTGCCACATTGACAATATTATCTCATCCAGTACGCCTTGGTATCAATCACCTTGCCTGTGATAAATTCTGTATACCTTCTTAATTGTGCGTTATTGATTCCGCGATTATCTACCGCTAGACCCATCATGAGTTTTCCGCTCTCAGTAGTATAGAACTGACAGGGCTGTATCTTACTGTTTTGTTTCAATAAAGTAGAGTTGATGACGGATTCATCTGAGTATTTGTTACCAAGGGAAACTGTAAGCCACATGTAACTGCCGCTAGCGCTGAGTTGGTAAAGAATAGGGACATCAATACCGTCTTTCGTAACTTTAATTTCATATTTTTCACTACCCGGATTGGTTTCAATATCCTTTACAGTATATCCGAGCTGTCCCAGCATTTCTTTGAGTTTTGATGCATTGATGGGATCACAGGACTGCGCCTTCAATTGAAAAGAGCCAAAGAAAAAGGTCAGGATAAACAGGCAGCGTAGGAACGATTGTTTCGGCATATTTGGTTGGTTATAAGATGGGTTGTCAAATGTAGAAAAATTACAATTTTAAAGATAAAACTGACAGAGCATTTTTTTCTGTCTGATAGAGTATCTTTAAATCAATAGCATTGATATGAAACTTCGTTCACAGGATTGGTTTGGCAGAACCGGTAAAGACGGGTTTATCTACAGGGCATGGATGAAGAATCAGGGCATTCCCGATGAAGAGTTCAGGGGTAAGCCTGTGATCGGTATTTGCAATACCTGGAGCGAGTTCACGCCTTGCAATGCCCATTTCAGGGAACTTGCTGAGTCCGTGAAGAAAGGCGTGATTGCTGCAGGAGGATTTCCCGTTGAATTTCCGGTGATGAGCCTGGGAGAGACGCTGATCAAACCTACGGCTATGCTTTACCGTAACCTTGCCGC
>JBKCVJ010000177.1:0-5832 GCA_046317915.1 Sphingobacteriales bacterium
ATGAAGTATATGGTGTTCACCACAAAACATCATGATGGTTTTTCGATGTTTGATTCAAAGTTCACCAACTATAAGATCACGGACCCATCGGTCCCCTTTTCTTCCAATCCACGCAGCAATGTGACGAAAGAAATATTTTCAGCGTTCCGCGCGCAGGATTTTTGGATCGGTGCGTATTTCAGCAAGCCCGATTGGCACAGTGAATATTATTGGTGGAATAAGTTTCCTGTAAGCGATAGGAATGCCAACTACGATGTGAAAAAATATCCAGAGCACTGGAAGAAGTTTGTAGCCTTCACGCATAACCAGATCAATGAGTTGGTGTCTGACTATGGTAAAGTGGATATTCTTTGGCTCGATGGGGGCTGGGTGCGTAAGAAAACGGATCAGGAAGCGATGGCAGAATACAATGAGATCGTGGAAGGCACACGGATGGTTCGGTTCCCGCAAAGCCAGGACATTGATATGCCCAGGCTTGTGCGAGAAGTGCGTGCCAAACAACCCAAACTGATTGTAGTGGATCGTGCGGTTCCGGGAGAACAACAGAACTACCTCACGCCAGAACAACATATTCCCGAAACGGGTTTGCCCTATCCATGGGAAACCTGCATGACGATGGGCAATAGCTGGAGCTATGTCCCTAATGATGTTTACAAGCCCAGTAAAGAGATCATCCAGAAGCTGGTGGATATTGTGAGTAAGGGTGGAAACTATCTGCTGAATATTGGTCCGGGCCCTGACGGCAGTTTCGATGATACGGCATATGCGAGGTTGAAAGATATTGGCCGATGGATGAAGATCAATAGCGAGGCTATCTATGGGACCCGTATGCATACCGTGTTTGGTGAGGGTGATGGCGTGCGCTATACTTCATCCAAAGATGGTAAGACGAAATATATTTTTCTCTTTGATGCAGCTGCAGGGAATATTTCTTTGGAAAAAATTCAACTGCCAAAAACTGCAAAGCTTACCCTCTTAGGTACTAAATCAAAATTGAAACACAGTACAACTGCAAAAGGTACAGTCATCAGTATTCCAGCCAATGCGTTCAAAGGGCTGGAGTATGTCTATGTTATTAAAACTGATTATTAGAAGAATCCTGGTGAGGAAAGGGAGAAGATAAAGGGATAATTTCGAAGGCATCTTCATACTTCTCCCTTTATCTTCTCCCTTTTCAAAAAGGCCCTTTATGGAATTTTTCCCCATTGCGCTCTCACTAAAAACAACTGCAATGGCTTCCATAGAAACGAACCAAAAGAAAAGCAAGTACTTCACGCGTAGTGTTAGTGTTGACATGACACCGATGGTGGACCTCGGGTTTTTGCTCATTACCTTTTTCATTTTTACAACCAGTATGATGAAAGATCAAGCGATGAAGTATAATACGCCCGTTCCTGACCTGAACAATCCGATATTGGTGAAATGCACAAAAACCATCACTATTCAGCCCGGTGATGATGGTAAGGTAAAATGGATCGATTGTGTTGACGGTGTTGAACAGGCACCCTTATCCCTGCACCTTTATGCCGGCCATGAACTCCGGACCAGACTGCTGGCTAAACGAGAGCAGATCAAATCCATCTTCGGCGATCCCCATGATCTTTTTGTGATTGTTAAGCCAGACCGCACCTGTTCCTACCAGACCTTTATTGATGTCATGGACGAGTTGATGATCACGGATGTGACCAGGTATAGTGTTCCTGAGTAGGCATTGGGCATTCGGCATTGGGCATTCGGCATTGGGCAATGCCCAATGCCTTTTTTTTCCGCCCATCCAACGCTTCACGCTAACTTTGCGTAATATTGTTTTCACAATCATATGAATCAGCAGCAAGACATTACAGGTAAGGGTTTCCTGCAGGGGTTAAAAAAAATTTTATTCAACGATGCAACCCCGGAATCTAGCCAGTCGCCACAAACTTCAACCGTTCATCACCAGGAAGCAACGGTTTCATCGCCATTAACTACTACACAATATGACGGCAACACAGTAAAAGCAGATATCCGTCAAAAGATCCTTCAACTGCTGGACGCCAGAAATAAACAAGGCATTGACTTCCTGGAAGTATGGCGCGCAGCACAGGATATGGGCGGTGTATCAGCAACAAATGTGAAGATGGCATTCACTTCTTTGAAGCATGCGGATCCACAACTCAACAAAGATCGACTTGTTCAAACTGCCACCGCGTATATCACGGAACTCGAAACGGCATTTGCACAGGAATCGGCTAAACGTGAAGCGGAGAGGCAGGCACTGATGCAGCAAAGAGCCCAAGCACAGGCTTCTTTGCAGAACACCATCGCAGATCTGGAGAAGCAGATCGCTTTGCTTGAACAAACCCTTGAAGCAAAGAAGAAAGAATGGCAGCAGCTGCAAAAAGATCATGATCCGAGCCTCGATAGCCTGGATGCGAAGATCCGGTTTGGTAGGGAAGCCATGAATAGTGTAGTGGATGAGATCAAACAAGTAGTCACCATCATTCAGCAGGAATTAAACTAACATACATGAGCAACAACAACACGTCATTAGCCGTGATTCCGGCCGAGCTTAAGAATCAATTGCCCATTTTTCAGGTACTGGGGGAAAATATTCCTGCCGCAAGCACCCCAACGGTGCAGGGTAAGCGCGGTTTTTCAAAGTTCATTTATTGGGCATTGATCGCCGGGGGCGGATACCTTTTCTTCCGCAACATTGATTCCCTTTTGGCCTTCGCGCAGAAATCGGTTTTGTTCATCGCCTTTACCATCGTTTTACTGGTGCTGCTTTTGTTGATGCCTAAGATTGTGAATCTGCTGCATCGCGCAGGAACCATGTTACTGTTTAAAAGCGAGAAACAACTAGTGCGCAGTAATCCGATCACGGCACTTGAGCTGCTGTTGCGGGAATCAAAAGATACCCTGAAACGCGTAAAGGAAAAGATCACGCATGTTGACGGGGTGCGTATCGATATGATCCAAAGTGGAACGCAATCTCAGCAGACCGCAGAACAGAAGTATGCATTTGTCAAGAAGCTGACAGCCGAAGCATCAGACAGGGAGAGGCGTGGTGCAGAAGCCACGCAGCAGGGGGAAATCGAGAAAGCAAATGAACACAACAGAAGCGCTAAAGAGATCCGAACCAAGGCATTTCTGATGGCCAAGGAAGGGGAGGCTGAAGAGCATAACGCCCGAGCCTATGCGCAGTATGCCAATCAATTCGCAAAGGTGATTGAAGTATTGAAGGATAATGAGAGTGCAGCCAGGATCTATGTGAACACCCTGGACAGTAGTATCCAGATCCTTCAGAAGAAACTTGAAGCAACGCAGAAGATGAAAAATGCCACTGAAGGTTTGGCCGATGTGTTCCAGATCAAAGACGGATGGGTGTTCCAGGAAGCCATGGGTGCGGCTACGCAGGCCATCAGCCACAACATCGCTTCCATTCGCTCAAACCTGGAATTCCTGGACCAGAACAATAATGTAACCGTTGGCGGAACCCCTTCGCAGGAAGAGCTGGAAGCCTTTGTGAAGAAAGTGGATGAGCGCCAGTTGACACGGCTGAATGTTCCTCTCATCGGTTCTGCGGGTTATGATTTGAAGACCGAAGACAAGGCAGATCAAGGATTCAACATATTGAACTAGCAATTGGCAATTGACAATTGGTAATAACAAAATAACAGAATAACAAATAACGTCTCAAATGAGCACATCAACACACAGTACCTGGAGTAAATTGCGTTGGCCGTTTAAAGCTTTACTCATCGCGGCACCCTTAGTGGTATTCGCATACTTCGCCATCAATGATGGTTGGTTTACCGCAACGCCGGAGAAAGAGATCGATCGCAGTGTCACCAACAACGTACCTGCGTCAACCTCGGAGAAGGAATCGGCGTCTGCAACTACTGCGCCGGCTGCCAAACCTGGTGAGCGTCGACTATTCGTCTATCAGCCCGAGAAGCCGGTAGATGGAAAGCTGAAAGGTGTGGTGGAAGTGGGTGCTACGGGTTTTAACTCGTTCATCGTGAATATAGACAAGCAGAAGCGTTGGGAGATCGTGAGCAAGGATTTTGGTCAGAGCCTTGCCTATGAAGGACTCGCTACAACAGATGATATCAGGGCGGGGTTGAAAAAGTATATCGCCGACATGTTTGACAAAGGCGTGAAATCCAAAGACGTGCATTTCATCATCAGCTCTGGCGCGCAGAAAGAGCCGAAGACTACGGTCATTGCTTCTGAATTGAAGAAGATGGGTTTTGTGGTGAACCTGGTGACGCCTGAGCAGGAAGGTAAGTTGGCCCTTCACTCCGTACTACCAGAGTCTTACCATACTTCTGCATTTGTCACCGATATGGGTTCAGGCAATACCAAGATCTCCTGGTGGAACGGTAGCAGCGTGACTGCATTGGAGGCCCCTGGTTCTAAATACTTCGATAAGGATGTGGCCGATGGCGTTGTGTATGATGAGGTAAAAGCGAAGGCTTCAAAAATACCCTCTGCGCAACGTGAAGTATGCTTCATCATTGGTGGAACACCCTTTGAATTGGCCAAGCAGATCCGGCAGGGCGATGAAAGATTCACGGTGCTGAATGCGCCGGAGCAGTACAAGGGCGACAAACCCAAGACCAAGGCGGGGTTGAATATTTACAAAGCCATTAAGGACGCTACGGGTTGTGACACTTTTGTGTTTGACTGGGACGCAAATTTCTCGATTGGGTTTTTGTTACAGCTCCCGTACTAATGCGGTAATCTGGCAGTGCGGTAATGAGGCAATGAATCTGGGAGCATTGCCGCATTGCCAAATTGCCAAATTGCCGCACTGCCATTATGCCTACATTTGCGAATGCAAATGTTCTGGGATGATACCATTGTAGCCTTAGCAACTGCCCATGGGGTGAGTGCCATCGGTGTGGTCCGGCTAAGTGGGCCGAAAGCCATCGATATCACCAATGCATTGTTTCCATCCAAAGATCTTAATAAGGCCAAAGGGAACACCCTTCACGTGGGTTTGCTGAAAGATGGCGATACCGTTTTAGATCAAGTGGTTGTATCCCTGTTTCGTGCACCACGCAGTTATACCGGAGAGGAAGTCACGGAGATATCCTGCCATGGCTCGCCATTTATTCAGGAGCAAATTGTCAATGCCTGCATTGCGCATGGCGCGAGGCTAGCCAGGCCAGGGGAATTTACGCAACGGGCATTTTTAAAAGGCAAGCTTGATCTCACGCAGGCCGAAGCGGTAGCGGATCTCATCGCATCAAATACAGAGGCTTCCCAGCAGGCCGCGCTGAAGAATATCCGCGGCGGATTTTCTGATATACTGAAATCATTGCGCGATCAGCTCATCACCTTCTCGGCACTCATTGAGTTGGAACTGGATTTTTCCCAGGAAGATGTGGAGTTCGCGGATCGTACGCAGCTGTATCAATTGATCCGTACGATCCAGACTACAGTTGCAGATTTATTACATTCTTTCAAGTTGGGTAATGTGATCAAGAACGGTGTGAAGGTGGCTATTGTGGGCAAACCCAATGCCGGTAAATCTACGCTACTCAATACGCTGTTGAACGAGAACCGTGCGATCGTCAGTGAGATCGCCGGTACCACGAGAGATACCATTGAAGAAGTGATCAATATCGATGGGATTCTGTTCCGGTTGATTGATACAGCGGGGATCCGGGAAAGCAGTGACGAGATTGAGGTGATAGGGGTGGAGAAGAGTAGGGAGAAGATGAAGGAGGCAGATATTGTTTTGTATCTTTTTGACGCTGCTGCTGAAACGCCCGGTGAACTGGATGCCGCCGTTGCGTTACTGCGCGAAGTCAATCCCAATTATGTTTTAGTGGGCAACAAAGC
>JBKCVJ010000178.1:0-6244 GCA_046317915.1 Sphingobacteriales bacterium
CAACTGCACCACAGACAGCAGGGTGTCATTATGCAAGCCCTTTCCCAGCTTTATAAAAAGAAGTATGAAGATGATCAGCAAGACCATCGCTTCAGACTTCATCAGATGTAAATATTCAAACATGGCTTTACTGAAAATTTATTTCCCGGCCAATTGGTTAACAATAATCTCTACGCCCGGGCTAACGAGCTCGTACAGCCAGAACGGCGCAAGGCCCATGGCAAGGATACCCGCGATGAGAATCATCACGGACCAACGTTCATACCAGCGTGCATCATCAACACCTTCGCCGGAAGTTGCCAACGGCCCCATCGCTACCTGCCCCACTGCACGAAGTATATAAACCGCAGTCACTACAATAGACATGGCACCAATGACCGTTGCCGTGCGATGGAACACATCCTTTGTTTCCCACGATCCCACAAAGACCGTCATCTCCGCCACAAACCCACTTAGGCCCGGCAGACCAAGGGAACAAAATCCGGCTATGAACATAGCTGATATAATGAAGGGCATGACTTTCAACAATCCACCCATCTGGGCAACCAATCTTGTGTGGGTGCGCTCATAGACCATGCCGATGATGGCGAAGAAAAGGGCCGTCATCAATCCATGCGATACCATTTGAAATACAGCACCGGTGATGGCCGTCTTTGTTAACATACCAATTCCCAACAGTACAAATCCACAATGACTGATCGATGAATATGCATTGATATACTTCAGGTCTTTCTGCATCATGGTAGCAAAGGCACCATAGATGATGGCGATGGAAGCCAGTACAATAATGATATTCGCATACTCATGTGCACCATCGGGCATGAGATAAGTAGCGGCCCGCAAACATCCATATCCGCCCAGCTTCATAGAGATGCCCGCCAAAAACATGGAACCCGCTGTAGGCGCTGAAGAGTGTCCATCCGGCACCCAGGTGTGAAATGGAAACAATGCAGTGAACACCCCAAAACCAACAAACACAAGCGGAAACACCCAGCGCTGGATCTCAAAACCAATTCCGGTTTCCGCAAGTTTCACCATATCAAAAGTCCGGCTCTCCGGAGGTAGTGAAAAATAAAGCCCAAGTATACCCACCAGGATCAGTGCAGATCCACCCATCAGCATGAGCGCCAATTTATTGGCACTATAGGTTTTATTGCCGCTGCCCCAAATGCTGATGAAAAGGTATTTCGGGATCACCGCCACTTCAAGGAAGAAGAACATCACCATGAGGTCCATCGACATAAAAAATCCGTAGGCTCCAAACGCAAGAAGGGTGAGGAAAAAGAAAAACTCTTTCTTCATATGTTCCATGCGCCATGACACCAATACACCAGCCACCACCACAAATGCCGTGAGCATCATCATGGCTACCGAAATCCCATCCACACCAATGTGCAGGCTGAATCCCAATGAAGGAAACCATTGATATTGTTTTTCAAATAAAAGCGGAAATACATTGCCAACTTCACGTTCATGGGTAAACGAAAAATACAGACTCATCACAAGGGCCATCTGCAGGATAGCTCCGCCCAGGGCAATCATCCGGGCATGCCGCGCCGGTGCCAGCACAATAGCCAACCCAGCAAGCAAAGGAACACCTACGATCCATAAGAGGTTCATATCAACTATTTTAACGTCCGGCCTGCGTAAACAGGAACACAGACACGATTATGATGATGCCAAACAAAAAATACAATCCATACTGCTGTACCTTCCCAGACTGCATGCCTTTGATCCCTTCTGCAGCACCCTGCGTAGCAGAGCCCGTTCCTTTCACCAAGGTATCGATCACGTTTTTGTCGAACCAGGCCGCAGGTCTTCCAATAAGATTGAACAACACACCCTTCGTAAACCCAAGCCAGATCTCATCGATATAAAACTTATGCTTCGCCGCTTTGTAGAAAACACCAAAACCCGCAGCCGTTTTCTCCGGCTTGGAAGACTCTTTAAAATACATCCAAGCAGCAAGTAAGATTCCCAGTAGTGCTATACCCACAGGAGCTAATGAAAACTGCAGATCCATATGCGCGTGATGTGGCTTCCCATCCGCAGAAACATACTCACCAAACGGTACAAAGCCCGCGAGCACCGTGCCTACACCAAGGATCATCAAGGGCACCAGCTCAAACCATGAACCTTCCTTCTTATGTTGGCCATGATCATTATGGGCTTTGTTCCAGAAGATCGAAAAATAAAGCCGGAACATATAGAAGGCCGTCAACCCTGATGTGAGCAATGCAATGAAAAAGATGGGCCGATTGTTGTTCCACGCATTCAGCAGGATCTCTTCCTTACTGAAAAATCCGGCGAAGGGTGGAATACCCGCAATGGCCAGGCAAGCCAATAGAAATACGATATGCGTCACCGGCATCTTTTTCGCGAGTCCACCCATATCCTGCATTTCGTTACTGTGCACATAGTGAATGATCACGCCAGCCGCAAGGAATAAAAGTGCTTTGAAAATGGCGTGCGTGAAGAGGTGGAACATCGATGCAGTATATCCAAGGTGATCTTCACTCATGATTCCCAGTGAGAACATCATGAATCCGATCTGTGAAACGGTGGAATAGGCCAGCACTCGTTTAATGTCTGTTTGCGTACAGGCGATCACCGCAGCAAAAATGGCCGTGAATGCACCAATAGAGGAGATCAGGCTTTGTACGCCCACCTCTGCGATACTATACAAAGGATACAACCGCGCAACCAAAAACACGCCCGCCACCACCATGGTAGCCGCATGGATCAATGCAGAGACAGGGGTAGGACCTTCCATGGCATCGGGCAACCAAATGTGCAACGGGAACATCGCACTCTTACCTGCCGCACCCATGAACACAAGGGCAAGTCCCCAGCTCAACGCAGAAATGCCCATGAAGCCGCCAGCCGCTGAAGCATACTCAGTACTGCTCAGGTTGATCATCAATTGCTGAAAATCCAAGGTATTGGCTTCGGCGGACAACACAAGGATGCCGATGAGGAACCCGAGGTCCGCGAATCGTGTGACGATAAATGCTTTTTTAGCTGCCGCAAGTGCCGCGTTTTTCTGGTAGTAAAATCCGATGAGTAAGAACGATGAAACGCCTACCAGTTCCCAGAAAATATAGATCTGAAATAGATTGGAAGAGATCACCAATCCCAACATTGAAAAAGTGAACAGGCCCAGAAAGGCGTAGTAGATATGAAACCGCTCTTCCCCCTTCATATACGCCAGAGAGAAAATATGCACCATCAGGGAAATAAAGGTCACTACAAATAACATCAGTGAAGTGATGGGATCGATGAGTGCACCCATATTGATCTGCAAGCCATTGCCGAAAGGCAGCCAGGGAAAACTAAAAACAACTTTTCCAACATAAGCATCGGCGGAATGATCACCGAAATAATTCATTGCTACCCCACAAGCCAGTATAAAAGAGATGAGCATGGCCACAGTGGCGATCCATCCGGCCTTATCCCCAAATAAACGTTTACCGCCAAGGCCCAGCAGTATGAAACTGAGCAGGGGCAGCAGTGGGATCAATATGATGTTGGTTGTACTCATGATTTCGGTCTTTGCCTTAATACTTCATTTCCTCGGCTACTTCAACGTTGATCGACTGATGGCTGCGGAACAGGTTGATGATGATCGCGATGGCAACAGCTGCTTCTGCTGCGGCAATGGCGATGATGAATATGGTGAAAAATGTACCATCTAGTGTACCGGGCCAGAGATATTTATTAAAGGCGATAAAATTGATATTCACTGAGTTCAGGATCAATTCAACACTCATCAGCATCGTGATCAAGTTCCTCCGCGTAAGAAAACCATAAATACCGATGAAAAACAACACCGCACCGATCACTAAAAAATGAAACAAGCCTGGCTCTACATTCATACCTGTGGTTTTTTACGCATGGCAATGACAATGCATCCTATCATGGCTGCCAACAATAATATACTGACCACTTCAAACGGTAATGCATAACCGTTAATATCGAGCATCTTCTCTCCAATAGCTGCAACAGAAGGAGCAGGACCAGGATCCGATAACCCTGAAAATCCATATCGGTCCATCAGGACCAACACCAGTGCAAGGCCCGCCATTACGGCTATTGCACCAGCTAACGCGCGGGAAACCGGCACCTCAGGTAACTGTTCACCAGATTGCTGGGTAAGAAAAATGGAAAATATGATCAGTACGGCTATGCCGCCAACATAGACAACGATCTGCACCGCCGCAATGAACTGATAGTCCATCCAGAAATACAATCCGGCAATACCGATCAGCGTAAAAAGAAGATATATCGCTGAACGAAATATCTGCCGTGATGTTACCGACAACACTGCACTAACAATGCTCATCAGGCCCAAAAGATAAAATACTAACGTCGAACCACTCATATATTTGCTATTAGCTATTAGCTATTGGCTATTCCACGCCTTGCTCAAGCGTTGACCCCGGCTGATTCAACACCTTGGTCAGCTGGCTTCTATCAAACACACTATGTTCAAAGCTTTGCGCCATCTTAATCGCATTGGTGGGGCAGGCCTCGATACACAGGTTGCACATCGTACATAATTCAAGGTGATAGATAAACTTATCAATCGCTTTCTTTTTCTTCCCTTCAGGACTGATGTCAAACTTGGTGACAATCTTGATCGTCCCATTCGGACATGCAAGTTCACAGGCCGTGCATCCTGTGCATCGGTGCTCATTTTGTTCCGTATGTGTCATCACCACTTCTCCCCTGAACCGCTCCGGAAGCACCAGGGTATCCCGGTTATCCGGATACTGCTCCGTGATAATCTCTTTATGGTGTGTGAAATAGTAGGCGGTACGTTTCATACCCGTCCCCATCGACTTCACCGCACTGTAAATACTTTTTATATAATCTACTATAAACATAATTGCCGCATTGTCTAATTGCCAAATTGCCTCATTGTTACAAGTGCCAATTCATAATCGCGATCACCGTCACCAGAATAATATTGAACATGCTGATCGGCAGCAGGTACTTCCACTCCAGATCAAGCAACTGATCTATCCGCAACCGCGGAAAGGTCCACCTGAACCACATGATCACAAAAATCAAAAAGAAGGTTTTCCCGAAAAACCAGATCGAAGAGGGAATGTAATCCATCACATGATTAAACCCTTCCCAGTTCCCGATATGGAAAGGCATCCATCCGCCCAGAAATAATGTGGCACCAATGGCACACACAATAAACACATTGATATATTCCGCGAGGAAGAACAATGCAAACTTCATCCCCGAGTATTCTGTGTGAAAACCTGCCGTCAACTCAGACTCTGCTTCCGCAAGGTCAAATGGTGCGCGATTGGTTTCTGCCGTCACTGCGATGATGAATATGATAAAGGCGATGAGCGCAGGCACATGACCTTTGAATATCCACCAGCCGTTACGTTGTGACTCTACAATCTCACTTAACTGCAAGCTTCCCGTCAACACTACGATGGTCATGATGGCCAAACCGGCACTAAGTTCATAACTGACGATCTGTGCACCACTGCGCATGGCACCCAGCAAGGAATATTTGTTGTTACTGCTCCATCCGGCCATCAGGATACCAATTACAGAAAGGGATGAAACGGCTGTCACATAAAGCACACCAATATTAAGATCCCAGATCTGAAAATCTTTTGCAAAGCCCAGAGGAGCTAACAACAGCATGGCCGTGATCATCGCAATGAAAGGGGCAAGGTTGAACATGAACTTGTCCGCACCAGCAGGCGTTATCCCTTCCTTCACCAGCAACTTTACCGTATCTGCCGTTGACTGGAGCATCCCTTTTGGACCAACCCTGTTGGGGCCTAGACGGATCTGCATATAAGCCGCCACCTTTCTCTCCATGATCACCAGCACCAATCCCAGCAAGGCAAACAATGTAATGGCTGCCACACCCACAATAATCATCTCCACCGTCAGCACCCATGCAGGCGACAAATGACTGTTGAGCCATTGATGAACAGAAGATGCTATTTCTGAAAAACTAATCATCATCTTAATTACCGCATTACCGATCTATGTCCGGTATCACCAAATCCAGACTCCCCATCGTGGCCACCAGGTCGCCGATCTTTGACCCACGGGTCATATGATCCAACGCACTGAGGTTTGAAAATCCGGGCGACCGGAACTTGATCCGATAAGGCGTCATACCACCTTCACTCACGATATACACACCAAATTCTCCCCTCGCCGTTTCCACCCTCGAATAATACTCACCCTTTGGTAATTTCAG
>JBKCVJ010000179.1:0-45038 GCA_046317915.1 Sphingobacteriales bacterium
AACGGATCTTACCTTTATAACTGATCAGGAGGTTCAGCGAGTAGAGGACAACATTAACAACAGGCCTATCAGAAAATTTAATTATAAATCCGCTAACCAGATCTACTCAATGAAAATTGCACTTATAACTTGAACTTACAATATAAAGCTGAGAATATATTCGTCTGCCAGCATAGCAGCAAACTCCATGTTGTATGTTCGCCCTTCGTCTTGGTAACTTGAATTGAAGGTCTATATCCACCATGGCGGAGTTTTTCCCGGAAGCGTAGGAACAAGGTAGGCTCTTTTGCAAGTTTAGCCTTTGTGCTTCGGCTTAGTCTGCCTCGCAAATGTGCCTGACTTGGTGCATCGGGAAACTGTGGATAATCCGTTCGCTAAATATTTTGGCATTCCAATTAGTTTGCTATTTTTGTCAAAATTTGACAAGTCATTATTACCCCAAATGAATAATCATAAGTCAGAGTTAGGTCAATACCTCAGAGAACTCCGAAAGGAAAGAGAAGAAACACTTCATCAGGTGTCAAAAGGAACTGACATTGATTCTCCAATGCTAAGTAAGATTGAAAGAGGTGAAAGATTACCGACTGCTGAACAGTTGAAACGGCTGGCAAAATTTTACAAAGTGTCAGAAGCAAGTTTGAAAGTGAAGCACACTGCGGAAAAAATTTTGAAAGAGTATGGGGCTAACGAAACTACTTATGAAGCGATTCAATTGGTCAACGAGCAATTAATTCCTTACTCTAAAAAGTCAAAAGAGAAATAATTTTGAAGCAGAAAATCAAAAATCTTATTGTTCAGTTCATTGGCAGTTTAAGTCCAATGGAAAAAGAAATTCCTGTTCAGGATTTGAGCATTTTCTTTTCTGTTTTGATTGCAACAATCACACTTCGCAAAAACAAACGGAAAACGATACAAGTAAACTTTTCAAATTATCGTTCAGAATTCAAGACGGAAATTCAAATTGTCAAAGAAAGGTTTCCTGAACTGTTCAAAGTTTTTTCTGTAACAGAACAAAGATTGAGAAGTGAATTACTCACTGCAACTTTTGAAAAATTAAAACTGGCGTTTGTCAAAACCGATTCAGATGTAGATGATATTATTTCTTGGTCGTATCAATTCCTGAAAAAGGATTTGGAGAAAGCGGCATTCAAAAGGATTGGTAAAGACAAAGCGAAGATTGAAAATTATGATTTGCTTTTCACAACTCAATTCTTCACTGACAAATACATGGTGAAATACTTGGTGGATGAATCGCTTTCGGGTTTTGGCAAAGGCTATATTCAAAAGGTAGTTGTGATTGATTGTGCTTCTGGTGGCGGAAACTTCCTGAATTATTCTTTTGAAAAACTTTTCAGAATTTACAAAAGGTCTTTTCCGAAATGGTCAAAACAAAGAATTGTTGATACGATTTTGAATGAAGCAATTCTCGGTTATGATTTAGATAGCAATCTTTCAAAGATTGCATCACTCTCTTTGTTTGTTAAAGCATCTGCCTATGCCGTTCCATCAAAGGCAACAACAGTTAAAATATATGGTGGTCTGCCAAATGATAAATTGGGTTTTCTGAATTCAGTTGTTACTTCAAACAGCATTGAGAAAACAACTTTCAATTATCAACTTGAACGAATCAGCAAGGAGGAAAAAATAAAAGTGTTCGTTACCAATCCTCCGTTTATGGGGAAAAGAGATATGGACACTTCACTGAAAGATTTTCTTTTGAAAACTTTCCCTGAAAGTAAAGGTGATTTATGTATTTCATTCTTACAAAGAATCATTCAGTCAATGAATGAGAAAGATGTTTTAGGAATCGTTTCTCAAAACAACTGGATGTATTTGTCATCACTGAAAGATTTCAGAAAAGTTTTCTTGGCAATGCAAACACTAAGAGAATGTGTTGATTTGGGAAGTAATGCCTTCGAAGATATTAACGGCGAAAAAACCAATGTTGCTCTTTGTGTTATTGGCGCTTCAAAATCGTCAAGATTTTTCAATTTGAAAAACTGCAATCAGTCTGAGAAAAAAAGTTTAGTAGCTGACAAAACCTTTTCTGCTCAACTGACTTTTGAATTAAACCAAAATCAGTTTTTGAAAAATAAAAACCTTGAATTCAACTATCAGTTAGAGCATCGCTTTGAAAATATTCAACACTTGAAACTTTATTCTGAGTTTGGCAAGCCGATGCAAGGAACTTCAACTGGAAACAACACCGAGTTTGTGAAGTTTGCTTGGGAAGTAAATGGAAGTCCCGACTGGAAATTAGTAAGCAAAGGAGGCGGTTTCAGCAAATGGGTTGGTTTGAATTATTACAAAGTGAATTGGGGTGAAAATGCAGAAAAGATAAAGGCGAATAAAGGAAGTGCTTTAAGAAATCTGAATAAAATTTCTTCAACCCAACTTGTTTACAGTGATACAGGAACATTAGGATTGAATGTGAGAGTGCTGAAAGAAAATCAGGTGTTCATTGCATCTGGTCCGGGCATCCAGGTGTTACATGGAGATAAATATGCTCACCTTGCATTTCTCAATTCAAAGGTTGCAACATTTCTACTGAAAATTATCAATCCGAAGTTTACAATCAGTGCAGGATACATTTCAAAAATTCCTGTGGCACCAAATATTTTGGATTCAAAATTCATTTCAGCAAGAAGCAAAAAGTGTTTGCAGTTGAAAGAAATGTATCTTCAAAGTAAGTTGCCGAATTTTGAATTTCAGCATCCCGATTATTCAAGCATCACGAATGTTACTGACTATATTGAAAAGCTGATTCTGTCAGATATTCAGAATGACTTCCAGAGATTGAAACTTGAATCTGAGATTGAATCAGAAATCACAAAGCAATATCAATTCAACACAAAAGAACTGGCAGAAATTAAAAGTGTCGTTGGTCAATCTCCATTCTTCAACAAAAAGAAATCGTTGAAGATTGATATTGGGAAACTGGATTCACTTCTGTCAGGAAATCTTGATTTGAATTGTCTTTCTACAAGTCGTGCAATCAATGGCTTTTCTGTTGGCAGCGAATCAGTATTTGAAGATTTGTCATACAAGCTTGATGTAAATCCAAAAGCGATTTTGGAATTAATCAGAAATAATATTTCAATGTTTAAACAAACGAAAGCAAAATACTTCAATGATTTACTGCACAAGATTATTTTGAATGAATTGGGAGTAAAGCAAATTTCAATTTACAAGTTTGATGTTGTCAATACGGAAATTTTAATTGAAGGACTGAGAAGAAGTTATCCGTTTTTGAATAATCAAATTAACTTATCGCAAGTTGTCATTTCAATTTTATCATTGCACCACAAAGTGAGCTTCTTCAACAAACCTTTAATTACTTTTTCAAAGGAATCATTAACAGTAGGACAACTTCACAATGAATAAGGCACTTGAAATGTATGCATATGTCTTGAAAGAATATCTTTCTATGTGTTTTGCAAATCAGCAAAGCATCAACCCTATTGAACTCAATAAGGAGAGATTCAAAACAAAGGCAGTTTTCACCGCTTGTATTTTCTATTTAAAAAATAACCCAAAGAGAGAGGATTTCAAGATTAGCAAGGCAACAAATGACTGGCTGAGAAATTCTTTTGCTGATGAAAATTTGTTTTCATCAATCATTAAACAATCAAGTCAAGTTCTCACTGATTTGATTGATGAAACACTTTGCAACTTGATTGGAGTTGAATCAATAGATGTTCCTACACTTTATGAAACATTACTTGGAATTGAAACAAGAAATGAAAACAACGGAACAGAAATTTCAACTGCAAAGAATTATCGCAACAAATTAGGCAGTTACTACACACCCGCTGAATTAGCAAATTCCGTAACAAAAAAAACTATTGATACATTTTTTGAACTCAACTTCGGAATTGAAAAACTTTCCTCAGCAAAAGTTCTAAATGATTCATTGCTTAATGAAATTGCTTCAATAAGTTTTGCCGACTTCTCATGCGGTGGTGGAAATTTTCTGATCGAGGTTTTGAACTATTTTGAAACAGTTGCAAATAATCTGGATTTAAATGATGAAAGAAAGGTGCAACTTCTAATATCAGTTGCAAAAAATATCTCTGCATTTGATGTTGACTGTCTTGCCTTGGAAGTTGCTGCACTGAATTTGCTGTTGCGAATTGGTCAACCAAATTTTTACAAAGAGTTGTCGGAAAATTTTGTTCATGGAAATTTTCTTTTACAAACTGACTTTGCTATTGATGAAAGCAAGAAGGTTGATGTTTTTGCAAGTGGCTTCATTTTTCACGAAATACTTTCAGTTAGCAAAAGCAAAATCAGAAAGTATGATGTTATCTTAGGAAATCCGCCTTGGGAGAAGATTCGCTTTGAGGAAAAAAAGTTTTATGCTCTTTACTCTCCGTCAATCTCTAACAATCATTTCAAAGCAAGTCGGACAAATGAGATAGGTGAAACAAATCAAAGCAACATTTACTTGGCTGAATTTTCAAAGCATTTTCAACTTGAAATTGAAAAGGCAAAATCAGATATAAAGAAGGATTCAGTTTTCGGTTTGTCAAACAATGGAGAGTTGAACACTTATGCTTTGTTCTCAGATGCTGCTGTAAAGTTGAAAACCAAAAGAGGTGTTGTCGGCTTGGTTTTGAAAAGTGCGATCGTAACAAGTCAGGTGAATCAAAAACTTTTCAGGTATTTAACAAAAGGAAAATTTGTTGTTGCAATTTATGACTTCATCAACCGTAAAAAGATTTTCAATATTGATAGCAGAGAACGGTTTTGCTTTTTGCTGTTGGGCAATTCTAAAAGTGAAAAGTTTCATGTATCAATGAATCTCAGTGAAGTTTCGCAAATTGAAACTGCAAATTCTGAAATCGAATTGTCGCATGAAGGTTTGAAACTGCTCAATCCGTATACTGGAATGCTGCCAAACTTTTCAGTCAAAAGTGAAGTGGATTTTTTGCTCAGAGTTTCTTATGAATTCCCATTCTTCAAAAATGTTTATGACAAAGTGAGGTTTGGCAGAATTGTTCACTTCACAAGCCATGCAGAATTTATTTCACAGAAGCAGGCGATTGACAATACACCTGTGTATGAGGGGAAATTCTTCAATCAGTTTGATGGAAAGTTTTCAGGATTCAATGGGGTGAGTGATGAATTAAGATACGGAAGCAAATCTTCCTCTATTATTTTGGATGAAGCGAAAAAAAGAGACGCAAATTGTTTCCCTGAATCAAGGTTCTACATCAACACTGAAAAGTGGCTACAACTTTCAAAGAATCATTCAGAGAAATTTATGTTGGCTTGGAGAAGTTTGACTTCTGCAACAAACACACGAACCTGCATTGCTACTGTGTTACCTTTTATTCCTGCTTCACAGTCGGTTCAGTTTCTCACCACAAACCCAAATGACTTGCTGTATTTGTGTGGACTGTTTAACTCGGTTGTGTTTGATTTTATCTTGAAGAAAAAACTGAGCGGAATTGATTTAACGCAGTCGGTAATTAATCAAATGCCTGTTCCTAAAATTGAGCAAGCCAAAAGCACAATCAGCTTTAATGGTGGCGAAGCCACCATTAAGCAACATATTTCTTTGCTTGTGTTTTCTCTTTTGAAAAATGATGTTCGTTTGAATTCACTGTTTGGAAATTTGGAGTTGGAAACTTCAAATGATGAAGGTCGCTTTGAACTTGTCAGAAAAATTGATTTACTTTTTATACTTCTCTACAAGTTGAATGATTCTGAAATTAAACTTGTGCTTTCGGAATTCGGAAAACAATATTCAAATAAAGATTTGAGTTGGTTTAAAGCGGAATTGAAAAATCTACTCAGCAATAATTCCATAAGATCTACCGTTTCCACTGCCGCCTTTAGCCCAGTCGGATGAATTTTCAATCAGTCGTAGCATATCGTCTTGCTCTAAAATTTCAAGTCGGAAGTTTGTGTTGTCCAGTTTTGTGAAAAGCAAAATCTTATTCTGAAAGCCACCGTTTTGTCCTAAGCTTGGAATGGAAAAGGTTGTAAGTTTTTCTTCGTCTGCTGTTTCTCCATTCAACCGAATTCTCCAGTTGCTGTTTCCCTCTGCAAAGAAAATACGATTACCAATGTATGTCTTACCTCCGAAAATTACATTGATGTCCTTTGTTTGATTTTCGTCCTCGGGGTCAATTCCAAAGTAGCTGACACTTCCAAATTTATTTACACCATCTAACTTACCTTTCTTTGAAAGGTCAAGAATGTTTCTTGAACCGCCAGTCATCAATCCTGTTTCAATCCACATTGAACCACTTTTTAGTTCTGTAGTTTCATCGACTACTTTAACCTCGGAAGTTTCTTCTTCTTCAATCATTTCTTTTTTCACCACTGTTTTTCTGAAACCTTTCGGTGGTCGCTTTGCTTTTACCTTACCAAATAATTCAAGCAGTCGTGTATTTACTTTGGTTTCCTTTTGTCCGAACTCTTTGTTGATTCTATTTGTTTTGGCTCTATTAACGGCTTCTGGTAAAACAACTTTACTTTCAATGAGTATTTCCAAAACTTCTTGTGTCAAGAGTTGGCAACTTGGATGTTCCTGGTTAATAATAGCATTAAAGTGGTCGTAAATGTCGGCAAGAAATTCATTTCCATTTTCATCGTCACTTTCAAAGTCCACACAAACAGATGCTTCAATGTTCTGAAACAATCCGCTTTCCGTCAGGTTTGATGAACCCACGATTGCTCTTTTCATTTCGGCACCTTCAAAAGCATAAATTTTCGGGTGGTAAATGATGTTGTTGGGAGAATAGACAACATAAGACTCAATTTCGTTTGCAAGTAACTGTTCCAATGCTTCCTTTGAAGTTGCGTTCAAGTTCACTCCCAAATACAATTTGATATCTCCGCCATCTTCTCTGAATGCAAGTAACTCGTCAATGATATTTTTAAGTCCGCCTGTACTTACGAAAGCAACAAAAGCATTGAACGAATTGTAGTTTTCACTTTCTAATGAATCAATGATAAAATTCCCTGCTGTAATATCACTCTCCGGGTCTAAACCTTGCCCTATAAATTTTATTTCCATTCGTATACTTGCGTTAATTAAAGCAATTTATGAATATCTGCCGAAAGAAGCCATTTGTTGATATAGTTGGTCAAGTTGAAGAGTGTTCCGTCAGCTGGGTGGTGGGTGGGCATGGGGCGCTGGCATTTTTAGCTCTTTGCAAGGGTAGCTTTAGTGTGTCGGCTTTGTGTGCCTTGCAATGTGCTAAAAATTGAGTGGGGCAGCGTCGGTGAAGTTTTAGGTTATGTCAATCTGGAACGCTGTGATCAATAGGGTGACATACAACACTCTAATGTACGCTGTTATTTTTGGGAATACAAATGGCAAAAATCAAGCCTAGTAGGCACTTTGAAGATCGTCAGTAAATTTCTCGATGATGTGTGTCCTGTCGGATATACCAAAAAACCGTTAGTGTAAATGAATGTTGCCATTGGAACTACATTTGAAAAACGTGCAGACAAACTCAATAGACGATTACGTAAACCAGGTTGACGAGCACGTGATTTGGGTTGACGTTGGCGGGTGAAACGGCGGAATCTTTGCGGGAATCAAATTGCCGCAGGTATGCCTGACGGCGAAATATAATGGGATAAAAGTCTGATTCGGAAATGCACTCCAATGAACAATTGTCAACTGCCAATTGTCGACTATTCTTCCAGATAATCCAAATCCTTATGAAACGTCTCTTCCGTAAAGTATGCTGAAACCACGGCAATCGCCATTACAATAATCCCGGTAACAATCCCGCTCTTTACAAGACTCCAATGCCAACTATCCTGAAAAAGATTCTTGAACATCAGGTTGATCAAGGGCAAAGCACCGCGGACCATATTGGGAACAGTAGTAGCAGCAGTCGCCCGCAGGTTGGTACCAAATTGCTCCGCGCCCATCGTCACAAAAATGGCCCAGAAGCCGGTGGAGAAGCCCATCATTCCACAGATGAAATACATGGAATGATCACCTGTATTGAATGGACTGAAGAACAAACAAATGAAAACAATACTGGAGAGGTAAAATAAATACAGTGTCTTTTTACGGCTTTTGAAGATCTGACTCACAAAACCCGTGAGGATATCCCCTATCGCGATGCCCACATAGGCATACATGATGGCCCGACCGGAATCGATGGCATTGTCGCCGTAGATCTCCTTGGCAAATCGATTGCTCAGATTCACCAATATGCCGATCACATACCAGGTGGGCAGGCCAATCAAAATGGCTAGCATGTATTTTCGGAACCTAGTCTTGTTATTGAAGAACATCAGGAAATTACCCCTGCTGGCCGCTGTGGCCTTCGCCGTATGGAACATCCCGCTCTCGGCAACACTGATCCGCAACAGCAAGAGCGCAATGCCAAGTCCGCCGCCGATCTTATAACACAAACGCCAATCCTGCGTGTACTGATAAATGAAATACGCGAACACCGCCCCAAACAATCCCACACCGGCCACCAATGAGGTGCCAATGCCGCGTTTGTTTTTAGGGAGTAACTCACTCACGAGTGTGATACCGGCACCGAGCTCACCGGCCAATCCAATCCCAGCAACAAAACGTGCCCAGGCATATTGTTCCACCGTCTGCACCCAGCCCGTTGCGAAGTTGGCCACTGAGTACAACAATATCGATCCAAACAAAACACTAAGTCGCCCCCGCTTATCGCCCATCACACCCCAGATCACCCCGCCAATCAATAACCCCACCATCTGCCAGTTGATGATCTTTGTGCTTGCCGCAAGCATGTTCGCATCCACAACACCCAGGGCACGCAGACTGGGCTCACGAACAATCGTGAACAACAGGAGATCGTAGATGTCAACGAAATAACCCAGTGCAGCAACAATGACCGCGAGGTTGATGACGGAGGCTTCTTTGGTTACTGGCTTCATCCGGTGTAGAAAATATTATGCTTCGTTGCTTGGGTCTTGCTTCTTCCCACCACGTACCAGCTTCAGGATCACGGGGAGCGTGGTCACCAACACAATACCCAGCACAATCACCTCGAGGTGTTCCTTCAAATCAAAATTGAACTGGCTGAGGAAAAATTTGTAGAGATAGTGCCCGGCGAATAACATAGACACCGCCCAGGCAATACATCCTATCACATTGTAAAACATGAATTTCTTTTTATCCATGTTCACGATACCCGCAATGATGGGCGCGAAGGTCCTGATGATGGGAATAAACCTCGCGAAGATGATAGCGGCGCCACCGTTCTTATCGTAAAATTCTTTCGCTGTAAAAAGATGTTTCTTTTTAAAGAAGAATGTGTCTTTCCGTTTAAACAGATATGGTCCACTCTTGTGACCAAACCAATAGCCTACACTGTTCCCGATCACACCCGCAATCACTACAAGGGTAGCAATGAGTACCAGGTTGAAGAAATCACTTCCCGTATTGAACACTTCGGCAGCCAGCTCAGTACTATAAATACCTGCTACAAAAAGCAGGGAGTCTCCGGGCAGGAAGAAACCAGCGAACAATCCCGTCTCGGCAAATACAATAAACAAAAACAGCCACAGTCCTCCGTTCTGGATATAAAATTCCGGATTAAGCAGGTCCCTGAACGTAATATTCAAAATTTCAATCATCACTATTAATTAAAGTTCCTCCTGGTTCATGATTTCGTGCGGATTGGTGAGTTCACCCTCCCATTTAGATACGGCCGTTGTGGCCAGTGCGTTTCCGATCACATTGGTCATGCTTCTGAACATGTCGCAGAAGTGATCAATCGGTAAAATCAATGCAATGCCTTCCGGCGGAATATCAAACATGGCGCAGGTAGCCGTTACCACTACCAATGAAGCACGTGGCACACCGGCGATCCCCTTGCTCGTGAGCATCAACACCAGCAGCATGGTCAGCTGCGTGGGCAGATCAAGGTGAACATTGTACACCTGCGCAATGAAAATACTCGCGAAGGTCATATACATCATACTGCCATCGAGATTAAAACTATACCCGAGGGGCAGCGTAAACGAAACGATTTTATTGTTGCATCCAAATGCTTCCAGTTCTTCCACCAGTTTGGGAAACACGGCTTCGCTACTGGTGGTGCTAAAGGCAATAGCCAGTGGATTCAAAATTCTTTTGATTAGTTCAAACAGCCGCTTACCAAGAATCACATAGCCAACGATGAACATCACCAACCAAAGAGAAAGGATCCCTACCAGGAATGCACCATAATATTTTAAGTACACCACAAGAATATCCTGAACGCCATACACCGCCACAACTGCAGCCAGTGCGCCAAAAACACCAATGGGTGCAAAGTTCATCACATAGCCCACCATTTTCAGGATCACGTGGGCCACAGTATCCAGGGCGTGGACCACAGATTTCGCGCGTTCACCCACCTGCGCCATCGCTACACCAAAGAAGATCGAGAAGATCACGATCTGCAGGATCTCGTTGGTGGCCATCGCCTCAAAAATGCTTTTCGGGAAAAGATGTGTCACAAACTGTTCCAGGGAGAAAGCGGTGGTTTTGCCTAACACGTCTTTTGCACCGGAGGCATCTCCTGTTCCCGGCGTGAATCCGGTTCCGGGGTGCAGCACGTTCACCCAGAACATACCAATTAATAGTGAAACCAGCGAGGCCGTTACAAACCAAAGCAGCGCCTTTCCGCCGATCCGGCCCACCGTTTTAATGTCGCCCAGCTTAGCGATCCCCACCACCAGCGTAGAAAATACCAGCGGCGCGATGATCATCTGCACCAGCCTCAAAAAGATGGTGGTCAGGAGTTTAAGTTTCGGGGATAACGAGGCGATGGTTTCCGGGGAAGCGTTGACGTGGATGAAATATCCCACCACAACACCCAGGATCATCGAGATAAAGATATAGAGGGTTAACCTGCTCCCTTTCTGCATAGGATCGCAATATAAATGACTTTCCCTATCTTTCCGAATTCAAACAAACCATCACTAACTATATTCACTACTTATGAGTTTATTCAGAACGAAGGACCTGGAAGCGATGCTCGCGCAGACCAAGGACCAGGAAAAAGGATTGAAGAGAACATTGGGTGCGGGTAACCTGGTTGCCCTCGGTATTGGTGCCATCATTGGTGCCGGTCTTTTTGTGCGTACCGCTGCTGCGGCCGGACAAGCTGCCGGACCAGCCGTAACCATCTCTTTCATCATTGCCGCCATTGGCTGTGCCTTTGCCGGTCTCTGTTATGCTGAGTTTGCCGCGATGATCCCCATCGCCGGTTCTGCTTACGCTTATTCTTATGTAACGATGGGCGAAATGATCGCCTGGATCATCGGTTGGGCGCTGATCATGGAATACGCCCTCGGTGCCGCTACGGTTTCTATTGCCTGGAGTGAATACCTGAACAA
This sequence comes from Sphingobacteriales bacterium, assembly GCA_046317915.1. GTDB lineage: Bacteria > Bacteroidota > Bacteroidia > Chitinophagales > Chitinophagaceae > Pollutibacter. The sequence goes on from JBKCVJ010000179.1 coordinate 11,347, forward strand.
GTTGCTGGGAGGTGCGATTCCCTATGAATGGAGCCACTCGCCGTTTGAATCCATCACACTTAATGGCGTGACCACATCTGGCATTATGAATCTGCCAGCACTGGTTATCTTATTGTTACTGACCCTCCTGCTGATCAAGGGTACCCAGGAATCTGCGCTAGTGAATGCGGTGATCGTATTCATCAAAGTGGCCATCGTACTGGTGTTCATCGCAGTGGGTTGGCAGTTTATCAATGCAGACAATCACACGCCATATTTGATCCCCGAAGGTGTTGCCGGACATGAAGGTGTCTTCAAACACGGCTGGGGTGGTGTGCTTGGCGGAGCGGCCATCGTGTTCTTCGCCTTCATCGGTTTTGATGCGGTATCCACTGCGGCACAGGAAGCCAAGAATCCCGCGCGCGATATGCCCATCGGTATCCTCGGCTCATTGGTTGTTTGTACGATCCTCTATATTCTTTTCGGTCACGTGCTGACGGGTGTGGCGCCTTACACAGATTTCACTGATCCCACCAAGGGCCAGGAAGCGTCTGTGGCCTATGCCATCTCGGCCTATATGCCGGGCTATGAATGGCTCGCCAGCGCCGTTACGGTAGCCATCCTCGCGGGTTTCTCTTCGGTGATCCTCGTGATGCTGATGGGCCAGAGCCGGATTTTCTATACGATGAGTAACGATGGACTGATCCCAAAAGCATTTGGCGAACTCCATCCTAAATACAAAACGCCTTATAAGGCCAACTGGATCCTCTTTGTTTTTGTGGGTCTGTTTGCCGCATTTGTTCCCGGTCATATGGCCGGCGATTTGACTTCATTTGGTACCCTCTTCGCGTTTGTGCTCGTGAGCCTCGGCGTATGGATCATGCGCAGAAAATCGCCGAATATGGTGCGTCCGTTCAAGACACCGCTGGTACCGATAGTACCTATTCTCGGTGCCGTGATTTGCACCGGTATGATCGTTGCCATTGATATCCGCACGCTGAAATTTGCGCTGGTTTGGATGCTCATCGGTCTGGTGGTTTACTTTGCGTATAGCCGCAAGAAGAGTAAGCTGGAGAATCCGGGGGAGATCTTGCCGAAGGCGTCTGATTTCAACTAATCATGTAAAGATCAGGAACTTTTCAGGGTGAGCGTTTAGGGTGAGTGTTTAGTTTAGGGTTCAGTACTCACCCTAAACACTCACCCTAAACTCTTTTTCCGTAAATTTGCATCCGCAAAAGCACAACAAATGGGTCGTATTTTTGAAGTAAGGAAAGCCACGATGTTCGCCCGCTGGGACAAGATGGCAAAGCAGTTCAGCAGGATTGGTAAAGAGATCGCCATTGCCGTGAAGACCGGCGGATCAGACCCCAATACCAACCCCGCCCTTCGCCGCTGCATGCAGAACGCGAAGTCGGTCAACATGCCCAAGGACCGCGTAGAAGCGGCCATCAAACGTGCGCAGGGTAAGGAGATGGATAATATCGAGGAGATCCTGTATGAAGGATACGCTCCCCATGGTGTGGCTGTGTTGGTAGAGACCGCCACGGACAATCACGTACGTACGGTTGCCAACGTTAAATCCCATTTCAATAAAGGGAACGGTGCCCTGGGCAACAGTGGCAGTGTGGCTTTTCAGTTTAAAAAAATGGGGGTATTCAAGATGAACCCCGCAGGCCTCAACCAGGAAGAACTGGAGTTTGAACTCATTGATCACGGCCTCGAGGAAATGGGTGAAAGCACGGGTGAGAACGGTGAAGATGTGCTGGTACTTCGCGCTGCCTTCCAGGATTTTGGCAGAATGCAGAAAGCACTGGAAGAAAAAAACCTGGCCGTCCTCAGCGCGGAAGTAGAATGGATCCCCGGCACCACGGTTGAACTCAACGAAGAACAGGCGCATGAAGTCCTGAAACTCATCGATAAACTGGAACAGGACGAAGACGTTCAGAAAGTGTTCCACAACCTCAAATAAATTGGACAACGGGCCCATCATATTTTTCGATGGCGTTTGCAATCTCTGTGAAGGGTCCGTTCAATTCATCCTCAAGATCGACAAGAAAAAAATCTTTCGTTTTGCATCGCTGCAAAGCAAGGCGGGACAAGCGATGCTTGCCGCACAGGGACTACCTGCCGACGCATTCAAATCTTTTGTAGTACAGGAAGGGGATAAAATTTATACGCGTTCAACCGGTGCGTTGCGCGTGCTCAAACATGTGGGTGGCTTCTGGTCCATCTTCTACGCCTTCATCATCGTCCCCAAATTCATCCGTGATGGCGTGTATGATCTCATCTCCCGCAACCGCTATAAATGGTTCGGTGAAAAGACGGAGTGTTGGATCCCAACACCGGAATTGCAGAAAAGATTTCTCGATTAATTACTCGCGCATCATGTCTTTCACCGCGTGCACAATGTCTTCCACATTGGGCTTGGAGAAATAATCGCCATCCGTGCCATAAACGGGACGATGTTCTTTTGCCGTGAGGGTGCGCGGACTTACATCCAACCATCGATATCCCCCTTGTTCTTCCATCACTTTGTTGAACATATATGCCGCAGCGCCGCCGGGCACATCTTCGTCCACAAAAATGATGCGGTTGGTTTTCTTAAGTGATTGCAGGATCATATGATCCACATCAAAAGGAAGTAAGGTTTGTACATCGATGACTTCACATTCCACATCCATTTTCTCCAACACATCGGCAGCTTCCATCACAATGCGCAAAGTGGAACCATAAGAAACGATGGTGACATCGCTACCTGGTCTCAGTATTTCCGGTATGCCCATGGCCACGCGGAATGTTGAAAGATTTGCAGGAAGTTTTTCTTTGAGTCGGTATCCATTCAGGCTTTCAATCACGATGCCGGGCTCATTGCCTTGCAACAATGTATTGTACATTCCTGCGGCCTGCACCATATTGCGCGGCACACAAACATACATGCCTCTTAGTGCGTTGATAATCATCCCCATGGGTGAACCGCTGTGCCAGATGCCTTCTAAGCGATGGCCGCGGGTGCGCACGATGATGGGTGCGGCTTGTTTGCCCACGGAGCGGAAACGAAGTGTTGACACATCATCGCTCAGGGGTTGAAGGCCGTATAATAAATAATCGAGGTATTGAATTTCAGCGATGGGACGGAGGCCGCGCATGGACATGCCGATACCTTGTCCGATGATGGTGAGTTCCCGAATGCCCGTATCAAAAATTCTATACTCGCCATATTTTTCCTGCAGGCCGGCAAAGCCCTGGTTCACGTCACCGATTTTGCCGAGGTCTTCGCCAAAAGCAAATACCAGTGGGTTTGCTGCAAAGAGCTGATCGAAATATTTATTCAGGATCTCATAGCCATTGATGGTGGGCGCATCGGGTTCATACACAGCCGGAATGCCTTCCACCTGCATGAGGTTCTGATCCCCTTCATCAAATAGATGCGTGCTGAAGAGTGCGGTATTTTCTGCGCGTAGTGTGATCTGTAGTTGCGCTAATTCCGGTAAAGCAACACCATGGCCGAGTTCAAGGATTCGGGTGATGGCTCTCATCACATCCCTGCGCAAAGGTTCTTTCTGTTGTTGCAGATCCTGGACCAGGGCCTGGATCTCATCCTTGTGTTCGGGCAACTGCATCATCGCATGTTCCAGGTGTGGAATCACGGCATGCACCTGATCACGAATAGGATTCATATAGGCGTCCCAGGCTTCCTGACGGAGCTCGCGCACCATGTGCTTGACCTCATGTTCAATATCGATGAGTTCTTCATCTTCGGCGAGCATGTTGGCGATGATCCATTCCCGCATCTTACGGATACAGTCCCACTCCCGCTCCCATTCCAGCCGCTCCGGCGTCTTATAACGCTCATGGCTACCCGAAGTTGAATGGCCCTGGGGCTGGGTGACTTCTTCCACGTGGAACAGCACAGGGATATGTTTCTCGCGGGATTTGCGGATCCCTTCTTCAAAGGTTTCGCAGAGGCTCGCATAATCCCAGGCCTTTACTTTATAGATGAGGATACCGTTGGTATCTTCTTTTTTCTGAAATCCTTTCAGGGCTTCTGAGATCGAGCCCTTGGTGGTCTGGTATTTTTTTGGGACGGATATGCCGAAACCATCGTCCCAAACAAAAATGGCCAGTGGCACCTGTTGTACCGCTGCGGCGTTGACGGTCTCCCAAAAATGGCCTTCGCTGGTGGAGGCATCGCCGATGGTGCAGAAGCACATTTCATCACCCTGGTTGCTGAGGGTATCAAAAGCAGGATTGGGTTCAAGGTTACGAATGAGTTTGGAGGTCAGTGCCATGCCCAGGGATCGGAGCATTTGCCCGGCGGTGGGTGCCATGCCGGCGGATACATTTTTGCGGTTGACGAGGTCCGTGATATCGCCGTTTTCGTTGAGGTAAGTAGAAGCAAAATGAGCGTTCATCTGCCTGCCGCCGCTATGCGGATCGTTGTTTACGTCCGGATCGGCGTAGAGTTGGGCAAAAAACTCACGAATGGTGGCCGCACCAATGGCGAAAGCGAAGGTTTGATCGCGGTAGTACCCGCTGTAATGATCCCCCGGTTTGAAGAATTTCGCCATGGCGATCTGGGGTATTTCCTTACCGTCTCCGAAGATCCCGAACTTGGCCTTGCCCGTGAGCACTTCTTTCCGGCCCAGCAGACTGGCTTCCCGGCTTTCGCAGGCAGTGCGGTAGTCTTTCAGGACCTCCTCGCGAAAGGCTTCAAAAGACAGCTTATCTTCCAGCAATTCGTTGGTAATGGGCTCATTCATAAGGGCAAACATAAGCATTATCACCTTTAAGGAGGCTGATTGCGGAGGGAGGTCGATAAATCCGCAGGAAATGTTAATATTTAGGCTTGGGACGGCTGGTCCGGAGGCAAAAATCCCTGTGTTTCAGGCCTTGGGGAAAATACCAGGAAATGAGGTGAAAAGCACTGATCCGTAGTTTCCAAACAATATGTAGATTTGTGTTGCGTTATTCTTATCACATGAATACCATGCGAAAAGCTTTATTATCAATCAGTTTGGTGGTTCTGGCCCTTACGGCCGGGGCGCAGCTCAAGCCTGTATCTGATGCAAAGCCGGAAACCATTCAGTTGAAGGAATCGAGCTTTGACTTCGGGCGGATCCCCCAGGGTAAGCCGGTGACCCACATTTTCAAGGTAACCAATACGGGCACTGCTCCATTGGTTTTGGACGATGTGCAGGCTTCCTGCGGATGTACCACGCCGGAATGGAGTAAGGAGCCGATCGCTCCCGGCGCCACTGCGGAGATCAAAGTGGGGTATAATTCAGCCACCGAGGGACCTTTTGAGAAATCGATCACCGTCCTCTACCAAAAAGGTCAGATGAAAATGATCACCATTAAAGGTGCGGTTTGGAAAACCCCGGATCAGCCGGCACCGAAAAACCAATCCATCGCTTTATTAAAAAATGTAAATTAAAATAGACATGAAAAGGACCTTACTGACCATTCTAGTAGCATTCCTGGTGGCGCCTGTATTTGCGCAAACCGCCACCCCACAAAAGAAAGCAGAAGATTTTATCAAATTCAAGGAAACGAAATACAATTTCGGCAAGATCAAGCAAGGCCAGCCGGTAACGCATGATTTCGTGTTCAGCAATATCAGTGGCACTGTAGTGATCATTGAAAATGCGCAGGCTTCCTGCGGTTGCACTACGCCGAAATGGCCACAGGCACCTGTTGCAAAAGGCGGCTCTGAAAAGATCACTGCCGGTTTCAACGCTGCTGCAGTGGGACCTTTCACCAAAGAGATCTATGTGAAAGTGAAAGGGGTGGATGTTCCGTTTCCGATAACTATCACTGGTGAAGTAGTTAACTAATTCGCTAGTAGCTAATAGCTAGTAGCTAATGGCAAAAAACCGGAGGTTCTCCGGTTTTTTTATTGCTGTCTTGCATTGTCTATAAACAATACCTTCAGATTTTTCTCACTGGCGATGTCTTTATAGAATTCATCGAGATATCCAATCATATCTTTCTTGGAACGGTTGTCCAGAAATTTCGAGTTGGTGATCTCGGCATAGATCGCGTCTTTCTTGCTGCGGAAATAATCTGCCATCTCTTTCAATTCACCGACCTCGCGTGGGAAGCCACGGTATACCCTTGTTGCAACAGACTCCGTGCCCAGTTGAGGATCTGGCGTGGCGTAGGGTGCATTCACGAGACCGGAGAAATCAAAATCATACGCTGACGCAAAAGGCTTAGAATCGGGATTCGCAGTATCCTGCATGAGTTTGATGTTGTGGTTGGCATACACGGACCAGTCCGTATTGCCCACCATGTATTCAAACATCGCCACCATCGTCATCTGCTTGCGATCCGTATTCTCCGTATGCAGTTTTTTGATCTTGACTTCCTTGCAGGCATTTCGCTTTGCCGTAACGTCATAGTCTTCAATAAAGAATCCAGGAATGGTAACCGGTTTGCGTTTGGCTTCTTTGTCTTCCAGCGTCAGGTTCACCAACCTTACCCGCTGGCTTTTATCCGTCAGCACATTGTACATGCGGTAGATCGTATACTCTTTATACACGAGCTGCATGAATTCATTCCCTAGCTTGCACTGGCAGGTGAGGTCTATGCTTTTCAACCCCTTGAGCTTTCCGGCGGTTGAAGTATCAAAGTCGAGTTTCAATGGCGGCACGAAACAGAATTCCCTTCTGAACTTTCCGCGGGCCCGAAGGTTGATGTCTCCGTCCAATACGGAATCCGCATTTTTAATGGCAATATTGGTAAAGAGATAACTGTCGTTAGCCTTCTTGTTCAGGAGCTCCTTCAAATCCATTTTCATCGTGATCGGCAAGGGCTCTTCTTTTTCAAAAAGATCGAGCCTGTCGTAGGCCTTGAACTGGGCCTGCACTTGCAATAGGGACAGGCAAAAGGTGGTAATAACAAGGAACTTCTTCATTTGTGTAGATTGAAACCTTCCAAAAAGTAGATAATTAAACCTGAAAAACAAAACAATCCGAGTTACGTACCTTTGCCCCATGTTACAGATCTCCCAACGGGGCCTGGAGATGCCCCCCTCTCCCATCCGTAAGCTGGTACCTTTTGCAGATGCTGCAAAAAAGAAAGGCATTAAGGTCTATCACCTGAATATAGGGCAGCCCGATATTGAGACGCCGCCCCAAATCATGGACGCGGTGAAGCACACCAATATCAAGGTGCTGGAGTACAGCCACAGTGCGGGCAATGAAAGCTATCGAAAAAAACTCACTGAATATTATAAGCGAGTAGGCATTGACGTTAGTGCCAACCAGATCATCATCACAGCAGGTGGTTCTGAGGCCATTGTGTTTGGGTTCATGTGCTGCCTGAATCCCGGGGATGAGGTGATCATCCCTGAACCATTCTACGCCAATTACAATGGGTTTGCGGTGATGGCCGGTGTGAAGGTGGTGCCGATCAAATCCAGTATCGACAATGGTTTTGCCTTGCCGCCGATCCAGGATTTTGAGAAAGTGATCACGTCAAAAACCAAGGGAATTGTGGTGTGCAGTCCCAATAATCCCACGGGTTATTTATACAGCCGGGCCGAGATGGAAGCCCTGCGCGAGATCTGCCTCAAGCATGATCTCTATCTGTTCTCTGATGAAGCGTATCGTGAATTTTGTTACGATGGGGAGTATGTGAGTGCGATGCATCTTGAAGGAATGGACCAGCATGTAGTGCTGATGGATACGATATCTAAAAGATACTCTGCCTGCGGTGCGAGGATCGGTGCGTTTGTGACGAAGAACGAAGCGGTGTACCAGTCGGCCATGAAGTTTGCGCAAGCTCGGTTAAGTCCGCCCGGTCTGGCCCAGATCATGGGCGAAGCGGCCGTGGATCTTCCGGAAACGTATTTTGACGCCCCGAAAAAAGAATACCAAGCCCGCCGCGATCTGCTGGTGAAACGCCTCAATGCCATGCCCGGCGTGTTCTGCCCCACCCCCGGTGGTGCGTTCTACGCCATGGCGAAATTACCCATTGACGACAGCGATAAATTCTGCCAGTGGTTGCTGGAAGAATTTAGTTACAAGAACCAAACCGTGATGTTGGCACCTGCTACGGGATTCTACGGAACACCCGGCCTGGGCAAGGACGAAGTGCGGTTGGCATATGTGTTGAACCTTGAGGCGCTGAATGCAGCTATGGACTGTTTGGAGCAAGCGTTGTTGCAGTATCAAGCGCTGTAGAGAATTAGCCAATTTGTCAATTTGTGAATGCGGCAATGTTGGAAGGCGCGCTTTGCGTAGCGGCGCGCCGGCAGTCACTCCGAGTGTTTCTGCGCAGGCCGGCAACGCACGGCCGCGCTTCCAACATTACCGCATTTACAAATTGACAAATTGGCTAATTGGCTCAGGTTTTTTTTACCATCGGCAGATTTACCCACAGCACTCCGCCCACCACCAGTAATCCGCCGAGCCAGGTGTACCAGGATACTTTTTCTTTGAGGATAATCACCGATAGCAACACAGCGAAGACCGGAATGAGATTGGTGAAAATAGATGTTTGGGTGGCGCCGATGGTCCGGATGCCATCGTAATACCAAACAAAAGCCACTACTGTTCCGATGACGCCAAGATATGCAAGGGCCAGCCACACATTCCAGGGAACCTGTTGCGGAAAGGGTTCTGTTGGAATAAACAAGAGCAGCATCAATGCACCAGATAGTGAGGCCCAGGTGGAGGCTTGTAAGGGTGTGGTATGTTTCAGCGCACTTCTGCCGGCCAGGGTGTAGAGCGCCCAGGTGATGGGACAGCCGAGCATGAAGAGATCTCCTTTTTCTAAAGAGCTGAGCAGGTTCAGTGGTTGTCCGCGCGAGATCACAATGGTAACCCCGATCATGGAGATCAGGATACCAAAGAGTTTGCGCGGCGTGATCTTTTCTCCGAGAAAGATTGCAGAGGTGATCATCACAATAGTGGGATTCAGTCCCACGAGCAATGCGCCCCTGCTGGCGGGTACGGTCTTGAGTCCCTTAAAGAAAAAGAAATTATAAGCGAAGATGCCGGTGAAACCTAGAAACAAAAGAATGGGTAATTGCTTGCGATCTACGCGGAAGAGATTAGGATTTTGCTTGAACGCCAATGGCAGCAAGAACAACAGCGCAATGGCGTAGCGAATGAACGCGCCGGTGAAAGGCCCGAAAACCTGCGAGGCTACGCGCGTGGAGATGAAGGTCCCCGCCCAAAACAGTGCAACGAGAATGAGTTTTATATAGAGCGAGTTTCTGGGAGGCATTGAGGCATTGGGCATTGGGCATTAAGGTAGGAATAATGCCTTAATGCCCAATGCCCCCATTGCCCAGTGCCTAATGCCTAATGCCTCACTGCTCAGGCGTATTGCGTGAGTTCTCACCGCCTTTGCGGGCCACGGTCTTGCGCGTTTCGGGATAAGCAGAAGCCAAACCACGATTAGATGTTTTCGCATCCCTTACTTCTCCGTTCAGATTACTGTTCTCCATATTTTCGTTTTTAAAGTTGATTGGTTGAACAGATCCGTAAAAGAATGATGCCCGCCCGTATTCGGGCAATAAAGCCGATTGATTGGTGAGAATATTCCCCATGTTGCCGCCTGGCTGAGGAATATTGGGGAAATAAAAAAGGGAAAGCCCTGTTTTGAGACTTTCCCTTTGTAGCGGGATCGGGAGTTGAACCCGAGACCTTTGGGTTATGAATCCAACGCTCTAACCACCTGAGCTACCCCGCCGTTTGAGGGCAGCAAAGATAGGGAAAACCGCCCATTTTGCCAAGCCATCGGCCCGGAAATGATTCCAATAAATATCCGGCAAAGTTTCCCGAAAGGGTAAACCGCCGGGCCCGTGCTTTGTTATCTTTGCACCACCATCACAGGAGCACCGTACCAACTTCTTCCGCTCCCCCTCATTCGGAAATAACCGCATATGAACATCATAATATTGGGAGGTGGTTTTGCCGGGTTGAAACTGGCAGACCAGCTCGACGCACAAAAGGGTTTCAATGTTTTACTGATCGACAGATTCAACTATCACCAGTTCCAGCCGCTGTTCTACCAGGTAGCCACGGCAGGACTAGACGCGTCTAACATTTCCTTTCCGTTGCGCAAAGCTTTTCATAAAAGTCGCAACGTCAGGATCCGCATTGCAGAAGTGCTGGAGATCCGCAAGTGGGACCAAAAAGTAGTGACTGATATCGGTGAATATCCTTACGATATCCTCGTCATTGCTACAGGTGCTGAAACCAATTTCTTCGGAAATAAGAGTATTGAAACCCATGCCTGGCCGATGAAATCAACCGTTGAGGCCCTGCGCATCCGTCACCACCTGGTCCAGAATTTCGAGAATGTACTGGAAGAAAAGAATCCTGCACTTCGCAATGAACTGCTGACCATTGTGATTGTGGGCGGAGGCCCTACTGGTGTGGAGCTTGCGGGCGCCATCGCGGAGATGAAACAGTTTGTATTGCCCAAGGACTATCCTGAGATCGACTTTTCCGAGATGAAGATCTACATCGTGGAAGGGCAGTCCAAACTTTTAGGGGTGATGTCTCCCCAGTCTTCCGAAACTGCTGCAGAATACCTGACCAAGATGGGTGTGAATGTACTCACCCAGGCTTTCGTGGAAAACTACGACGGCAAAAGCCTTCAGTTGAAAGACGGTCAGCAGATCCCTTGTCGCACCGTAATCTGGGCCGCCGGCATCAAGGGCAATGTACTCCAGGGCATCGATCCATCGCTGATTGCCAGAGGCAATAGAATCAAAGTGGATGTACACAACCTCATTCCGGGAACGAACAATATTTACGCACTCGGAGACATCGCCTATATGGAAACCGAGGACTACCCCAACGGACACCCGCAGGTGGCGCCGGTTGCCATCGATCAAGCCAAACTCCTTGCGCATAACCTGAGGGCCATGAAAAAAGGCGAGCCGCTGAAAGCTTTTGTCTACAAGGATAAGGGATCGATGGCTACCGTGGGAAGGCACCGGGCCGTGGCCGATATCCCCAAGCCGAAACTGCACCTCAAGGGCACCCTTGCCTGGTTTGCCTGGATGGCCCTGCACCTGATGCAGATCCTGGGCGTAAAGAACAGGATTGTCACCTTTGTGAACTGGATGTACAATTATTTTACGTATGACCAGAGCCTGAGATTGATTTTTAGAGAATTCAACAAGAACGAAGGGCAGAGGGCGGAGCGTAGAGTGCAGAGGAAACTGGAGGAAGTAGGGAGTGGGGAGTAGATTGCTGGTGGCACGAATTTTTACGGTTAATCCCAAAAGATTTTTATGCCGGAGAAAATAACCACCAAAAGAGCAGCAACGCTCCATACACCCGAGCAACAGGATTATCGGGGTCATTGTTTATTCGACAGGCGGACGGGCCAGAAAAAAGAAAAATATATCCGGGACCAGAAGCCGTGGGGAATTCAATTCATTCAGATAGTCCAGGGACAGATTAATATTGGTCATTTACTTTCTGTAAGTCTCGTTCATCTGCCTTCATATCATATACAGAACTGCCGATCAATGTATCTGCATGCCCACCCATGAGTTTCACCATGGCCGTCTGGATGGGCAGATCCAGTTCCATCCAGTGACTGGGGAAATCCGTAGAAAAATTTCCCAAAAATGGGGAGACATCGGTCCCCATTCCACACCATCGCGGTACAAGGTGTATAGACCAACCGGATGATGAACAGGAGCATCCCCAAACAATTCGGTCAATGAATGGTTGAACACTAATTTTCACAGCAGATGGACGAAGGAAGAAATATCATGATCATTGACGACGAAGCGGACTTATGTATGCTGATCAAAAATTATTGACAACTTCGTCTGTACAATGTTCATTACGCGCTGACACTGACAGATGGGATAGAGAAGCTGAAAACCTGCCGGACGGTCCGGGTTGGAGCAGGGCCAGGGAGATCGTGGAAGAGTATCCGAAGATGCGCCTTTATCTGATGAGCTGGTATTTGCCTTCGCCGCCGCATGATATTCCCGAGGAGCGTTATCGTTTGCTCCACAAGCCCATTTCCTTTCATGATCTTGATTTTTTGCGGCCCGCTGATGCCTAATTCAGGATTGCAGTAAAGTCTTCAGCCTTGCCGACAGTTTCTTTGCGTTTGGCAGTACTTCCTGTTCAAGAATGGTATTCATCGGGATCGCAGGTACATTCAAAGCACCCATCACTTCCACGGGCGCATCCAGCCATCGGAAGCAGGCATGGGAAATCCTTGCCGCAAGGGCTTCCGCAAAAGAATTGTTTTGCTGCTCCTCCGTTAGTACGAGGCATTTGCCATGCTTCTTCACCACGTTCATCACGAGTTCTTCATCCAGTGGATAGAGTGTGCGGAGATCCACTATTTCAATACCGCCGGGATGTTCAGCAGCAGCAGCCAGCGCCCAATAGACGCCCATGCCATAAGTGATCACGCAACAACTGTTACCCTCAGCGATGGCAGAAGGGTTTGCGCTGAGTACGATGTTACCCTTGCCCAATGGAAGAATATAATCCCGCGAAGGCTCCGGGCGCTTGGCGCCTTCTGTTCCCGGCACCTTGCTCCAGTAAAGTCCTTTGTGTTCAAGCATCAACACCGGATTGGGATCGAGGAAGGCCGCCTTCATCAAGCCTTTCATGTCTGCCGCATTGGAAGGATACACGATCTTGATCCCTTTGATGCTGAGCAATGTGGTCTCTACACTGCCGCTATGGTAAGGTCCGCCACCGCCGTATGCGCCGATGGGTACACGGATGAGCGACTGTACCGGAAATTTTCCGCAAGAGAGATATGATGATTTAGAGATCTCAGATACCAATTGATTGATCCCGGGATAGATGTAATCCGCGAACTGAACTTCAACGATGGGTTTGATCCCTGTTGCACTTAGACCGGCCGTGGACCCGATGATATACGCTTCCTGTATGGCGGTATTGAATACACGATGATCGCCAAACTGCTCCGCCAGGGTAGCCGCCTCTCTAAATACGCCCCCTAACCTCCGCCCCACATCCTGTCCAAACAAAATGACTTCCGGATGATCTTCCATGATCTCGCGAATGGCATACAGTGCCGCATCCACCATGATGATCTTATCCGCACCTGCTGGTTCCCGGTTACCCGTTTCCGTTAGTATTGGGGTGGGTGCAAAAATATGTTGGGTAACCTTAGCGGGGTCTGGCTCCGCTGCGGCCATGGCTGCTGCAAAATCTTTGCGTACAAGTTCCTTTGCATTGGCTTCTATCGCTTCCACTTCTTCGGTGGTGATGCCGAACTGGTGTAACTGGTTGCGCAGAATATGGAAGGGATCCCGTTCCGCATGCTGTGCAAGGTCTTCTGCGGTACGATAAAATTCTTTCCGGACCCCACTGGTATGATGTCCCAACAAGGGCACGCTGGCCTGCACCAGCACCGGTCCACGTTGTTCCCTCACATAGCGGAATACTTCTTCCATCTTTTGAAATGCAGTCACCACATCGGCCCCATCGATCCTCATTCTTTCCATGCCGGGGAAACCGCCTGCATAATCATAGGCATCCATGACTCTGGCCTCTTCGGCGGTGACACTGATGCCCCAACGATTGTCCTGCACCAGGTAGATGATCGGCAATCTTTTCAATACCGCAAACTGGAAAGCCTCACTCACTTCGCCTTCGGTAATACTCGCATCCCCCAACGAACAAACTACTAAAGGCAGTTGTCCGTCTGGCCCTTTGCGCAATTGATCAGCTAAATGTTTTTCGATATACTGCAGGCCCTGTGCAATGCCGGTTGTTGGGATCGCCTGCATGCCCGTGGCACTGCTTTGTTGGATCATGCGGGGCTTATCCGGAGCTATGGACGATGGATGGTTGTAATACGCGCGGCCGCCGGTGAACGGATCATCAGCCTTGGCCAGCAGTTGCAGCATCAGTTCATATGGGCGATAGCCGATGCCGAGTAACAAACTTTCATCCCGGTAATAAGGGCTTACATAATCGCAAGGAAGAAGATGAAAAGCCGTAGCCAGTTGAATGGCCTCATGACCACGGGAAGTGGAATGCACATACTTACACACCTGGCGGTTGGCTTCATAGGTTTCCGCCATGAAGCGCGCCTGGCACATCCATTCAAACGCTTTAAGTACCTTCTCTTTGTGCAAAGCTGGATCGCTTATTTAATATTCAGCTCAAAAAGGCTCTCGTCTTCAATGAAACCGGCGAGATCGTCTCCTACCACACATTCCCCTACGCCAGCGGGTGTGCCGGTGAATACAAGGTCCCCGATGTTCAGGGAGAAATAATTAGAGATGTGGGCTATGATGGAATCAAAACTGAAGATCATGTTTCCGGAATTTCCCTGCTGAACCAACTCCTTGTTTTTATACAGGCTGAAGTTGACGTCTTTCTTATTCAAATCGGGTTTGATATCGATCCATTTCCCGATCACGGCTGAGTTATCCCAGGCCTTGGCCTTCTCCCAGGGGAGCCCTTTGGACTTCAGATCATTCTGGATATCCCGGGCAGTGAAATCAATACCTACCGTAATGCCATTATAATACTTGGAGGCATATCTTTCCTGTATATACTTGCCATTTTTAGCGATCCGAAGCACCAGTTCACATTCATAATGCAGTTCATTGGTGAATTCCGGATAATAGAAAGGTGTATGGGATTGCAGAAGTGCGCTTTTGGGTTTCATAAAGATCACCGGCTCTTCCGGTACATCATTACCGAGTTCTTTTGCGTGAGCCACATAGTTTCTCCCTACGCAGAAAATTTTCATTGTTCAATAAGGTTTAAAGATTGGAAAATGATATAAACGTCTTGAACGGTTGGGTGATTCATAGATTATAGGTTCTGCATGGAGATTGGACAGTTCAAGATACAGTGCTAAAATAATCAATCATTCGTGATTTATACTATATCAGGGCCGAAGTCGAGCTTATTTGCTTCGTTCATAGCCATCGGCAAACCCCTAACTACAAAGGATTCAATGACTTCTGCAGAGGCTTGAATTTTACGGCTGACGATGGGAAGTTCAGAATCGGTCCATTTTCCCAGTACAAACTCCACCTGGTGGCCTTTGGGGTAATCCCCGCCAATGCCAAACCGGAGCCGGGGATAGGCTGTGGTGCCGATGCTTTCCTGGATGCTTTTGAGGCCGTTGTGTCCGCCGTCACTACCGGAGGCGCGCAACCGAAGTTTGGCCAGCGGGATCGCAATATCGTCCATGATCACCAGGATATGTTCCGCATCGATGCGCTCCTTATCCATCCAATACTTCACCGCACGGCCACTCAGGTTCATGTATGTAGTGGGTTTGATGACGATGAGCAGCTTGCCCCGGTAGCGAATTTCTGTGATGTCAGCAAGTCTGCCCGACTGAAAAGCTGCGCCGTGCTTGGCGGCAAATGCATCGGCCACATCAAATCCGGCATTATGTCTTGTGCCTTGATACTCTGCACCTATGTTACCCAATGCGGCGATCAGGAATTTCTCCATAACCCGTAAAATTAGGGCATCGTGGAAATTGATTTTCGAAATTGCCTATAAAAGCAAATAATCTTACTTTTAATTCAGCATATTGTTGAATACATTTGATTATTATGACCGAACTGAGGTTCCAGGCTATCAAACAGAAAGTGCTCACCATACTTGAACAACAACTGGATCCCAGGCTTACCTACCATAATCTGGCCCACACCAAGGACGTTATGGCCCAGGTAGAAAGGATTGCCCACGGTGAGCAGATCACCCATGCCGATGACATTATGCTGTTACGCGTAGCAGCCCTTTTCCATGATACCGGTTTCCTATATACCTACAATCACCATGAAGACAAAAGTTGCGAGGTTTTGATGGATACACTTGAAGCGGGTGACCTGAAACCCTGGGAGCTCGACAAAGTGAAGGGGATGATCATGGCCACTAAAATTCCGCAGACACCGCACAATCACCTGGAGCAGATCATTTGCGATGCGGACCTGGACTATCTCGGCAGAAACGATTTTGAACCGATCAGTGAGGGTCTCAAGAAAGAATTCCTCGTTTATGGTGTCATCAGCCAGGAGGCCGACTGGGATCCACTGCAGATCCGCTTTTTTGAGAGCCATAATTATTTTACACTTACTTGTAAACAAGACCGGAACCCCAAAAAACAACTACATCTACAACAGTTGAAACAGCACCTGCCATAGCGTAAAAGAGAAAGGATGGACAGAAGAAAATACTGGCTGCGACTGTTGAATGTGGACCAGGGCGAATGGTGGCTGGTTCGGAATCTCATGACCCTGCAGTTTTTGCAGGGCGCCGGTATTGCCTTCTTCTTTACCGCAGCTTTTGCCAGCTTCCTCGAGAATTTTGAAATGACGTCCCTCCCGTGGGTAATGATCCTTTCGGCAGTATTGCTCTGGGGAACGGGCTATCTCTATTCCAAACTGGAACATCGGATCCCGATGACCAGGCTCACCATTGTGGTGACGGTACTGATGGTGGCCAGTGCGTTGTTCTTTCGGTTTGCCGATTACTTTTCGCACGGCGGCATCATGTTGTTTGTGATGCTGGCATGGTTCCATGTATTGTATTTATTAAACAACCTTCAGTTCTGGGGCGTGGCCACGCTTTTGTTTGACCTGCGGCAAAGCAAGCGCTTGTTCGGGCTGATCAGTTCGGGCGATATTCCAGCCAAATTCATCGGTTACTCCCTGGCGTTAGTTGCGGCTAAGTCCATTGGCACCATGAATATGCTCTATGCCGCTGCAGTGTGCATGGCATTGTCTATCCCCTTTCTCCTGGCCATCAACCGGAGCGGGAAGCTTACCGTTGAACATGAGCATAAGGCCCATGAACATGAGCACGTGCACCATGGCAATACCAGAATAAAGGCCCTGCTGCGCAATTTTTTGCAGAACACATTCATCAGGGACATCGCACTTATTTCCGTGCTGGCCTTCTGTTGTCTGCTGCTGATCGATTATGGCTTTTATTCCGAGATCAAGCACAGGAGCCATAGTGATGTTGAACTTGCCACTTTCATTAGTGCCTTCCAGGCCGTTGTTCGGTTACTCGCGCTGGTAGCTAAAATGATCTTTACAGGAAGGGTAATGAGCAACATGGGATTGCGGCAAACCCTGATGATCACGCCGTTGGTAATGATGGCATTGGTAGGTGTGATTGCGGCTACGGAATTTATAGACGCATCAGAAAAAATGGTCTTCTACCTTTTTGGCGCCACCTTCATCCTGGTGGATGTATGCAGAACGGTCTTTAATGCACCGAGCCTGATCACCCTGATGCAACCCTTGCCTACGCATGAGCGATTGCGGGCGCACAATATTGTAAAAGGCATCATGGATCCATTTGCCTACCTCATCACCGGATTGTTGTTGTTGCTGCTGGTGAAGATCCAGCACGAAGTGTCCCTGTATACCATCAGTGACATTGTATTGGTATTGGGTATTGTATGGCTGGTGGGTATTATCCTTGTTAACCGGCAGTACCTATTGATCCTCGTCAAAACCATTACTTCCCGCTATTTCAGCCAGGAAGAATTTTCTTTGAACGATGAAAACATCCAACAGGCCATCCGTCAGAAAATTTCAACCGGCAATGAGTTGGAAGTGATCAGTATCCTCAAGATGCTGAACAGCAAAACGGATCCGATTGCGAATGAGATGGCGCTGAGTCTTATCAACCATCCATCGCCCCAGGTAAAACTGGAGACCCTGAAACTGATCAATGGCGAAGTGAATGAGGAGATCAGCGCACAACTGTTCCGGCTAGCCGAAGATGATACCCAGCCGGAGATCAGGGACGAAGCGGTACGAACCATCGCCAAGATTTTCCCGTTGCAGGAAAACTTCACAGCTTACCTGCAACAACCTGCCTCAACTGTACAAAAAGCGGCCATTGCTGGAATGGTGTTAAATGCTGATTCCGCCGTCCGCAGCATGGCTGAAGAGAAACTGGCTGCACTCATTAACAGTACTGCACGTATGGATAAACTATATGCAGCGGACATCCTCACGCAGATCCGCGATGAGTATTGCCAGAAAGACCTCAGGACCTTGCTGGAAGACGAAGATAAACATGTGCAAGCGCTGGGCATCCGGGCCATTGGCAGGGCTGCAGATACACAAACCTTAGTTGCATTGTCTGCTTTATTACCGGACCATGGAAAGCATGTTCTGGCTGCATTCCAGGCGGTGGGAGAAAAAACAGTGCCGATCCTTGCAAAGATGCTCAAGGATCCCGCCAATGAGGCGTGGGAAGAGAAAATCATTATTCTGCTGGGACGTATTGGCGGAACCGCTTCGCAACAGGTGCTTACGCAGATGCTGTCTGAAAAACATAAACTCACTCCCGTCATCATAAAGTCCCTGTACCGTACGAAATACCACGCAAACGATGTAACCCTTCGGCAGATGGAGCAGATCGCACGTGAATACATTATCTACGGTGTTGAACTGATGCACATGCAACGCATCATTCATGAAAAGGATGAGCATAAGATCTTAAAGAGCGCACTGCATCTGGAAATACAAGAGATCAGGGATGTGCTGCTGGCCTTGTTTGCCTGCATGTTTGACCGCGTGAAAATGAACCAGGCTAAACACGGACTGGAAAGTAACTTGAATGAGAACGTGGCCAATGCCATGGAGATCATTGAGCTCACGGTAAAAAAAGACATCGGCCGGTATTTCAATACCATGTTTGAAACCACCAGTCTGGATCACAGATGTAATACACTGAGGGCATTGCTGAAAGACATTGATTTTGCCGGGATCGATGATATTATTTCCAAAGTACTAAAGGAAAAGCCCATTCAATATCTCGACTGGACCAAGGCATGTTCCATGTACATCACCAAAAAATACCTGCATAATATTGATATGGGATTGATCCATCCTTATGTGGGTGCAAACAGCAGACTGGTCAGGGAAACTGCCGTGTATGCAATGGTAAAACCCATAAATTTGAAAGATGTCGTCAACCGGTCTTGAAAGATTACTGCTCATCGAAAAAGTACTGATCCTGAAATCACTCCCTATTTTCAGGGACACGCCGGAGAATATCCTCGCGGAAATGGCGCCGCTTATGCACGAGATTGAATATGAAAAAGGTATCCTCATCTTTGGCGAGGGCCAGATCGGGGACTGTATGTATATCATCCACCAGGGATCCGTAAGGATTCACAAGGGACATATTACCCTTGCCGTACTTAAAGAGAAGGAAGTATTTGGCGAGCTATCCTTATTGGACGCAGAAACCAGGTCCGCCAGTGCCACTACGGCAGAGAATGCCATTCTCTTCCGGATAGACCAGGAGCCGTTCTATGAATTGATTGAATCCAGGCCGGAAGTGGCGAGGGGCTTTATCAAAATGTTATGCAAACGACTAAGGGCGCAAAATGAACAAGCGGTTCAGACTAAATCATAATATCTTATACACTGCTTTCACTGAATTTGGCACTACAGCCAACCAGGCATTCCACCCAGCAACAAATGCAGGGGAGATCGATATGTATTTTGTGGACAGAGAGAAGCCCGTATCAAAGCAGCCCCTCCTCGGCAAAACTGAAAAAACCCTCATGGCTGACGATGATATGGTCAAGGACCAGGATGTCAAAGTATCTCGCGGCCTCTCTGATCTTTATGGTCAGTTCACGATCTGCATGGCTTGGGCGTAAGCTCCCAGATGGATGGTTATGGCATAAAATAATTCCCACCGCTTTTTCTTCCAGGGCACGCCGCAGGATCACCCGCGGATCAGCAACGGTTCCACTCATTCCTCCGGAACTGACAATTTCATAATGATTGATCTTATTGGCGCGGTTCAAGTAGAGGACGATGAACACTTCATGATCATGGTCCTGCAGAATCGTCTGCAGGAAAGACGCTACTGAGGATGCACCCTGCACAATGGGTTTCTCCAGGTTCTGCGCGGCTTGTCGGCGCCGTCCCAGTTCCAGGGCGGCGAGAATAATTGTGGCTTTTGCTTCCCCGATGCCATTGATCTTCAGCAGGTCAGCCATAGACAGTAGACCCAGCTCCTTCAGGTTCTGCTTGCTAGCGGAAAGCACGTCTCTGGCGAGGTCTACGGCCGTTCGGTTTCGGGTACCCTGTTGGATCAGGATGGCCAGCAACTCTGTGTCGCTCAGTATTTTTACGCCTTTCGCCCGTAGTTTTTCTCGTGGCCTATCGTCAATTGCCCATTCCAAAATCGGGCGGTTTTTCGCTTGTGCAGGCTTCATATGATTCCTATTTTCGATGTACTATCCAATTCTATTAAAAACGTAAATCCAGATCCAATGGCTAACTCCAGAAGGCAACTCATCATCGGCTCCCTGCAGCCCTTCCTTTTCTGTGTAGGCATGTATTTTGTGGTGTTGATATTCTCTGTTTTCATCTGCACTTCCATTTACCGAACATTGAATCCCAGGAAGTTCCCGACGGTGAGTACAGAAACGCCCAAACAGGCTACACCACTGGCTTCCAATACGGTGGCGAGCTTGTAAAAAGGGACCAAACCTGATTTTGTTCCATACCCCTGAATGGCTATCTTCGCGGCTCATTCACCTTTATGGAACGTAACTCTCCTTATGCCAAGATTTTCTCCGGCACCAATTCACAGTATTTGGCGGAAAAGATCTCGCTGCGCTTTGGTAACAATCTCGGCAAGATCAACATCCAGCGTTTTAGTGACGGGGAATTTCAACCAGTTTTCCTCGAAAGTATTCGAGGCGATTATGTTTTCCTCGTGCAAAGCACCTTTTCTCCGGCAGATAATCTACTGGAATTACTGATGATGATAGACGCGGCGAAGCGTGCTTCCGCCTACAAAATCATCGCTGTTATCCCCTATTTTGGCTTCGCCAGGCAAGACAGGAAGGATAAACCCCGGGTAGCCATCGGTGCAAAACTCATCGCCAACCTGCTGACAGCGGCCGGTGCGGACCGCGTGATCACGATGGACCTTCACGCGCCCCAGATCCAGGGGTATTTCGACATCCCGGTGGATCACCTGGACAGCTCGGCCATTTTTATCCCTTATATCGAGAATCTTAAGCTGGAAAACCTTACCTTTGCGGCCCCTGACGTGGGTTCGGCCAACCGGATCCGGGAAGTTGCGAGCTATTTCAATGTGGAAATGGTGATCTGCGATAAGCACCGGAAAAGGGCCAATGAGATCTCCAGCATGGTGGTCATTGGTGATGTAACAGGCAGGGATGTGGTGTTGATCGATGACATTTGCGATACCGCAGGCACCCTCACCAAGGCGGCGAAGTTGTTGAAAGACAAAGGCGCCCGAAGTGTAAGAGCCCTTTGTACGCACCCGGTGTTAAGTGGAAACGCTTACGCCAACATCGAAAACAGTGTGTTGGAAGAACTGGTGGTTTGTGATACGATTCCCATCAGGGGTCAGAGCAGTAAGATCAAGGTACTTTCCGTAGCGGACCTTTTTGCGATTGCGATCAGGCACGCCTACGAAAACCAAAGTATCACGAGTCTGTTCATCCACTCGCAAAGGCGGAACAGTTAGTGTGAAGACGTAGTCAATTTTTAATAATTATAACAATGAAAACAGTTACAATCGAAGGACAACTGAGGACCGGAACTGGCAAATCAGCCACCCGTCAGTTACGCTCTCAGGATCTGGTACCTGGTGTAATCTATGGGGGTGCTAAGGAGGTGAATTTTTCGGCTCCGGCAGCAGCATTTAAGCCGCTCGTTTACACACCTGATTTCCAGGTTGCTGAAGTTAAGGTAGATGGTGCAACGTACAGGTGCATCCTGAAAGACCTACAGTTCAATAAAGTAAGCGATAGGCTTGCGCATATTGACCTGCTGGAACTGGTGGAAGACAAACCAGTAACGGCTACTATTCCGTTGAAATTTGTTGGCGCATCTGAAGGTGTTAAGGCAGGTGGTAAACTGGAAACCAAGATGAAAAACCTGAAGATCAAAACCCTTCCTAAATTCCTTAGGGAAAATATTGAAGTGGACATCACTACACTCCAACTGAATGGCAACATTCGCGTGGAAGACGTGAAGATCGAGAACTACGAGATCCTGAACTCTCCTCGTATTCCCATTGCTTCTGTAACCATGACAAGGCAGTTGAAGCAGGAAGAAGCCAGTGCAGCTAAACCTGCAGCAGGTAAAGCGGCAGTTGGTAAGGCAGCAGCGCCGAAGAAATAGGTTGAAGGTGGAAGGTTGAAGGTGGGAGCCTTTGAACCACTACCATCTAGAATATAAAAAGGGCTGTCTCAGTGGATGAGGCAGCCCCTTTTCTTTTTGGCAATAGGGCATTTGAACCATTGGGCCGTTGTGCCTTTGAACTGCAACCTCCAACACACAACCTCCAACCTCTTTTTTAAGCTTGCGCAGCAGGACCTCCAAAATGCAGCGGGATCTGCACTTCCTCCAGATCCTTGATGGTACCATTCACCGCTTCAAATTTCTGTACATTATCTGCAAGCGCTTTCATTAATCGCTTTGCATGCTGAGGGGTAAGTACAATGCGCGACTTCACTTTACTCTTGGGTGTGCCAGGCATGACGTTGACAAAGTCTATTACAAACTCTGCATGGCTATGGGTGATGATGGCGAGATTGGCGTACTGACCTTCGGCAATTTCTTCAGATATCTCGATATTGAGTTGATTCTGCGGAACTTCATTCATAACAAATCAATTAGTGTGGCAAGTAACGATATTTTACGCAATAAAACAGCAGGTCCAAAAGGCCTGCTGTTCGGTCAGGTCTTTACCATTGGTGAGCAATGCTGTACCTGCTGCAAACCTTACACCAGTTCAGTTACTTTTGTCAGAAGGTACAACACTTTTTGTGCTGTTGTTCTCAATAGAAAGACAATAAGAATTTCCTCCCGTACCACCTGCTGCGGCAAACCTGGTTGTTGGCAGTGAATCCGGTATTCCATATCCTGAGGCGCTCACCAGCGATGGAAGCGTAAGGAACGATGAATTGAGAACCGTCTTCCAACTGACGACCAATAATACGCTGTGAACCATCATAAGCATAACCATACTGCTGGTTTTCAAATGGACGCCAGTTGTCTTTCATACGCTCCAGGTAATCTGATTTGTATCCAGTTATACTATAAGTAGCAGCATAGTGTGAACCATTACCATATTTATCGTGGAACTTAGGCAGGAAAATGATCTGCTCAATATTGGTTGCGTTACTATAGGTAACAAGTTCTTTACCTTGCACACCACGCTTTGTGGTGATCACCAATGCACTGTTCACACCAGCGGAACCATACAATGTACCGGCCTGACCACCTTTCAATACCGAGATGCTCTCAATATCGTTTGGGTTGATCAGGGACAAGATAGTTTATGAAACTGGATGGGGTACCCCATCAAGTGCGATCAGGGCGTCATTGTTCCGGGTCACGGACCTGTAACCACGAAGCGTGATCTTCACGGCAGGATCAACGGAGTTGTTTACGTTTAAAACGGCGAGACCGGATACTCTACCAGAAAGGCTCTGAGCAGTTGATGAAATCACCAATACATCATTGGTAAATGCTACACTCCTGAAATTTCCTTCCGCATCAGCTGTGACCGTCCGGTTTGTGCCCTTCACGGCAACGGTGGCAAAGGGAACTGCTTCACCTTTGTTATTCCTGACCTTACCCATGATCGTACGCGTTTGACCAATGGCCAGCAAGCACAAAAGCACGAACGCCATCAGCAGAGTCATGACTTTTCTCATGTTGCTTTACTTTGGTTATAGTCTGGAGGAAAAAATATAGCCTATAGGAATAATGTGAAAAAATCATAAAAAAAAGCTGAATTGCCCCCTGATATAGCTGTTTGCTATGCCCGATTTCCAGACATTAGAACACTTTATGAAAATATTTAATCTACTATTTACAGCCATTCGAACATTGAAAAATAGTTGTAAACCCCTCCCAAAGCTAGCGGGAATGGTACTATAATACATAACATCGGGTTCATATGCGTAAATTCTTGTGTCATATGAAGGGGTGTCAAAAAAGCTAAGTCGGCCGTTTCCCGCCCATTTCCCTTTTCCTGACAACCAATGGCACTCCAGGAAGGCCATAAAACCGCTCTCTCTAAAATGGTCTATTCGCTGTAGTTGTGAAAGTTCAATTCTTCCCCTCCACTCCCATTGCCTGGAGAGGTTCTTTTCTATGTGAAACCTAAACCCGGACCGGAATGTGGATAAACTTTTTCTGACAATAGCGATCCCGGATCCGTTTTCTGTTTTTTCCAGCCCTTTCCAACGAACCAAAACACGGGTTTGCCGGTCTGGCTTCCAGGTGATCTGCACCATTTGATCCATTCCCTGCGTGGGTTCATTGACCCTGAACCGCAACCATGGGAACTGAAACCGATCCAGATATCCATCCACCGTAATGGAAGGATGTGGGCGCCAGCTCAAGCCGAGATAGACCCCTTTTTCATTGTTGACATCCTCATTTTCCATGAAGGCACTCGCGCCAAAAGCATGATAGGCGCGGTCCGCTGCCCGCAAGAGCACTGAAAAGTCGAGGTTCCGGTCTGCCGCCACCATCACCCCACCAATTCCCGCGAATCGATTTCCATCCCAGGCGATTTCCCCATATGCATGTACCCCTCGCCAGCTGTAGCTGCCCGTTCCGCCAAAACCATTTAATTTTCTTCCACTAAAAGCAAACAGATTGTAGGGTTCCGCGCGCCGTAGGATGGGCAAGGAAAATTGGTGCATGACACCGTGAACGCCCACCGCCCATCGCTTCTGTGTATACTTGACAGCCCCGCCCACAGAGGTCCACATCAGAGCATCCCTGTCGGCCTGTTCTGCTTCCGTTCGATGCAATCCGCTGGTTTGAAAGGCCGTTACCCAGCTGGACCCACTGCCGCTATCCTTTACCAAATTGGCATCCAGCCCATGCCGGCTGACAAACGCCATTGCCTGCCATTGCTGCTTACCAAGCCAGATAGCGGATCCCCGCATATACCTGTTCTCATCTGCCGAACGATAAGGCACTAAAAAAGCCTGTTGCTTTTTGGTCATCACCGCCATCGAACTTTTATATAACCCTCTTCCCTGCCAGAGCAACAACCCCTGACCCAGGTTCACCAGATAGTCGCCCACCACCCACTGACGCACCAATCCGAGACTCCTCACTACAATATGCGCAGACGCGAAGGCGATCCCTTTCTTACCCTGCCACCATCGCTCCCCGCGGTCTTTCTCCAGTGTCAGGTTGGCGCCGATCATCGGAGCATTCAAACGATAGCGCAGCAACATGGCCGATAGCGAAGATCCCCTCACCAATACCTGATGGTCCGCCTTCCGAAGATCATCTTTCAACTTAGCGCCAATGGTACCCGGCGGAACTACCGCTACATAGGGCAGGACCTTCCGGATCAACACCGGCTCCCAACCCGGAACCGCCTGCAATTCCTCCAATGCACTGAGGGGTCCCAGGTGTTTACGATACAAAATGAATTGCTCAATATGTAGCGCCGTTAAAAAAGGAAAGACAGCCATGTCCTCGGCCGTTGCTTCATTCAACAGCAAGGGGCGCCGAAGCAGTTGCTGCAGGCTCTGCCAGTCTTCCTCCGTGTCAATGATCAACTCACGATCCGCCTGATCTTCTAACACCCTGACCATCTCAGGATCCTGCGGAAAGGCTACATAACAGGCAAGCATACACGAAAACATCAGTCCCCACCTCATCGCACCTTTTTTTCCCAGTCTATACTCACCTGCAACTGTTGCTGAAGACCCAATGCAGCCTGCCATCCCAGGCCCAGTTCAATCCAGCATTGGCCAAACCTCCACCCTCCGGACACCAGGAACTGCCTGTTCACCATCCCTACGCGAAACAAAGCGTGACGGACAGGCTGGTAATGACAAACCAGGCCAATACCCTGCCCTGCTTGCTCATCATTATAATATTCAAGGGTCAGGCTTATGGCTTCCCCACATCGGTAACCTAATCCCGTTTTAAGACTGTACGCTCCCGGACTTTCCGGAAGGAAGAATCGATGTAGCCCTTCCACCTGAAGCAACCACCTGCACCGCTCGGTGATTTGAAAGCCAAGCCCGATGCCCTCCGCAGGCGCCAATTGCCGGGAATAACCTACAGCTGCATAGGTTACCATGCCGATCCCCAAGGCGACATCCAGTTGATCAGCGAGTTTTCTTCCATAATAAAAGATGGCTGAACTGTGTGTGAAAGCAGAAAAGCCCGATTGCTTAACCCTTAACCCTAAACCCTGATTTCTTCCAGGGAACCAGGCCTGCAAGGCATAGGTACCCATCGGCACACCAGAGAATCTGGACGCAGCGGCCCATACACCGCCACGCTTATAATTACCTCCCAAAGCAGTAAAATATCCATCCTGCATCCCCGAGCCCCGGTTGCTGATCACGCCGGATCCGGAAAACAATTCCGCCGTTGTATGCTGCGCAAACCCGCATTGCCACGCCAGCAGAAAAAAAACACCCACACATCTCCACCTCTTCTTCATGCATAAAGTTATTCCCCCTGCCAGGCCGAAAACAAGGGTAAAAAAACGCTGAATCGTGGTATTTTCCTGCCTACCTTTGCGCCATGAAATTGCTGGATGGTAAGCTCGTTTCCCAGGCGGTTAAGGACGATTTAAAAACAAAGACTTCCCAATTGCGGGAAAAAGGCGGCAAGATCCCACACCTCGCCGCTATTCTGGTGGGCAACAATGGCGCAAGTGAAACCTACGTAGCCTCTAAAGTGAAAAGTTGCGAAGAGATCGGGTTCCGATCCACACTCACCAGGCTTGAAGAACAAATTTCAGAAGCAGAATTGCTGCAGCACATCAAACAACTGAATGATGATGCAGATGTTGACGGCATCCTGGTGCAACTGCCCCTTCCCAAACACATCAGCGAACAAAAAGTCATTGACACCATTGCCGCAGAAAAAGATGTGGACGGATTCCACCCGGTATCGGTAGGCAGAATGGTACAGGGACTGCCCTCCTTCCTGCCCGCAACACCTTATGGCATTCTGCTTTTACTGGAGCACTATAATATTGAAACCAAGGGCAAACACGCTGTGGTGATCGGACGAAGCAATATTGTTGGCAGGCCCATCAGCATCTTACTTAATCGCAACGCATATCCCGGCAACTGCACCGTAACGGTTTGCCATTCCCATACGCCCAACCTGAAAGATATCTGCCTGCAGGGCGATATCGTCATCGCGGCACTCGGCAGACCTGAATTTCTCACGGCTGATATGGTCAAGGAAGGCGCTGTGGTGGTTGACGTTGGTATTACACGCGTGAAAGATGAAAGCAAGAAATCAGGCTTCGCCATCAAAGGCGATGTAGCCTTCAACGAAGTAGCCCCCAAATGCAGTTACATCACGCCCGTGCCAGGTGGTGTTGGGCCGATGACGATTGCAGCCTTGTTGATGAACACCTATAATTCCGCCACAAGAAGCGTTAATGGTTAGTTGTTATTTGTTATTCTGAAGCAATAACATATAACCCATAACAAATAACAGTTTACAATGCACTACCCAATCATGGAACATTTCTACACCATCCAGGGTGAAGGCTATCACCAGGGAAGGGCCGCCTATTTTGTGCGGCTCGGTGGTTGTGATGTGGGTTGTGTATGGTGCGATGTCAAAGATAGTTGGGACGCCTCCGTGCATCCACAGATGACGGTTGAAGAAATCATGCATCCCATCGATCAAACATCGGCACCAATGGTGGTCATCACCGGTGGTGAACCTTTAATGCATGACCTCGAGCCGTTGATCAATGCATTGCAGGACAAAGGCTATGCAGTGAATATTGAAACCTCCGGTGCGCATCGGTTAACGGGTCATCCCGACTGGATCTGTCTATCACCAAAAAAATTCAAGGCGCCCCTGCCCGAGGTGCTCCCGCTGGCACATGAACTTAAGGTAGTGGTGTACAATAAATCGGATTTCGCCTGGGCGGAAGAACATGCCGCAAAAGTATCTCCCTATTGCCGGCTTTATCTCCAGCCGGAATGGAGCAAGGCAACGGAGATGACCCCGCTGATCATTGATTATGTGAAGGCAAATCCCAAATGGGAGATCTCGCTCCAGATCCACAAATACATCAACGTTCCCTAGGATTTAACGTTCTCTCTAGCATCACAGCGCACCCTAAGCGCTAATTTTGACAGAAGCGATGCGTGCGGTAATAAATGACCGTCCAAAACGTTGAATAACAAGCATGAAATTTTTTTTACTTGCAGTTGCGGCATTGATGACGATCCATTTCAGTTATGCGCAAACGTATAATCCCGACAAGGTCAACAAACAAGCCCGCACCATCTACGATCTTGCGCTGGAAAGAGCCGCTGATGCCAAGTACTACGAAGCCATCCAGATGCTGGACAAAGCCATCAGCCTTGACGGGAAATTTGTGGAAGCCTATCTCTCCCGTGCCGGTATCAACGGCCAATTAAGGCAGCACCATAAAGCCGTTGCGGATTATGAAAAAGCATTTACGCTGGATTCAGTGTTTACCCATGATTACCGCCTCCCCTATTCCATCAACCTCGCAGGTACAGGTGCTTTCGATAAAGCACTGGTTGCGGTGGATCAATTCACGCAAGACAAAACGCTGGGCGAGAAAAGCAAAAAGGCGGCTGAATATAGAAGAAACACTTATCAGTTTGCATTGGACTATCCCAAAACACATTCCGTCAAAGACTATGTATTTGCACCGAAGAATCTCGGCGATAGCGTCAACACTAAATACCCGGAATATTTTCCATCGCTCACCATCGACGGTAATCAAATGATTTTCACCCGCCAGGTGAATTATATGAACGAGGACTTTTTTGGTACCGAAAAAAAATCAGAGGGATCCTGGTCGAACGCAACCCCATTACCGGGCGAGATCAACACAGATCGCAATGAAGGGGCGCAGAATATTTCGCAGGATGGTAAATTGCTGGTGTTCACGAGTTGCGATGCACCCGGTGGATTTGGCGGATGCGATTTATTTTATTCATCGCTCACCAAAAAAGGATGGAGCAGTCCGCTCAACATGGGTCAGGTAGTCAACTCGGAATTCTGGGAATCACAACCTTCTTTGTCGCCCGATAAACGTGCATTATATTTCACCGCCAGAGAGCCAAATGGATTTGGCGGATCAGACCTCTACATCTCATATGTGATGCCCGATGGAAAATGGGGCCCACCCATGAATATGGGGCCCGATATCAACACACCGGGCGATGAAACATCCCCGTTTATTCATGCCGATAACCAGACCTTGTACTTCGCTTCATCCGGATTGCAGGGCTACGGTAAAATGGATCTTTTCCTGGTGCGTAAAGACAGTACGGGACACTGGGGCAAGCCGGAGAACCTGGGCTATCCCATCAACACCATTGATGATGAAGCCACCTTGTTTGTTACGGCCGATGGCAGTACCGCGTATTATGCGAGTGACCGTTCAGACTCAAGAGGTGCGCTTGATCTTTACAGTTTCACCATTCGCGAAGACGTGAGGCCCATCAAAACACTTTGGGTGAAAGGGAAAGTCTATGATGCCAAAACAAAAGAAGGCTTGCCAAGTGCCGTTGAATTAAAAGACCTGAAGACAGGACTGCGTTCATCAAAAGTTCAGACCGATGAAATCGGTGAATACCTTATCACACTGCCCATCGGAAAAGACTACGCCTTCAATGTAAACCGAAAAGGATACCTGTTCTATTCAGAAAATTTCTCACTCACCAACCCGGTGAATGATTCCGTATTCAAGGTAGACATTCCCTTGCAACCGATTGAAGTGAATGCGAATGTGGTGTTGAAGAATATATTTTTCGATACTAAAAAATTTGATCTGAAACCCGCATCGCAAGTGGAGCTCGATAACCTGGTTGAACTGATGCAGGAAAACCCATCGATGGTAGTGCAGATTAACGGCCATACAGATAATGTGGGCAAACCAGCAGACAATCTGCTGCTCTCCAATAACCGTGCAAAAGCCGTGGTGGACTACCTGATCAAAAAAGGCATACCCGCGGCAAGATTAAAATCAAAAGGCTTCGGAGAAACACGTGCAGTAGTTGATAATAACACCGAAGACGGCCGTGGAAAAAACCGCCGGACGGAGTTGCAAGTACTGAGCAAATAGCCTTTTAACGATTATAGTTTTACATCATGAGCGTGAACGCTGATGACGTGATCCATGCCATCGCGTTGACGATGGTGCCGCAGATCGGTTGCATTCAACATCGCATATTACTGGAACAGCTGGGATCCGCCCGGGCCGTATTTCACACGCCGGTCTCGAGGCTGGAAAAAATTCCCGGCATCGGTCCCGTACGTGCCCGCGCAATCACAACTGCCCGTGATCTGCGCCGTGCCGAGAAAGAATTGAGGACGATGGAACGTTTGCAGATCAGGGCCATGCTGTATCACGGTGACGAATACCCGAAAAGACTGAAAAACTGTCCGGACCCGCCGCCTGTTTTGTTTTACAGGGGAACATCGGACCTGAATACCACACGGATGATCGGTGTGGTGGGTACCAGGCAGGAAACCACCTATGGCCGGGAACTCATCGACGCCTATATCGATGGCTGGCGCGATGCAGGACTGGTAGTGGTCAGCGGATTGGCCTATGGGGTGGATCATCTCACCCATCTGACTTGTGTGAAGAAACATATCGAGACCGTTGGTGTGCTTGCGCATGGGTTAGACAAGATCTATCCTTCCTCACACTGGCAACTCGCGCGGGAGATGGAAGCCTGCGGTGGTTTGTTGACGGAGTTTGTTACCGGTACGCAACCAGACCGGCAGAATTTTCCGAGGCGCAACAGGATTGTTGCGGGCATTTGTGAAGCGGTGTTGGTGGTGGAGACGGATATCAAAGGCGGCAGTATGATCACGGCGGAACTGGCCAATGATTACCACAGGGAAGTGTTTGCCATACCCGGAAAGATCGGTGATGAAAAAAGCCAGGGCTGCAATTATCTGATCCGCGAAAACAGGGCGAGGCTTACCATGCATCCACATGATGTGTTGCAATGCCTGAACTGGGACCTGGCGCCCGTTAACAGATCCCCGGATACAAATTTGTTAACGGTGACGGACCCGGATCAACAGATGTTGCTCAGCCTGTTTCCGGGTGGAGAGCCTATGCATATCGATCAGCTGATGGGCCTTTCCGGTCTGCCGTACAGCAGGTTTTCTGCAGCCTTGATTGGGCTTGAGTTGGACCAGAAATTAATCCCGTTGCCGGGCAAGAGATACCAGCTGAACCGGATGGTGCAAGGGCAAAATTTGCTTCGTATATAGGCCGCGCCGTATCTTTGCACATGGCAAGAAACATCAACTCCCCCAAGGACAAGTTCCCCAACAAATTTTTCGGTGAAGGTTTAACGTTTGACGATGTACTGCTGGTACCCGCATACTCGCAGGTGCTGCCTCGCGAAGTCAGCATCAGTTCCCGCCTCACCAAAAACATCACGCTGAATATCCCGTTCATATCCGCTGCCATGGATACCGTAACGGAAGCTTCATTGGCCATTGCCCTCGCAAGGCAAGGCGGTGTGGGGATACTGCATAAAAATATGTCGATAGAACGCCAGGCCGAACAGGTGCGCAAGGTAAAACGCTCGGAGAGCGGTCTGATCCTTGACCCTGTAACCCTTCGTGAAGATGCCACCATTGGGGACGCATTGCGGTTGATGAAAGAAAACAAGATCGGCGGCATTCCCATCGTGGATGCAAAGAATAAACTGGTAGGCATTCTTACCAATCGCGACCTGCGATTTGAACGCAGCCCAAGTAAAAAAGTACGGGAAGTGATGACCAGTGAAAACCTCATCACGGCTCCGGAAGGCACCGACTTCAAGAAAGCGGAAAAGATCCTGCAGAAATATAAGATTGAAAAATTACCGGTGGTGAATAAGAGCGGAAAGCTCATCGGTCTGATCACCTATCGCGACATCCTTCAATTGCATAGTTATCCCAACGCCGTGAAAGACGGATTTGGCAGATTGCTCGCGGGAGCGGCACTGGGCATCACGAGCGATATGCTGGACCGCGCAGCGGCACTCCAACAGATCGGTGTGGATGTGGTTTGTTTAGACAGTGCGCATGGGCATTCTAAAGGCGTGATCGATGCATTGAAATTGGTGAAGAAAAACTTTCCTAAACTCGAAGTAATTGCAGGAAATATCGGAACATCGGCAGGTGCAAAAGCACTGGCAGAAGCAGGAGCCGATGGGGTGAAAGTTGGGATTGGTCCGGGCTCTATCTGTACCACCCGCATCGTGGCTGGCGCAGGCGTTCCGCAGATCACGGCCGTCATGGAAGCCGCATCGGCATTGAAGAAATTAAATGTTCCCCTTATTGCAGACGGCGGCATTAGATATACTGGTGACGTAGTAAAGGCATTGGTGGCCGGCGCAAGTACCGTGATGATGGGATCCGTATTCGCGGGTGTGGAAGAAAGTCCGGGCGAAACCATTATTTATGAAGGCCGCAAATTCAAACAGTATCGCGGAATGGGTTCCATCGGTGCCATGCAAAAAGGCAGCGGCGACAGATACTTCCAGGATGTGGAAGACGATATCAAAAAGTTGGTGCCAGAAGGTATTGAAGGCCGGGTGGCGTACAAAGGATATTTAAGTGAGGTGATAGCGCAATACATCGGTGGCTTACGTGCAGGAATGGGCTATTGCGGTGCGCCGGATATTGCCAACTTACAAGACAAAGCGCAGTTTGTACGTATCACCAATGCGGGCATGAAAGAGTCTCATGCGCATGATGTGGATATTACTAAAGAAGCACCTAATTATTCAAGATAGCTTGAGTAGGTCGCAGGAGCAGGTCGCAGGTCGCAAAGGTTGCGTAGTTCGCAAAGGTGGCTGATATATGATGAGAAATCTATTATTAATAGTCTTAACACTTACCCTTAACACTTACCCTACCAAAGCGCAGGACTCCTGCGCTTTGCGGATCAGCCTGCTCACCTGTACGCCGGGATCGGAACTGTATTCCATCTTCGGGCATAGTGCGTTGCGGGTGATAGACCAGTCAACCGGAACAGATGCCGTATACAACTACGGCACTTTTGATTTCGATGATCCTAATTTCTACAGCAAGTTTGTAAGGGGTAAATTATTATATGCGCTGGACCGGGAAGCTTTTCCAAATTTTATTTATGGGTATCGGTTGGAGAACCGAGGCATCGTGGAACAGTTGGTTAACCTGAGCTGCGAGAAGAAAAGGGATATCCAGCGATTCGTGGAAAACAACCTGCGGGAAGAAAATCGATATTATAAATACGATTTCCTTTACGACAATTGCACCACTCGTTTAAGGGACATCCTTCAACCCTACACGTCAAATATTAAGCCCATTGAAATTGCGAAGGGCATGACCTTCCGCAATGGGATCCATAGTTATTTGAATAAAGGGCAGATGCATTGGAGCAAGTTGGGCATCGATCTACTACTCGGTGCCCGCATAGATAAAAAAATGACCAATGACGAGGCCATGTTCCTGCCTGAATTTTTAGAGGCCGGCATGGATGGTGCAAGCACGCCCAATGGCAATATTGTTTTGGAGAAAAACACAGTAGTGACGCGAAATAAAGAAGCAACATCGGCATCCGGATGGCTGACGCCAATGGTATTGTTTTCGATGTTTTCCCTCGTTATCATTGCCCTGAGTTTTGTGAAGCGTCCGGCCATTCAAAAAGGTCTGCGTGTATTTGACCGGGTCATGT
>JBKCVJ010000180.1:0-3092 GCA_046317915.1 Sphingobacteriales bacterium
CCATTATTTCAAACCAGTTCGGCTTAATTCGTTGTTAAAATATTGATTGGTTTTTGATGCATTTTATTGGGTGATATTTTCAAAGTCTGATGCTTTTTCTGGTTATAGTAGCATCAGATGTTATTTTGACTACTTCAAAAAGTACAAAGCCATCATCTGCGGGTTGAAGTTAGACGTAATAGTATATGATTTTATTCCAGAACTGTTCCTTCCATCGGTTGTCAAAGGTTCGGCCCTCGCCATCCATAAATATTGGTTCAGCAACTGTTTCAAATCGAGTTTTAGAATCTTACACTGCAATGAATATTGGAACTGGAGTTGATGATGCCGACACCCGCTTTAAAGTGAGCTCATCAACGCATTCTTCTGTCGGTAATATGTAAGCACCCCACCAATACCATTCCAGAATAAAAGCCTTTCAATTTAATTTTGCAACTACCCGGTTTTATTTGCTTGCCAGTTTTGTGGTAACAGCTCGTGTATTTTGTTGATGGGATATCCTGCGATTCGGGTTAATACATCATGCATCCATTCCACGGGATTTACGTTATAGTTTTTACAGGTAGCTAACAAACTGTAGAAGATGGCGGAACGCTGGGCAGCGGCATGACTGCCAGCAAAGAGATAATTTTTCCTGCCCACTGCCACCGGCCTGATACTGTTCTCCACCGGATTATTATCTATGTGTAGAAAATCGGTGGTGGCATAGAGGCTTAAACGATCCCACCTTTGCATACTGTAGGCTAACGCTTTACCAATGGCGCTGCCGGGCAATACCTGGGGATAGGTGTTCTGCATCCATGATCCCAGGTCTTTGAGTAATGGTAAGGCGTGTTCTTTGCGATATTGCAATTTTTCATTTCCGGTCATGTTATTCTCTACTATTTGCCTTTCTATGGCATAGAGTTTTTGTATTTCAGCCATTACATGGGCCGCCCTTACCTTATCGTTGGGTAATGCTTCATTAAACTTGCGCCTGGCATGGGCCATACAGTTAAATACAGTGATCTGTGGATGTTTATCGAACTCCTCATACACGATATACCCATCTGTTTGCAGATAGCCTTTGTAATCTTTCAAAATGCTTTGTGGCCCTTCCCTGCCACGGCCCGCTCGATAATCAAAAAGTACGCCTTTGCTCGCATTACATTGATATACCCAGTAATACCCCTGGTGGGTGGCGTTCTTTTTATCATGGTCCAGTACTTTGATCATGGTTTCATCGGCGTGTAGATATCCGCTTTCCAGCACCAGTTGTTTGTGGGATTCATACAATGGCTTTAAAAAGGCGGCACTGGCCGCTAGCCAGTTACCGATGGTGCTGTCACTGATCGTAACGCCCAACCTGGCAAAACGTTTTATCTGCCGGTCCAGCGGCAAGTGGTCTACAAACTTCTCTACTATGATCTGTGCAATTAAACTGGTATCTACATGACTTCTTTCAAAACTGCGCTCCGGGGCCAGGGCCTGCACAATACCCCCATGGCCAGCATCAAGATATTTAGGCCGGATGACCCTTTTTACAAACAGCTCTGCTGGTTTATAGGCCAGGGTTTCGGTAATATCCTCACTCAGCTTTGTGGCGGTGCAGGGATCTATCCCTTCAGGGTTGATGATGCGATCTTCGCGGCGCAGGTGCTCCGGGAAGCCATTGCGGCCATGATGGTTGGGGCGTAGCTTTTTGCTGGTTTTCTCGTAGGTAACGGTGGTGCTTGCGCGCTCTAATAAGTCTGCAATAGGCGGCAAATCAAACAGGGTGGGCGCTACCGGGCTGCTGTCCGGAGAAACAAATTTTTCATGGCGGCTGCCAAAAACCAGTTTCTTTAACTGGAGCAATTGTAATTGTAACTGCTGAATGGATAGTTCCTGTTGCTGGCAGAGTAATTGTAACTGCTGAATGGATAGTTCCTGTTGCTGGCAGAGTGATTGTAGCTGCTGGATGGATAGTTCCTGTTGCTGGCAGAGTGATTGTAACTGCTGGATGGTTGCCTGTGATTGAAGGATGATGGCACTTTGTGCCTCTATAACCGCCAGTGCTTTTTTAAGCTCCTGCTGATAGTCGGTATTGTCTTGTTTTTTCGCCATCCTCTGATGGTGTAAAACTCGCGCTGTTACTGGGTTTTAGCAAATAAAAACAAGACTTTATTTACGCACAAAAACGTCCTTATAGCGTGTGTAAACCCACATCTTTTTTTGTTTTCAGGAAATCAGCTGTGCATAACCTGCTATGTTTATGGGTTGAAGGAAAACCGGACTTTTTTCCGCACAGAAGTAAGTATAATCCCCTGTAAAATGAGTTGCAGCTGAACGCTGTCAATGGTTGCGCAGGTGCTATCAGGGGTTATGGAGGGAAGTTCATACACCCCTTTTTCTAATCGCTTATAATAAATGGCCAGCCCATCACCTTCCCAGGTCAGCAGTTTGATCTGGTTGCGCTTGCGATTTACAAAAATGTACACGCCGCCCTGAAGTACACTGGATTGCATATGCTGGGATACCATACCACAAAGCGCATCAAACCCTTTACGCATGTCTGCAGCACCATTATACCAGTAATAAACGGTGGAATGATCCAGGTGAAGCATCAGCGGAGTAATAACTGCTTTACAAAAGCAATAGACTGATCGGTTAATGCAACCTGCACTTTTATACCGCTTACGCCCAGGATGGTGATGTGTTCAGTATGGGCAGTAGGAGTGATGGTAACCGGTAGAAAAGATCCGGTGTCCATTTTATTTGCCCGGTACAAGCCATACCAGTAGTGAAAAACATGATAGGCCACCTTATTGGCCTTGCAGTAATCTTTTTGTTTTAACCCACTGGCCTGCCAATCTGTAATCATCTTCATCATCTGTGGACGTTGAGACTTTTTGTTTTGCATATACTTTGATTTTTTGCAAAACTCAAACCTTTTCACTCACAAACCTTGACGGTACTCGTGGGGTGCTTACCTTATTTTGGATATATACTTAGATTTATATTCAATACCATAATGGTAAAAATGCTTGAAGAAAAAATCAGCCTTAAATTTCTACCTCATAATAATACTACCTAATTGAATGACTAAAATTTCAATTATACTTATCGGTTTT
>JBKCVJ010000181.1:0-20686 GCA_046317915.1 Sphingobacteriales bacterium
TTTTGAGGATCTCCATCGCATCGGCGTCAAAATCAGGGGCGATCAATACTTCAAAAAATATTTCATTGATCTCGCGGGCGGTTGCTGCATCAACAGTTCCATTGGTTACCAGTACACCACCGAAGGCGCTTTCCGGATCCCCGGCCAGTGCTGCTTTCCACGCTTCGGCAACGCTGTCTCTTTGTGCAACGCCGCAGACATTGGTGTGTTTGATGATGGCGAACACTACTTTCTGGTTAACAAATTCGCGAATCAGTTGCATAGCTGCATCAGCGTCTACGAGGTTGTTATATGAAAGCTCTTTGCCATGCAGCTGGGTGAACAGCTTGCTGTTGTCTCCATAGAATACTGCGGGCTGGTGTGGGTTCTCGCCGTAGCGCATGGACTTTGGCGAAGGAAAAGAAGCAAGAAAATGTTCTTCTCCCGTATTGAAATATTGTGCGATGGCAACATCATAATGCGCAACAACTTCAAATGCCTTGGCTGCCAGGGAACGCCGTTGGTCAATCGTAGTTTCGCAGTGTTGCGTGCTGATCAGCTCCAGGAAAGAAAGGTATTGATCCCTGGATGCTACTACTGCGAGGTCGCGGAAGTTTTTTGCTGCTGCCCTGATCATGGACGGTCCACCAATATCCACTTTCTCAATGATCAGTTTCTCCTCATGGGTACTGGCTACGGTTTCTTCAAACGGGTAGAGGTCAACGATGACCAGATCAAATTCGGGGATCTCATATTGCTTCATTTCTTCGAGATCCTGTGGAACATCCCTGCGGCCCAGAATGGCACCAAATACTTTTGGATGAAGTGTTTTAACTCTTCCTCCGAGGATGCTGGGGTAGGAAGTAACAGATTCTACGGGGATACAGGGTATGCCGAGCGCCTCAATGAACTGTTGTGTTCCGCCAGTGGAATATATACTGACCCCATTTGCATGGAGTTCTTTTACGATGGGTTCAAGACCATCTTTATAGAAAACAGATATCAAAGCCGATTTGATCTTTTTTTGCATACAGTAGAAATGAAGGGATGATGTTTCGGGGACTGCAAAGTTACCGTTTTTTTGACCTCTCCCAAAGCGTAAGACTGAGCAGGAGTAGGTAAGCTGTGCACAGTCCTTTCAAGGAGAGATGAATATTGCCCATATCTGCGAGTGGCGTATCAGCAAGCCCGAGGATACGGCTATTCATGAAAATGATCATGTGTTCCGCTATCAGGGCCGGAAGTCCGGAGCCACCCAACGGATAAAGCAGGCAGGCAACGCAGAGCAAGAATAAAATGATACCAGACAGAGGAACTGCCAGGAGGTTAGCCAGGAGAAAGAGGATGGGGAATCGACCAAAATGGTAAAGTACTAAAGGAGTTGTGAGCACCTGTGCGGCGAGGGTAGTGGCGATCAGGTCCCAGCAGAAATGCAAGAGGCGGTTCTCCGGCATGCACAAATGGCGAATGGGTTGTTGATAGATCAGTAGGCTGGCCACCGCGGCATAGCTGAGCTGGAAACCGAGGTCATACAGCAAGGCAGGATCAGCGCAAAGCATCACTAAGGCGGCGGCGGCCAGACTGTTGCCCGTTTGCTGTTCCCGGTCCAGCGCTTCACCCGCCAGCAGGAAACTGAACATCCAGGCACTGCGGAGCACGGACGGCGTGCTTCCGCAGATCCAGGCATAGAGCCATAGAAAACCCAGGCATATCACGATATAAAGCCATTGGCCCCGCCCTTTGCGCATGAAACGCAGGATTCCGGTAAGCATCGCATAGATCAACGCGAGGTGCATTCCCGAGATGGCGATCACGTGGATCACACCCGTCTGGATATAGGCCTGTTTCAGTTCCGGGGCGAGTTGGGTTCTTTCCCCAATGAGCAAAGCGCCGGCCATATCCCTGACCGTGCTGTCCAAGAAAAGCGAGTCCAGGACCCCCTTGATCACAGAGCGGGCCTTGAACGAGGGCCGATGATCTTGTGCCGGCGCCACCAGTTGCCAGTCGCCCTCCCGGAGCCAGATCCTGTGGTGTATGTTCCGGTGCCCGAGGTGGGCCCAGAAACCATTGGTATCTCTTAACGCTGATGGCACCAGCACTGGAGTGCGGAAAAGAAGAATGGTGTCTCCTTCCTGCAGTTTCGGTCCTTGGCAGCTTGCCCAAATCCCGCCTGAGACCGGCTGCCATGATGATGAGTTACGATGAGCGATAACCTGAAGCTCGGCTTGATATCCTGACTTTGTGGTTCTAGTGGGCGCTGTTACCCATGCCAGCCAATCAGAGCCATGCTGCGCCTTATGCCCCAGCCAGTAAGGGTCTTCCTGTTCATCATGGAGAAACATAAGGTGATGCCCGGTGCAGAAGAAAAGCAGGAGTAAGGGCAAGCTGCGCATCCGTAAAAGAAATGGACCATTCGTTTTTCCGATGCGATATGATGCCGGGATCAGTAGCAGCGCTGTTACAGTGATCAGCACGAAGTGTATCTCTATGTCTGGGTCATACATCAACATCCCGGCAATCATGGCCGTGAGCAGCCTGACCAGAGGGTAGGAGGGCCACCACTGTTTTTCCCGGTTCATGATACAAATTGCGCCGGATTCTTGGAAGGCAAATCCGTATTATTCACAGCAAATACCGTGGAAATCAACGCTTTGGCTTTGAAACATAGCAATGATGGCTTATTTTAGCCAAAACATTTGTATCATTCAATTGCTGTTACACCAGAGGAAAGCAGATTATTAATACCTTTGGACTTCTAGAAAAAAGATCATTTATGAGAAATTATGTAAGGACGCTGACCTCGGTGACAATGGTGGTTTTTGTACTGTTTTTCGCTGCCTGCAGCACGGAAGATAATGCAGGAGCGAATCCGGCACCTAACCCAAATATCGCCCAGATCATAGCGCAGGATCAGAATTTCAGCATTCTGAATGCAGCTGTAAATAGGGCAGGCCTTAGTAGTGCACTTGCAACTAATAATATCACACTTTTTGCACCGGATAATACGGCTTTTGCAGCATCTGGTATTACAGATGTTAATGCGGTTCCGGAGGCTACTTTACGGTCCATTCTGAATTACCATGTTGTTCCAAGAAGGATCAGCGGTACACAAATCCCTAGTTCAGATACACTCAAAACACTGAATCTTCAAAATCTGTACACTTCTAATTCGCTTAATGGAAGTTATGTTAATGGTGTAGACTTCAGGAGAAAAGATATGGAAGGATCTAATGGCAAGATACATGTCATGACCAAGGTACTTCTTCCGCCCGCACCTAATAAATCCATTGCCAGCGTGGTTGCTAATGATACTACATTCAGTTTTTTATTGAGGGCAATCACAAGGTTGAATTTGTTGGCACTGTTTAATGATCCCAATAAACTCACTGTTTATGCACCAACGAATGCAGCATTCAGGTTGGTTGGCATTACGGATGTGAACGCTGTTCCTCTTACTGTGCTTGATGCAGTTTTAAAGCAGCATGTTCTTGTATCGAATTTCTTTATTTCGGATCTCACAGATAACGGGGTTCTTCCTACTTCATTTGGTGGTGTCAACCACAAGTATGGGATCAACAGACCAGGGGGTGTTTACACTGTAATGATCAATGGATCTTCCAGGCCTGCATCACAAATGACATCAGTTGATATTATTTGCACCAATGGTGTGGTACATGTGATAAATAGAGTATTGCTGCAGTAAAAAAAAATAATTGATGCTAAAAAAGGGAGCAATTGCTCCCTTTTTTATTTACTAAGGTGCATGCTCCTTTCTTTGTACAACTGCCGGAAGTAAGGATCCCTAAGGTCCTTAATGAAACGAATGGCTTCACCGGTTGACTTCATCTCAGGACCAAGCTCCTTGTTCACGCCAGGGAACTTATCAAAGCTGAATACGGGTTCCTTGATTGCGAATCCTTTCAGTTTCTTCTCGAACTTGAAATCAGTGAGCTTGTGAGAGCCGATCATCACTTTGGTGGCCACATTCAGGTAAGGGATCTGGTATGCCTTTGCGATGAAAGGTGTTGTCCTTGAAGCCCTTGGATTGGCTTCAATCACAAATACTTTACCATCCTTGATGGCAAACTGGATGTTGATCAGGCCACGGATATCCAGCGCACGTGCGATCTTCTCGGCATAAAACTCCATCGTCTGAACAATCAACGGAGACAGGTTGAATGCAGGCAATACTGCGTTAGAGTCACCACTGTGAATGCCTGCAGGTTCGATGTGTTCCATCACACCCATCACGTGGAAGTTCTCACCATCAAAAATGGCGTCGATCTCAGCTTCCTGGCATCTGTCCAGGAAGTGATCGATGAGGATCTTATTCCCCGGGAGGTGCTTCAAAAG
Source organism: Sphingobacteriales bacterium (assembly GCA_046317915.1). GTDB lineage: Bacteria > Bacteroidota > Bacteroidia > Chitinophagales > Chitinophagaceae > Pollutibacter. The sequence continues at coordinate 4,333 of JBKCVJ010000181.1, forward strand.
GCTTACCACCGCTTTTTCCAATTCGTCGTCATTGATCACGATCCGCATCCGCTGTCCGCCCAATACATATGAGGGCCGCACCAATACAGGATATCCCACTTCTTTGGCCACTTCAAAAGCATCATCCACATTATATGTAGTGCCGTATTGCGGATAAGGAATAGAAAGTTCCTTCAACATATCAGAGAAACGGCCGCGGTCTTCGGCAATGTCCATGCTGTCATAGCTGGTACCTACGATCTTGATGCCTTTCGCGTGTAATTTTTCGGCCAGTTTCAGCGCGGTTTGTCCGCCCAACTGCACAATCACACCATAGGGTTGCTCGTGCTCAATGATCTCCCAGAGATGTTCCCAGAAGACGGGTTCAAAATAGAGTTTGTCGGCCACATCAAAATCTGTGGAAACAGTTTCAGGGTTACAGTTCACCATGATGGCTTCGTAACCGGCTTCCTTGATGGCGAGAAGGCCATGAACGCAACAGTAATCGAACTCAATTCCTTGTCCGATCCGGTTTGGACCAGAGCCAAGGACGATGATCTTTTGTTTATCCGAAACCTTGCTTTCGTTGATGCCGCCATTTTCAAATGTGCTGTAGAAATAAGGTGTCTTTGCTTCAAATTCAGCGGCACAGGTATCAACCATTTTAAAGACCCTCCGGATACCTGCGGCCTTCCGTTTTTCATACAGCTGTTCTTCTTTTCCATCCTTCATGATCTTACAAAGCTGTTCATCAGAGAAACCATGGTGTTTGGCTTCACGCAGGAGTTCCATCGGAATTGTATCCAACTTATATTTGACGATCTCTTTTTCCAGGTTCACGATCTTCTCGATCTCATAGATAAACCATCGGTCTATTCGCGTTGCCTGCACAATCGTTTTCACGCTGATGCCTGCCATGAGTGCATCCTTGATCCTGAAGATCCTGTCCCACTTTGGTGTTTTCAGGTATTCAATCAGTTCATCGGAATGCATCAGGCTTTGTCCATAGTAGCCCAGACCCACTGCGTTATTTTCAAGGCTTTGGCAGGCCTTTTGGATGGCTTCGGTAAAACTTCTTCCGATAGACATCACTTCTCCTACAGATTTCATCTGCAGGCCTAGGGTATCATTGGCACCTTTGAATTTATCGAAATTCCAGCGTGGTACTTTAACGATGACGTAGTCCAGTGCTGGTTCAAAGTAGGCTGAGGTTGTTTTGGTGATCTGGTTCTTCAATTCATCCAGGGTAAATCCGAGCGCAAGCTTAGCGGCGATTTTGGCGATGGGATAGCCCGTAGCCTTGGATGCAAGCGCAGAGGAGCGGCTCACGCGTGGATTGATCTCGATGGCGATGATCTCTTCAGTTTCAGGGTTCAGCGCAAACTGCACGTTACATCCCCCAGAGAAATTGCCGAGGTTGCGCATCATATCGATAGCGGTATTTCGCATCAGCTGGTATGCTGTGTCAGAAAGGGTCATCGCCGGAGCTACTGTAATGGAATCACCCGTGTGTACACCCATCGGATCAAAATTCTCAACGGTACAGATGATAACCACGTTGTTATTGGCATCACGAAGGAGTTCCAGTTCAAATTCTTTCCAACCCAATACGGCTTTCTCCACCAGCACTTCGTGAATGGGGGAAGCACTAAGACCGCGGTTCAGGGCTTCATCCAGGAATTCCTTGCTGTGCACAAAACCGCCGCCTGTACCCCCGAGGGTAAATGAAGGGCGTATGACCAATGGGAAACCGATCTCCTGCGCAAACTCTTTCCCTTCAAGAAATGAATTCGCCGTTCTTGCCGGCGCCACCTGGATGCCCATCTGGATCATCCATTGGCGGAATTTTTCACGATCCTCGGCTTTTTCGATGGCCTTAATATCCACACCGATCAGTCGCACATTATACTTTTCCCATATGCCAAGTTCGTCCGCTTCCTTGGCCAGGTTGAGCGCGGTTTGCCCTCCCATGGTAGGCAATACGGCATCAATCTGGTTTTCCTGGAGGATCTGCTCAATACTTTCCACGGTCAGGGGAAGCAGGTACACCCTGTCTGCCATGATCGGGTCAGTCATAATGGTAGCCGGGTTGGAGTTGATAAGGATAACCTTTACCCCTTCTTCCCTGAGGCTTCTTGCTGCTTGTGATCCTGAATAATCGAATTCGCAGGCCTGGCCGATGATGATTGGGCCGGAGCCAATGATGAGGACGGTCTTTATTGATTTGTCGTGGGGCATTTTCGGGGCTTTGAAATGTTGCGGGATCGCCCCATCCGGGCGTTTTCCCGGGGAGCAAATCTACAGTAAAATTCAGTGTGAAAGTGTGAATGTGTGGAAGTATGGAATTGTGTTGGGAAAAATAACGGAGAAGTGCGGTGAAATCACCTTGGAGATGGCTATGGCCGGATTGTAGTTTTATCAGGCCAATCGGCAATAGTCCGGAAGTTGGAAACCATTTTAAAACCATTCAAAAATCAAGATCATGAAGAGAGTGATGTTTGCAGCGATGCTGCTCGTGAGTACAGTATCGGTTTTTGCCACCGAAACAAAAGGCAGCGGAGACAAAATTCAGACCAAAGAAGTAAGAAGCACTTCACAAAAATTTGATGAGTGCGAAGTGTCCATCGGTACAAAAGTAGGCCCAAACTTCGCCCAGATTGAAGTCAAGTGTACTTATAGGGCGGCTACTTGTAAAGAAGCCATTTCAAATGTGGCACAGTGTCTGAAAGACGCTAAGGCTGCTGTTATGCAGTAAGCGTCAGGCTTTATTCTTTAATCGACTTCCGGACTATTTATATCGCAAATCAATTAAAAAGTATAAATCATGAAAAAATTAATGATCGCAGCATTGCTGCTGTGGAGCACTGCAACAGTTTACGCCGGTACACCAAAAGGCGAAAAAACAACAGGTAAACACCCTAAAGCTAAAAGTCTTCTAAGGAATACTGGCATGTGCAGATTTACAATGTCTGCAATGGTAGGTCCTTCCGGAAACCAGATTGAAATCAAATGTACCTATTCAGCTCCCGCATGCTGGGTTGCCATTGTACAGGTGATGATGTGTTTAGAAGATGCGAAAAGAGAATTTATTCAATAGTCATATCAATTATTTAACGAATCAATTTTTTACCAATGATGATGTATCACATTATTCTTTATTGGATTGGCATACTTACGTTAGCTCCTTCACAAACGAATAGCAATCTAAGCATAGCATACTCAGTTAAATTCAACGATGAGTTTGACAGAGGCCGAAAAGAAAGACTTTACCAGGCATCGTTGGAGATCTCTGACGGGAAGTCTATGTACTATATGGTTGCCAAGGAGTCATTTCAACCAACAGATGAACATGATCTTCGCTTCACGCCTGATTCTTCCCATTTGGTTTTCACCAGCCAAAACGAGAGTGTGTTGATTGCACAGGAGTATGGTTTCAATGGTAAAGCTTTTTTTGTTTCGGATTCTTTATACCCAATGGTTTGGGAGATCCTTCCTGAAGAAAAGCAAATCGACTCATTGGTTTGTGTAAAAGCAAGATGTCAATTCCGGGGGCGGGAGTATATCGCGTGGTTTGTACCTGAAATCCCACTGCCATACGGCCCTTGGAAAATGGGTGGCCTGCCCGGGTTAATCGTTGACCTGCAGGACGTTGATGAAAATCTTGTCATCCAGTTGCAGTCCATTCAATTCAAGTCCTCAGCCTTTGAGCTGCCGAATAAGGTGAAGTATACGATGGATAAGCATATCGAAGAGCTGAAAAAGATAACACAGCGTTTACAACAGAGTGCGAGTGTGGATCAGTCTGGGAACTGTCTATCCTGCAAAGGAAGCTCCAAGGCAAGCTTTTACTTCTGGGAAAAGCTCCCACAATGAAACCATTATTGGGCTTGTTGATTTTGGTAGCACTGGGATTAACAGTTGCTGCGCAACCATTTGAGCAAAAAGTGATGGGGACAGATGGCAAGCCGGTTTCATCGGCAACGGTAATATTTAAACCGTTGAAAGGTGCCCAGGCCCAGATCTTTGCCATCACAGATGTGGAAGGGAAGTTCAGGGTACAACTAAAGCCTTTGTCCCTTTATCAGGTTGTGGTTAGGCATTTGTCTTTTGAGACAGATACATTTTTTGTAGAATCTTTGGCAGATGGGATCTCAGCGCCGGATCGCATCCTGCTCAAGCCCAGGCATCAGCAGCTTCAGGAAGTAACAATAGTGCGAAAAGCGCCGGTTGTCATCAGACAGGATACAGTGACTTACAGGGCAGATGCTTATGCTGGGCCAGATACACGCAAAGTAGAAGATCTGCTGGCAAAAATGCAAGGCTTTAGTATTGGCAGTGATGGCCAGATCACGTACAATGGCCATGTGGTGGAGCGGGTAATGATTGAAGGTGATGACCTCACTGGTAGATCGTATCAACTTCTTACAAGAAACCTGAATGCTGGTTACATTGATAAAGTAGAGGTGCTCCTGAATGATCATGAGAACCGGGTCTTGAAGGAGCAGGGTAATGCAGGTAAGGTAGGGATCAATCTTTCCATAAGGAAAAATCTTCTGGGAAAGTGGAACGGGGGTATCGACTTATTAGCGTCCATCAATAAGCGGTACGAAGCAGATGGTCATGGTATCCTAGTCAAAAAGAAGTTGAAGGTTTTTTCGTTTTTCAACCTGAACAATATTGCTAACAATCCGCTGGATGAAGCAGAGGCTTACGAGGAGATGGAAAATGCCTCTGCTTCACACTCGGGAGTAAGCGGCCGGGATATGGTGCTGCAGTCCGGAGAATTGTTTCCACCGGATTTGCCTGAGAAATATGTGAGAAACAACAATGACGCCGGGTTAGCAACAATGCTCACCTGGAAAAAAGGTAAACATACCTCTATGCGTTTGATGGCCGGCGCCCAGAAGCGGAGCTGGGTTGCAAACTTATCGTCAAACATAAAAACATTCCCGGATAGCTTACAGACCTGGCAAGTGAGCAATGACATTTTTCAGGAGCAGGTTCCGCAAACAACCTTTTTACGTTTGACGGCCAATACAGACAGAGGAAAAAAAGCGGTGATTCAATGTGGAATGCAAATAGCTTATATCAGGCAAAGCAATCGATATATGAATCTTACAAGTATTGATATATCTGACAGCCTTGTAGAGCAGCTGACAAATGAGGGGTTGCAGGCCAGGGCGGGATGGAAGGCTACAATGAGAACGAACAAAAATGTGGTTTCAGTTACCCATGCAGAATTATGGTACCAGGGTATTGACCAGAGGCTATCAAACTATTCTTCCAGGTATGCCGGATATTTCAACCTGAAGCAAGGCAATTACCTGCAATTACAGGATCTTTCTGGAAGAGGTTGGGGACTTTCACTGGGTCAGAACTGGATTAAAAAGTACAGCTCCTGGACAATGAAAATGGGTGGATCTATTGCGTACTCCTATGAAGAATTGGGAGGTAGAGCAAGGTTAATGAATGTTCAGGCTGATACCGCTTACAACGATGGACAGGTAGTGCAAATCAAGTCGGCGGATCTGTTTACTTCATTACGCCTTGACAAGTGGAAGAAGATGTCGGTTTCTACAGAACTCAGGGGTGGACCAAGAGTGCTGGATTGGAAGGGTACTCGGAACCTTACGGCAGGCGGAAACCTGATGGCGGAATGGGTATATAAATTTAGCCTTTTGCAAACGTTTCGTTTGTCCTGGCAGTATTCTCGTGATTTGCCGGAAAGAGGTGGATTTATTCCTGATCCATTGATTTCAGGAAATGGCGTCATACTCAGGAGTATCCCATTTAGCAAGCCGGAACAGCGACAACTTCTTCAGCTGGGTTATTTTGCCAATATACTTAAACATCAATTGACCTGGTCTCTTAGGTTACAGTGGCGATTGGGCCAGACCTTGTATATACCGGATATGTTTGTAACACCAGCCTACTCGGTCAATGGATGGCAGTTGGCCAGTGGCAACTGGTCTTCTATGCTAATGGGTACTATTGAAAAATATGTTCACCCTATCAGGGGAAAGCTCGGCTTCTCTTTGATAGGGAATGCATTGAACGGGATGATTATGTTGAATCAGGAATCTGCGCTCACGCGTAACCGAAGCGTGTTTGCGGAGGTTTGGTGGGCGGGGTTGATATCGAAAAAAATAAAGGTAGAAACCCGTTTCAAAGTGGCGGGCAACCTGACGCAAATGGATCAGCAGCCAGCCCAAACGCTTTGGTTTCCCGGCTGGAGCCAGAAGGCCAGCTGGCAGTGGTCTGAGCAGGGATTTCTGTCTTGTTTATGGCGGGCATCACCCTTTGGGAGTGGGAGGTATGCACACGGCATTGATGCGTATTTGCACCAGAAAATCGGAAAGCGGTGGACGTTGCGGTTACAGGCGCATAACCTGTTGAATCAGCAACGATTGATGACAAGGCAGATCTCGGCCTATCAATCAGGAAGTTCGTCTTACGATCTTGTGGGACGATATGTGTTGCTGGGAGGAAGCCTGCAGTTGTAACAAAAAATCCCGCCAAAGGGCGGGATCGATATACTCATAGACGATATGCATGTGATTAGGAACCGTGGTAAGACGAAATCTCAAACTCATCCAGCATAACCTCTTGTTGTTGAGGGGCTGCCTTGGACTTCTCTTCGTTCCTCGCCAGTCTTTCTTTGTTGATGCCGATGATGCCGAGCATGGCTATCCAAGCTATAGCAAGTTTTTGTAAATATTTCTTCATACCACACCCATTTGTTGATTAGACAACAAATAGATGCCAAATGTTGTACCACAAAAACAGAAAATCCTGCTGTTTTTGTTTCATAATTGTTAAAAGGCTGAAAACCTTGTTTCTAATGTTTAAACATCAGTGGGTTTGACTGAACTGTCCGGGTTTTTCTTACCAAACAGGTCGTCAAAAACCTTATCAAGATCGCCAAACTGATCTTTGAAGGCCGAGCTGCCTTTGGTTCTCAGCTCTTCAAAATACTCCTTTGCCTTATCTGTTGCACCTTCGGCCTCATTTTTCAGATCGTTCGCTTTGGCCTTAAGATCAGCCATTAATTTTTCCTTTTCCTCCTCACTCATATTGGCATACTTAAAAGCTGCTAAGCCCGCTGCCGCGCCGAGAAGAAATGTGGCGATATGTTTTGAACCAACTCCCATAACCTTGAATTTTAAACGATTGTTGACTGTAGATTTGCACCCTGAAGTTACTTAAATGAAATGCCTTTCCGCACTCCTTTCATGTATCTTTTTTTTATCCAGTGCTTCTGCGCAGAAGCCGGCGCGTACCGACTATCCAAAAGGGTATTTCCGGTATCCACTTGACATCCCGCCAAAGCTCAATGCCAATTTTGGGGAAATGCGTCCAAACCATTTTCACATGGGCCTGGATTTATTTACCCAGCGGAAAGAGAACCTGCCCATTTATGCGGCAGCGGAAGGGTATGTGAGCCGTGTGAAAATTGAGCCCGGTGGCTTTGGGAACGCGATATATATTGCCCATCCCAACGGTTTGACGACGCTGTACGCACACATGAATGATTTCATGCCTGCTTTGCAACAGTACGTAAAAGAACAGCAATACCGCACGGAGAGCTGGGAGCAGGATCTTGCCATTCCTGCCGGGAAGTTTCCGCTTAAGAAGAGTGATTTTATTGGGTACAGCGGGAATACTGGTGGCTCGCAAGGGCCACATGTGCATTTCGAGATCAGGGAGACTGTTTCTGAGAAATGCCTCAACGGGCTGCTGTTTGGATTCAATATCCCTGACCAGATTCCGCCGGTGATCTATAAGATCGGGGTTTACGACAGGAGTGTATCGATGTATGAAACGATTCCCATCATTGCCGTTGCGCAAAAATCCGGCGATGGCTATCGGGCCGCAGTACCCACACTTGGATTTGAGAAAGTGCAGATCGCGCTTCATGCTACAGATGCCATGACGGGGGTACCAAATCCTAATGGGATCTACAAAGCCACGCTTTATGAAGGAGAGAAGGCATTGGCAGGATTTGCTATCGATAAAATCGGATATGATGAAACGAGGATGTTGAATGCGCATATCGATTACAAAACTAAAATGGAGGGTGGTTCTTACCTCCAGTACCTGATACCTCTGACCGGTGACGCGCTGAACATCTATCCGTACAACAAGCCGGGGGATTGTATCTCCCTGAAAGACACCCTTGCGCATCCCTATCGTCTCGAAGTCATGGATGCATATGGCAATGCGTCAAACCTGTATTTCACGTTGAAAAGAAATGCCATGCGGAAGCCGCCGTTGCCCAGGACGGAGCCGCTGATGCGTGCAGGGGAGATCAATGTATTTGAAACTGAACAGCTTGAGGTTTTTCTTCCTGAAAAGGCCTTGTATGATTCTATCTATTTTCGATATGCCGTCACGGCGGATGCACAGCCGAACACTTTTTCACCAATCCACAACTTGCACCAGGCTACAACGCCCCTGCAGGAGGCGATGACGGTGCGGATCAAGCCTTCGGCAACCATTCCCTATCATTTAAGGGATAAGGTTCTGATGAAAAAAATCACAAGGGCAAACACAGAGGTAGCCAAAGCTAACTGGGAAATGGGGAAATACGTTGCCCGCTTCCGGGATTTCGGCAGTTTTCAACTGGTGGCTGACGACCAGCCTCCGGTTGTTTCAGGATTGGCTCCCAATGGAGACCTTTCCAAAAGCCAGAAAATAGTGTTGTTCGTGAAAGACAATTACCAGCGGGTTAAAAATTTCCGGGCAGAACTGGACGGGAAATGGCTGAGGTTTGTCCGCCGAGGAAACAGCTTCACCTATGTTTTTGATGAAAATTGTGACCGTGGTGAACATGTGCTGTCCGTAACTGTTGAAGACGAAGCAGGAAACAAAACCAAAACGACAATTCCGTTTAAAAGATAAAATATGTTAGAAGCAGGACAGAAAGCGCCATCGTTCAAAGGAAAAAATCAATCCGGTGAGTCGGTATCTTTGAAAGACTATCTGGGGAAAAAACTGGCCATTTTTTTCTATCCCGAGGATGATACGCCCACCTGTACGGAGCAGGCTTGTAACCTCCGGGATAATTACGCGCTGCTTAAAAAAGAAGGCATTGAAGTGGTGGGGATCAGTCCGGATGATGTCAAGAGCCATGAGCAATTCATCGGCAAATTTGAACTCCCATATACCCTTGTTGCGGATCCACAGAAAAAGATCATCGAAGCCTATGGAGTGTGGGGAGAGAAGAATATGTACGGAAGAAAATACATGGGCCTGATCAGGACAACATTTCTGGTGGACGAGAAAGGCGTGATCAAACACATCTTCAAGAAGCCGCGGGTGCGTCAGCACGCAGAAGAGATCATCGCAAAAGCGAAGCTTTAATCAAAACACTTCATTCAGTCCGAAGAAGAGACCATTTGCACCAGACACGCCAAAAGCATAATCTATGCAGATATTGGTTCTGGTGCTGCGGTTGAACAGGATCCTCAAACCCATACCAGCACCGGGATTCCAGCCGTTGAAAAGGTTTTTGTTTTCGGCGTCTGCAATGGACTGCATGTTGGCGAAAACCACACCGCTTAGAAATTTGTTGGCGGTGATCGGGAAGCGGTACTCAGACTCAAGATAAAAATAAGAGGGACCCCTGAACCGCCCAATGGTATAGGCTCTTCCACTTCGGTTATACATGTCCGTTCCCGTACCCGGAAGGTCCAGGTAAGGAAGTACGCCGCCCAGATTGTATGTTCCCAGGTGCCAGAAAGCAATCACATGTTCCGGATTGCGGGGAGAAAGGCTGATGTATTTCCTGAATTCAGTCATCAGTTGTGATGAGAATTTTGTGCTGCCCAGTAGCTTAGGATTGATGCGGAAGGCTATATCTGCATATAGTCCGCCATGCGGCCTGTTGGGATGCTCTCTTGTGTTGTATTGTATGTTGAGCATGAAACCATTGGTCCAGTATTTTTTCGGATTAAAGCCATTGGCTATACTGTAATTGTAGTGTGGCGTGAATTTGCCGGAGTCAAGCTGCAATTTGGTGTCACTGATGCTGAAGTGATTATCGATGGCTACTCCCGCACCTACCATCAGTGTTTTAGAGATTTTCTTATATACTTTCTCGAAGATGCGGATGTAATTGAATTTTATCGGATAAACGGCTTCATTATTATCAAGGGTATATTGATTGATGCTCAGTCCTTCCCTGTATCCCTGTCCGGCGTAGGTCCCCAGTCCGTAATCAAGCAAAACCATCTTGGAGATCTGCGCATTTCCCTGGAAATTCCAGGTGTTGTTTTCTGTGAACACATTGTGCCGTAGCTGGACATTGATGATCCCTTTGGTGGTGATAAAGCCGGTGAAGGTGCCGGTACTCAGTGTTGTGGTAGCTGGATTTCCCAGTGTTTTACCTCCGGTGAGTGTTGCACCCAGCATAAGGCCAAATGTGGGATTATAACCTATTGCGGGAAGGATGGAGGTGCCTGACCCTTGCTTTTCAGGATCCTTGGAGCCCATGATCTGCTTGACGGCCTCATTAAGATCCAGGGTATCGCTCTTTTGCTGTGCATGCAAACACATACCCACACATACAAAACAAAAGAAAAGCACAATTCTCATTAGGCAATGTTAAGGGTTGTTCACGAATAAGCTTGCAACTTTCGGGGCGGTTCAGCAGTCCTAATGGGGTGCATTTGTTACATTATATACATATCAGGGAGAACTCAATGCTGGCCCGTATAGCAGCAAAGAAGCTGGGCGTGTCCCAGGTTGCGTTGACCATCGGTAAAACCATTCATCTCTGCCGCACACCCAAGGCTGAATTTCTGGCCAACGAGCGGTGGGTGAAGCATGAGCTGGTACACGTTGAGCAATTCAGGAAATATGGCTTTCTTAGGTTTATTGGTATGTATCTCTGGGAGTCAGCCAGGAACGGGTATTACAACAATCGTTTTGAGATCGAGGCCAGGGCTAAAGAATCAGCCTGATTTAGAGCCATTCGATTTCCCCGTGTGCAAAGAGCTCTTCTATGTTGGATTCTACCCTTAACCTGCCATAGGCATCCACGCCTTGCACGATTGCCTCAAAAACACGGTTGTCTTTCTTGAATTTTACTTTCTCCCCTTTTTTATACAGGACGGCCTCGTATGCCTCCAAAATGCCCAAAGGCGAGCGGCGAAGCTCGTCCCACCTGTACCGAAGTTGAACGGCGAGGGCATTCAGCGCTTCCATCAGGTCAATGTCTCTGCCGGTGATTTGTTTGAGGGAAACCGGTTTTCTGGAGATGGAAGGGTCAAACCGGGTTTGGTTGATGTTGAGGCCGATGCCTACGATGGACCAGGTCCACATCCCGGATTGTATCAGGTTTTCGACCAGTATTCCCCCTGCCTTTCTGTCACGCCAGTAGATATCATTAGGCCATTTGACAGACACTTCATCTCCGGCAACAGATTTATAATAATCATAACAGGCAAGGGCCATGGCCATATTGAACGTGAACTGGCGTTCGTGGGGGAGGCCATCGACATCGAAAACCATGCTCATCATGATATTGGTGCCCGGCGCAGAAAGCCATTGCTTTCCGCGCTGCCCTCTTCCAGCCGTTTGTTCGAGTGCAAAGTAGACCTGTCCGTCTTTTGCCATATGGGCATGAACCTGTTGCATGGCATAGATGTTGGTACTGTCTACGGTGGGCAGGATGGTGATGTCAGCTTCGGGTTTCATCGGCTTCCCAAGTGGTAATTAATCATTATTTTTGGGAAAGATAAAGGGAAACCCGATAACTTAAACTACAACGCAGACCGTAGCGTTCACATCCAACCACTAAAAAACAATTCATTTGACAGCAGTACGAGAATTAGCTAACCAGGACAAAAAAGTGGCCCGGTTAACGAAGAGCAGCAAGATTTTGAAGGTGATCATCAACGCTATTCAGGATAGAAAAGGGGAGAGTATAGTGTCTTTGGACATGCGGAAAATACCAGAGGCTGTTAGCGATTTTTTCATCATTTGCGAAGCGGGTGCAAATACCCAGGTGAAAGCAATCGCAGATGCCATTGAAGATCAGGTTCGCCAGGCCTGCGATGAACTTCCTTATCGCCATGAAGGATACCAGGCGCTGCAATGGGTGTTGATCGATTACGTGAATGTGGTGGTGCATATTTTTCAGAAAGAAACACGGAAATTTTATCGGCTGGAAGAAATGTGGAGCGATGGAGTGATGGTGGAGCATGAGGACCCCATTCCACCGGCACTCAAGGCAACGCGGACCCCAACAATAAAGAAGGCTGCAGTGAAGAAAGCTGCAGTGAAGAAGGCCGTGTCCAGAAAAACAAAAAAACATTAGGAGAATCGTTCATACAGAACAGGAAAAAATAACAATGGAAGATTTTAAAGATCAGCGAAAGAGTCCGATAGGAGATGACCGGAGTGGAGGTTCGAAAAAAGGTCCCCGTTTCAACATTTACTGGATCTATGCCATTGCAGCCATCGCTTTGCTGGGCTACAATTTCATGCAGGGAGTTAAGCCTGATGCCAGCGATATCACTGAGCTTAAGTTCAGGCAGGAGATGCTGGACAAAAACGATGTAGAGAAAATTGAACCGGTTTTGAATAAAGGTATTGTTCGGGTATATATCAAAAAAGACAGCCTGAACAAACCGTTTTACAAACAGTTGCTGGGAGACAAATGGACCTATGTTGCCAAGTCTAAAGACGCGCCACATTTCCAATTCACTTATTCCAAGATCGAGGACTACCAGAAAGATGTGTCTGCGTATATGCTGGCCAACGAAGATAAGATCCCAGAAGAGGTTCCTGTAAGTGGAGTTCGTGATCCCGAGTGGTTCGGACCATTCCTGAATTTCCTCTTTCCATTACTGATGTTTGCTTTGTTGTTTGTGCTGATGATGCGTAAGGTTGGCGGTCCTGGTGGCTCCGGTGGAGCAGGTGGTATTTTCAACATCGGAAAATCAAAAGCGCAGTTGTTTGATAAAGGCACTAAGGTGAATATCACTTTTGCTGATGTGGCAGGCCTGGAAGAAGCCAAGCAGGAAGTGATGGAGATCGTGGATTTCCTTAAGAATCCTAAAAAATATACAGCACTGGGAGGTAAGATCCCTAAGGGTGCATTGCTGGTGGGCCCTCCCGGTACTGGTAAAACATTATTGGCAAAAGCCATGGCGGGCGAAGCACAAGTGCCTTTCTTCTCCATGTCTGGTTCAGACTTCGTGGAACTGTTTGTGGGTGTGGGTGCCAGCAGGGTAAGGGATCTGTTTAAGCAGGCCCGTGAGAAAGCACCCTGTATCATTTTCATTGATGAGATCGATGCGATTGGTCGTGCCCGCGGTAAGAATATGATGATGAGCAATGATGAGCGCGAAAACACACTTAACCAATTGCTGGTGGAGATGGATGGATTTGGCGGTGACAGTGGTATCATCATCCTCGCAGCCACCAACAGGCCCGATGTGTTGGATAGTGCGTTGTTGAGGCCAGGCAGGTTCGACAGGCAGATCAGTATTGATAAACCCGATCTGAAAGGACGCGAAGAGATCTTCCACGTGCACCTGGAGCCGATCAAAAAGTCAAATAAACTCGATATCCATAGACTTGCGGAACTGACACCAGGCTTTGCCGGTGCAGACATCGCCAACGTATGTAATGAAGCAGCGCTGATCGCCGCGCGTAAAGGCAAGAGCGAAGTGCAAATGGATGATTTCCAGGACGCGATTGACCGGGTGATCGGTGGGTTGGAGAAAAAGAATAAGATCATCTCTCCTGAAGAGAAAAAGATCATCGCTTACCATGAAGCGGGACATGCGGTGTGTGGCTGGTTCCTGGAACATGCATATCCTTTATTGAAGGTGACCATCGTTCCACGTGGTGTGGCTGCACTGGGTTATGCACAGTACACTCCAAAGGAGCAATACCTGTATAATACGGAACAACTTACGGATCAAATGTGTATGACACTGGGCGGACGTGCAGCGGAGGATATATTCTTTGGAAAAATTTCTACAGGAGCGCAGAATGACCTCCAACAGGTAACACGCATTGCCTATTCTATGATCACCGTATATGGTATGAACGATAAAGTGGGTAATGTGAGCTTCTATGATCCTACGCAGGAGAATAGCTTTACCAAACCCTATAGTGAAGAAACGGGAAGACTGATTGATGATGAGGTCAGAAAGTTGATTGAACAAGCATATATCCGCACCAAGTCCTTGTTGACGGAACGCAGGCAGGAAGTGGAAAACCTCGCGCATGCGTTGCTGGATAAGGAAGTGCTTCACCAACAGGATGTGGAATTGCTGATCGGCAAACGCCCATATGAAGAGAAGAAGGTTTTGTTGGATGATAGTCACGATGCCAACACCCCTGCTACTGTATAGGCGGGTGTTGCCTCCAGAAATCATATAAGATGAGCAACGCAAAAGACAATATTCTCGAGAAGATTCGCAAGGCACTGGAAGTACCAGTGCCTTTGCCTTTTCCTGAGGCAGAGCAAGCAGGATCGGTGTTTAAGCCACCGCATGATGATCTCGCTGTTATCTTTGCCGAGGAGTTTACGCGGTTACTGGGGAAGTTTGCGTTCTTTTCCAACCATGATGAACTTGTTAAGCAGATCAAGGCACTCATCGTACAAAAAGGATGGAAGGAAGTGTATTGTGTGGAGGATGGGTTGCGATATCTGCTGAAGAAAAATGGATTTGAAGCGTTTTCGGAAAAGCCTCTGGCGGAAGCCGATGTGGCACTAACCACCTGTGAAGTGCTGGTGGCCAGAACGGGAACGATGGTGATGAGTGCAGCGCAGCCTTCCGGAAGAACAACCTCAATATACGCACCGGTCCATATCTGTATTGCCGAAGCCTCCCAGGTGGTATATGAATTGGATGAAGCCATTCAGCTCATGAAAGAAAAGTATGGCATTCACCTGCCATCGCTGATCACCTTTGCTACCGGCCCCAGCCGCACGGCTGACATTGAAAAAACTCTTGTAGTAGGTGTACATGGACCGAAGGAAGTGTACTGCCTCCTGGCAGACCAATAGTTTAAATTGATGATGCATCATGCAGATCCCCGCAGGAAAAAAAATATACTTTCTCTCTGATTTCCATCTTGGCGCGCCTGATCATAAGGCCAGCCTGGAACGGGAGAAGCGTGTGGTACGTTTCCTGGAGAAGGCGAGGCAGGATGCCGCAATGATCTTCATCGTTGGTGATCTTTTCGACTTCTGGTTTGAGTATCGGAAAGTAGTGCCCAAAGGATTTGTGCGTATCCTCGGAAAAATAGCAGAGATCACAGACGGTGGTGTTCCCATTCATTTCTTTGTGGGCAATCATGATATGTGGATGAATGGCTATTTTGAACAGGAATTGAATGTTCCGGTATTTCACGAACCACAGGAGTACAGCTTTAATGGCAAGACTTTCCTGGTGGGTCATGGAGATGGACTTGGTCCGGGTGATCATGGATATAAATTCCTGAAGAAGATCTTCAGGAATCCGGTCTGTCAGTTTTTATTTGGCATTATCCCGCCCTTCCTCGGTATGGCCATTGCGCATTCTTCCAGTAAGGGCAGCAGGGCCATGACAGGAAGTGATGATGACTATTTTTTAGGTGAAGAGAACGAATGGCTGATCAGCTATTGCAAGGAACAACTGAAAAAAAAGCATTATCATTATTTTATTTTCGGCCACCGTCATCTTCCTATTGATTTTTCGCTGAACCGGTCTAGCAAGTATATCAACCTTGGAGACTGGATCAAGTATAATAGTTACGCGGTTTTTGAAGGAGAGGAATTAACCCTGAAGTATTACGAAGATTGAAATGGTTTCTATACATATGTTTATTGATGCCGGTTTGGGCAGTTGCGCAGAAGGATTTGCCGGTTACTCGCGTTGCACCGGGCGCATTTGCTGCATTCACGGCTGACAATCTGGGTAACCTCTATTTGTTGACCAGGGAGAATCAACTGAAGAAACTCAATGTAAAAGGGGATTCGATGGGGGTGTTTAACGATGTGAGGCGTTATGGGAAGCTCTATTCCATCAATGCTGCCAATCCCTTGCGTACGCTGTTGTACTACAAAGATTTTCGGACAGTTGTGGTATTGGACAGGCTTATGAATCCTGTGAATGTAATTGACCTGCGCAAGCAGAACATGTTCCAGGTAAGGGCGGTTGCGCCAGCCTATGACAACAATGTATGGATCTTTGATGAGCAGGAAAGCAAACTGAAGAAAGTGGATGAAGATGGCAAGGTGGTATTAGAGACACCTGACCTTCGGCTGGTATTGCAGGAAGCACCTGCGCCCACTCGGTTGTTTGACCAGAATGGCTATGTGTATGCATATGATCCGGAACGGGGCATGTTTATCTTCGATTATTATGGT
>JBKCVJ010000182.1:0-2569 GCA_046317915.1 Sphingobacteriales bacterium
CTACCAGGGAGATTTTGCAGGAACGCCGATATTGATCAGCTCCGGTGATCCGGATCCGCACGTGCCCGTGTCAAGGGTGCATGAGAGTGAAGCCATTCTAAAGGAAATGGGTGCACAGTTGACTGTGAAACTTTACCCCGGTAGACAGCATACGATTACCAACTTGGAGGTTCAAGATGCGGCAACACAAATAGCTAATAGCTAGTAGCTATTAGCGCGCAACGTGCTTTTGGCAAACTATTTGAACCTTCGGGTTGTTCAAATCTACACAATGAGAAACCTAATCGCTATTTTCCTGATCATCAGTGTATTCGCCTGCAAGAAAGAAGAAGAGGAAACGGTTCCACCACCGGACCCGAACCCCTGGCCCACACAAAACCTTAGAACGGTGAAAACTGGATTGAGTTTTCCCTGGGAAATCCTTTGGGGAAAAGACGACCATATCTGGATGACGGAACGAGGTGGGCGGATCAGCAAGGTCAACCCACAGGATGGTACTACCGTGTTCACCACAACACTTAGTGATGTGGTTTCACAGGGCGAAGGCGGATTATTGGGAATGGTACATCATCCGGATTTCCTGACCAACGGGTTCCTGTATGTAGTGTACAACTACCAGAAATCAGGCACCTATACAGAAAAAGTGGTGCGCTTCACTTTCCGAAACAACGCTCTCTCTGATGCGTTAACAATCTTGGACAATATACCTGCGGCTAACATTCATAATGGCTCACGGTTATGGATAACCGCAGATAATAAATTGCTGATCACAACCGGTGATGCCGCCAATACTTCGCTTCCGCAGAACATGAATTCGCTCGCAGGAAAACTATTGCGGATTAATCTTGACGGGAGCATTCCTGCCGACAATCCGGTTGCTAACAATCCGGTTTGGAGCATGGGCCATCGCAATGCCCAGGGTTTGGTGTTGGTTAACGGGCGAATCTTTACTTCAGAACATGGACCCAGTATTGAGGACGAGGTGAACCTGATAGAGAAAGGGCGCAACTACGGCTGGCCCAATGTGAACGGACCCTGCGATGGCAGTGAGACCAGTTTCTGTACTACTAACAACATTGCACAACCGATCTGGAGTTCAGGAGCATCAACCGTAGCCACTGCGGGAATGGACTATTACAATAACAGCAGAATCCCTGCATGGAGCAACTCCATCCTGTTGACCACATTGAAAGATGCAACCTTGTATCAACTGAAATTAAACAGTGCCGGCACAGCGGTTGAATCTGTCACACAATTTTACCGCGGCAACTGGGGCCGTCTCCGTGACGTATGTATTTCTCCTGCCGGAAGGGTGTATATCTGTACGAGTAATGGAGGGGGGAATGATCGTATTATCGAGATACAGAATTAGGGGGAGACTATAGGGTGAGTGTTTAGGGGGAGTGTTTAGACTAGGACCTAGCCTAAAACCTCCCCCTAAACACTCACCCTATAGTCTCCCCCTACAAAGAAACCCCTCGCTTCCACGGTATAAAATCATCCTGGTTCAACTGCACCGCTTTAGGAATTACTTCGCCACTGGCGGCGTGGATGCAGTATTCCATGATCTCTTCGCCCATCTGCATAATGGTTTTCTCTCCATCAATGATTGGACCGCAATCGATATCAATAATGTCTTTCATTCTTTGTGCTAGCCTGGTGTTGGTCGCGAGTTTGATGGTTGGACAAACAGGATTTCCTGTAGGCGTTCCAAGTCCCGTGGTGAACAGGATCAGCGTTGCGCCTGATGCTGCTTTTCCCGTAGTTGCTTCCACATCATTACCCGGCGTACACACCAGACTAAGGCCGGGCTTGGTTGCGGGCTCCGTGTAATCCAACACATCTACCACCGGCGACGTGCCTCCTTTCTTGCAGGCACCGGCACTCTTAATGGCATCAGTGATCAAGCCATCCCGAATATTCCCGGGCGATGGGTTCATATGAAATCCTGAACCCACGCGTTCTGCTTCGGCACTGTATTCACCCATCAATCGGATAAATTTCTCTGCCACAGGTTGACTGACAGACCTATCGATCAACTCCTGTTCAGCACCGCACAACTCGGGAAACTCTGCGAGCAAGATCTTTCCGCCCAGGGCCACAAGCATATCGGAAAAATATCCAACCGCGGGATTTGCAGAGATGCCGCTGAAACCATCACTGCCCCCACATTTCACGCCTACGGTGAGCTTATCCAGCGAAGCAGGCTGTCGCTCCAATTGATTGATCTCAATCAACCCCTGAAAAGTTTGCGCAATGGCCTGCTTCACCAGATCTTCTTCACTGGCGGATCCCTGTTGCTCAAACACGTAGATGGGTTTTTGGAACGATGGATTGCGTTGTTTGATGGCCTCCAAAAAAGGCGTCAACTGCAGGTGCTGGCAACCCAGGCTGAGTACGGTGATTCCGCCCACATTGGGATGGTCCGCATAAGCCACAAGCAATTTCTCCAGCAAAGCTGAATCTTGCCTCGTGCCACCACAGCCCCCCTGGTGGTTGAGGAACTTGATCCCATCAACATTGGCAAACAACCTGTTCTTATGTGCAGGTTCCACTACAACCTCCCCCT
>JBKCVJ010000183.1:0-13219 GCA_046317915.1 Sphingobacteriales bacterium
ACCCGCTTCACGTAAGCGCTCAATGATGAATGCATCCTTATCGGCCCGGTTCCCCTCCAGCGCCAATGCACCCGCCGTGGTCATCATTTGATCACCCGTATTGATATTGTCTTTGATCAACACCGGTATCCCGTGCAAGGGTCCGCGCAGTTTACCCGCTTTTCGTTCTGCATCCATCTGCGTTGCAATAGCCAACGCATCGGGATTCACTTCAATCACAGCGTTCAACATCGGTCCGCTCTTGTCCACAGCCTTGATGCGGTCCAGGTATTTCTGCGTGAGTTGTTTAGATGTCATCTTGCCCGTGCGCATTTGCTCCTGCAATACATCAACCGTAACCTCGTTCAATTCAAAATCCTTTGCATCGGCAAAAGCGTCTGCAGAGATTAATGCTGATGCTGCAACGGCGGAGGTGTTGCGCAGGAAGTTCCGACGATCCATAAGCTCAGTTAATCGTTATTAGTTATTTGTTATTGCTTCGCACTTCTACCTTCATCTTCTCCCTCGCAAAATCAGAGAAACAAATCTGTATAGAGCTGCGCACCCGGCACAACAGAGTAGTGCGACAAATCCGTCACACCTTCTTTTGCCAGCACATCTTCATCGATAAAGAAATTACCTGTGCATTGGTCCGATGGCTTGCTCAAAATGATATAGGCCGCATCCGCAAGGATCTCCGGCGTTCTGCTCATTTTCGCCAGCGCCTCTCCACCCAATAAATTACGCACGGCCGCCGTATCAATGGTAGTACGGGGCCACAGTGTATTCGCTGCAATTTTATACTTCTTCAGTTCCTCGCTCAGCCCCAGTGCAATCATACTCATGTTATACTTGCTCATGGTATACGCCACGTGCTGGCCAAACCATTTCTTATCCATATTGATGGGGGGCGATAAATTCAGAATATGCGGATTGTGACCCTTCTTCAAATGCGGAATACAAGCCTTGCTCACAAAAAAAGTTCCGCGCACATTGATGTCGTGCATGAGATCAAAGCGCTTGGGCTCCGTCTGCTCCGTAGGTGTGAGATTAATGGCCGATGCATTATTGATCAATACATCGATCCCCCCAAATGTGCTCACCGCCAAGCTCACCGCGTTCTCGATCTGCTCTTCACTCCTAATGTCACAAGCCACGGGTAAGGCTTTTCCACCTGCAGCCATTACTTCTTCGGCCACAGAAAAAATGGTGCCGCCGAGTTTTGGATTCTCTTCCGTTGATTTCGCGGCGATGACAACGTTAGCGCCGTCTTTCGCAAGCCTTAATGCTATGGCCCTGCCGATGCCTCTGCTGGCGCCGGTGATGAAAACAGTTTTACCCCTAAAACTCATATGTATTGATTATAAGTCAATATACGTAAATTCTCAGGTCGCAGGTCGCGAGTTCGCAGAACAACCTGCGACCTTGCGACCTGCGACCTGCTAATTAAGGTCTAGTATTGGTTTATTCTGCAAGATCGCCTCCACGGTATCCATCACTTCCGGCGTCAACACCTTCAATGCATCCAGCGCTTTCAGATTCTCAGTGAGTTGTTCTTTTTTGGACGCACCCAAGATCGCGGTGGTCACATGTGGATTCTTAATGGTCCACGCAATGGCCAGGGAAGCCATCGATACACCCAATTCATCTGCCAGCTTTACAAGCTGTTTCAATTTTTCAATCTTCCCTTCCTGCAGCCAGCGCTCACGCAGCCACTTGAAGGTGTCCATGGAAAGCCTGGATCCGTCGGGTATCTCGTTCAGATATTTTCCGGTCAGGAAACCCGCCGCCAGCGGACTCCAGATGGTAGTACCCAAACCCACACTCCTGAACACAGGCAGGTAGTCCTGCTCTATCTTGAAGCGCTCAAACATATTGTACTGCGGCTGCTCCACGGTTGGACCCACCAGGTGATATTGCTGCGCCACCTTATGCGCCTCCATGATCTCCGCGGCACTCCACTGCGATGTGCCCCAGTACAAGACCTTCCCCTGCTGGATCAGGTTGTGCATCGTCCATACCACTTCTTCAATCGGCACATTCGGATCCGGGCGGTGACAATAAAACAGATCGAGATAATCAAGCTGCAAACGCTTCAGCGCATCATGACAGGCTTCAAATAAATGCTTCCTGCTCAATCCGTGCTGGTTGGGTTTGTTGTCTTTCCCGCGCAAACCAAAGTATGCTTTTGAAGAAACCACATAGGATGAGCGCTCCCAATTTTTCTGCTTCAGCACCCTGCCCATCATCAACTCACTCTCGCCACCCGCGTAGGCTTCGGCATTGTCAAAGAAATTGATCCCCGCATCATAAGCCATGCCCATCAGCGTGTCTGCCGTATTGTCTTCAAACTGCTTATGAAACGTAACCCATGAACCGAAAGACAACAGGCTCAATTGGAGGCCTGTTTTACCCATGTATCTATACTCCATACAGTAAATTTTAAAGCTACCTTCTGCGCAACGGGTCCTGCGACCTGCGAACTGAATCCTGCAAACTAAGTTGCGAGCTGTCCTGCACACTGCGAACCGTGTCCTGCGAACTAACATCACTTACCCTCAGCACACTGTTCGTGATCTTATACATCTCGAAAGTCTTGAAGTCCTGCGGCGCACTCAACCCCACACCATACATGATCATATCCGGACGATGCACCCGCACGGGCTTATCAGTATAAAACAATTGCTTGGTCTGATCCCACCACAGTTCCTGACAAAACAGGGTATCTTTCATATTGTTGAACACACGTACACTGTCTTTCAAAAAAATCTGTGCTTTCATTTCATAGTACTCCGCAAACCTGGCATCCATCTGGTTTTCAATCTTCGTGGAGTCATTGAAAAAATCCACGTGGATGCCTTTTGGAAACTCGGTTCTGGCCGTACTGTCCTGGTAACGAAGCATAGATGGCGCGCGCATCCTGGCTTTCATCTTGCCGGTATTGCTCATGTAGCCCTGCACGTTAGTAGCTTCATCTACGCCGATCTTTTTATCCAGCAGATCGCTCACTTCCTTCTCGCTGTTCACGCAGGCGCTGAATATAAAAAGGCAGCTGAAACCAGCTGCCATGATAATATTGAAATACCGATTACCCACAGGATCTTAATTGTACTGCCGTTTGTTAAACCAAATATCGCTGAGATTGAATCCCATCGCCACGCGGAAGAAATTTTCCCGGATCGCATCACTCTTGTTTCCGCGTTGACCCATCTCCAAAGTAAGGTTGATGGTGGTATACTGGTTGGTGTAATAATTCCTTCTCACCGGCATACCCATTCCCCAGCTCGCGGTCCAGGTTTTCAAATTGGTACCTGTATTCACCTGGTCAGGTCCATATGCAAACCCCGCACGATACACCACGCGGTTCCAGTAATTTTTGGAGTTGATAGAGGGAATGATCTGTCCGCCAATCCGCACGGCCCAGTTATTCTGCAGTTGATCCTTCTGACCGAAATAAGAAAAATCAGCCCACTGTACACTGTTGTATTCAATACCCACCTGCCAGTTGTCCATCTTCTCCAATAAAATACCACCGCCCCATGAAGCCGGCATCACAATATCTCCCGTTTCGCCCGAAGAACGATAAACACTATCCAACACAACTGGTCCACGCGCACTTCCTTCAAAGGTCTGCCGCGTTACATCGCGGTAGGCAGTCATCTTGTTCTCTAGACCAAAGGTTGCGCCGAATTTCAAATTCATATCGCCCGACAAAACCAACTGGTATTGCAGGCCCGCTTTTACAAATAGGCCACCAAAGTTGGTGGAGTCTGTGTAGTTGGCTTTCTGGTACCGAATGGAATCACTCACAAAACTCATCTGCGTTCCATAGTGCTTGTTACCAAACATGTAACCGGCATTGATACCGAAGCTGAAATTCCTGGTGCCACCGGCAAGACCAATAAACGCTTGGGTACTACCACCGGTACCGTAGTAACGATAAGACACACTATCAATATTAGACAACCTGGTGTTGCTGATCACATCATAACTGATACGCGTAACTGGTTTGAAGCCCAGGTTCATGCCCCAGCTCTTCTTCTTGCTCAACGGAAATCCGATGTTGAGATAAGTGGGGACGAGGTTCCTCGACTTATATGACGAAGTGGTATTGGTTGCACGCAAAGTGCGCTGGTCGTATTCCAGACCCACGTCAAAAGTGGTGAGCTTTAACCGGGCGTAAGATGCCGGGTTATTAAAGTTGATCGACTGCAGATCCCAATAGGCTAAAGACATCCCGCCCATGGCCCGGTTGAGCACATTGGTCTGGGGAAGTACGTCGCCGATACCGTATCTCGAGTAGGGGGAATTATCTTGCGCTTGCGCCTGGAGAACCAATAACACATTGATAATCAGTACACTGCAGCATATCTTCCAGTTAGTTGTTGTACGCGCTAATGGCATAAAGACCTTTATATAAAAAATCAGGGTCGGCAAATATCGTGTTTTTAAGGTGTTGGGCGAAATATAGGCTGTCGCCCCCTGTTATGACCACGTTAAAGTTCCCATACCTTTCCTGGTAGGCATCGATGGTTCCATCGATCTCCTTGGCCATGCCCAGGATCACCCCGGAGAGGATATTGGTGCGAGTATCATACCCGATGAGCGGGAAATTCCAGTCTTTTTTCACCAGCGGCAACAGGGCTGTATAGTCATGAAGACTTTTTAACCGTAACTCCATGCCCGGCGAGATCCCTCCGCCCAAAAATTCATTATACTTATTGATAAAATTATACGTGATGGCCGTACCGAGACCCACCACCAGATTATTTTTCCCCGGATAAAATTTCACCATCGCCGCGGCCAGCGCAATCCTATCGGCGCCCATGGTCTCCGGCTTCCCCACTGGCACTGTGAAAGGCAGTTTTGATTCGTGAGATAATTTATGGAACGATGTCTTTTCCGCGAGGAAGGCCTCCAATAGCGGGTCATGGCTGATGACAGAAGATAAGATGGATCGATGGGGCCGATGTTGTTCCAGCGCCGCCGCCACTTCTTCCGGACTTCCTTTTTCCAGAACCTGGATATGCGTCATCGCATCGCCATCAAATACGGCGTACTTGAGGCGCGTGTTGCCAAAATCAAAACAGATGGTGATCATGAGAGGTCAAAAGTAAAAGGAAAATTAAATCGTTCGAGTTATTTTATCCGTGGCCAAATCTGCACTTTTTATCAAGTTTTGGCCAAATATAATTTTCTATATCCCGCCAAATCACAGAATTGCTGTTAATATTGACCGCTGAAAATTAAAAATCCAAGTTATTACGCGACTATGGATTGTTTCCTTGAAATGATGAATAGTTTTTGGGTAAAACTACAAGGGAGACTTTAAAAAAGTCCTTTTCGAGTTATTTATTCTTACGGCCAAATACAGCATAATATGCACTCAGACCGAAGTTCAGGTGAGATCCTTTGCTGGTTACAAGTTTTGGAAAACCACTTGCAACGTTAGCCATATCTACAACTTGAATTCGATAAATCTCCTTAAAACCCTGACTATATGAAGCAAACACACCCATATGAATTCTGCCGAGGGTAAATTTTATTCGGGTGCCAAGATCAACCAATGGGAATAAAACACTACCATAATAATCTCCTACCGCATCAATATCCGGACTCAAAAAACCAAAGGAAAACTGGTCAGACTTTATGCCTTGACTATACCCTGCAAAAACCATCAAATCTACCTCCGTTGGTGAAAGATTAATTACATAATTCATTCGGATAGGAACAATGGTCATACCAGCTTCAGGCTTACCACCGATACTAGAAATATAACCAGGCGGCACAATTGCTTTCTGCGCAACTCCAGACTCAAACATCCATCTTTTGTTGATCGAGTACAAAAAATCAATATGCAACGAGTGTAGTTTACCCGTTTTACCTCCAGATGGAATAGTGCTGAATTCATAGAAATTAAAGAATGAAACAGTTTGTCCTATGCCTACTCCTATATACCACTTTGGATATTCAGATTTCTTTGTGATTGGCTCAGATCGTTCTGCCGCTCCCTCCAACTCTTTATCTTGCCGATGCTTAAATGTCTTTCTTTGATTTTGCAAGCCTTTTTGGATATTACTCCCGAAAGCATAATGAACACCCAGTCTCAAGGATGAATAGCTCCCTTTTCCTGTCTGTTCTGCATAGTGGTCATTTTTACCACTTCCCTTATTGTACAGAAAAGACGCATCCACTATATCATTTAGTCCATGGAAGTAATCGAAAACCCCTGAAACCCTGATCCGTGGAGAAAAAGAATACATTACCCTTCCACCTACATTCAAAAGCGGAAAAAATATGTTCGCATCATTAAAAAAAGTGCCTCGCGTTGTTGAGTCATAAATACCACCCTGGTCTAGATTCAGGACTACATTATTATAGTAGTTAACATATCGTGCGGTCTTGATCCCTTGACCATATCCAACAAAAGGCGAAACGGCCAATTTCGTTTTAAACATGTCAAAAGCGTACGCCAACTTAATTGGCACTACCCATGCGTTGTAAACTTCTTCATGAATAATAGAATATTTTACTGACTTATACTGCTGCACATACCTGTTATAAAACAATCCTGACTCAACCTGGATACCAGATGGAAATCTATGCTGAAAAGATAAACCAAACGAAGTGCGGCCAGAATATTGTGAAACATTAGACACATAGTTTCCCGTATCATTCATCGAAAAATGGTAGAAATTTCTTCCGGCTTCTACCCCTATAGTGTTTTCCTGAGCGCGCAAACTGTACACGTGTACAACAAATACAAAAAACAACAATTTAAGAGACAAGGCTTGGGAGAAAGCTCTAGCGCATACTTTTTGCACGAAACTCAACGGAATCATTAAAGCCGTGACAGGCAGCTTGGTATTTCTCACTAAATGTTGAAGTTAATATTATGCTGAACCTGAAGATATACTTATCAAACAACTAAATCCCACAAATCCCATTCAAAACTCCCCCTGATACTTAAGTTAAGCCAATACAGCTTGTGAATCTTTTTGACCTTTTACTTTTAAACTATTTAAAATCAAATCCCCCAAGGTTCTTAAAATGCCCATTTAGCTTCACGCGGGCTTTGAGGCTTTCCATTTCCTGTACCACAGGGATCACTTTGCTTAGATGACGGCGTAAGTATTCCTGTCGCTGTACCTCGCGTTCCAGGCTTAACACCTCATATTCTTCTTCGAGAGATAAGCCGATATGGTGCGCCACATCATAACTGGTGAGTTGCTCATCCGGCTTGGAAAATTGCTTGCTGACGTTCAGCAACTCGTGCAACTGGCGGATAGAGGTCATCACTTTCTGCATCAACTCGCGGTTGCCATCATCTTCCGTCACAATATGTTTTACAATGGCCCCGCTGTATAATTTGTCCGGAACTGTGGTGATGGTTTCCAATACGCGAAAAACATTCAGCCCCTTGGTCTTGATATCCATCTCCCCATTCTCGTGCACTTTCACCACTTCCCTGATCTCCATCACCGTGCCCAGCTCTGCCATCTTATCATTCACTACTGAAGGTATCCCGAAATTTTTCTTCTGCTCAACGCACTCAGTGATGAGCTGCTTATATCGTGGTTCAAAAATGTGCAGGTTCAGGTCCTCGCCAGGATAAACAACGATGTTGAGCGGAAAGATGGGAATGAAGTTGGTCATGGGCAAATTCAAAAATCAAAAGTAAAAAGTCAAAATAATCAATCCAATCTTATTTTTTCACTTTTGTCTTCACTTAAAAAAATCAGTGAAAAAACAAGGTAAATCGCTACCCCAAACTGCATCTCCAGTGCAATCTCATACATGAACCCTAGCACCGCCAGGAGATGAAAGGAAAGCCAAAGTATATTTTTCCGATGGGGTTTCATCCACAAGGGCATCAGCAAAACAAACAAGGCCGCCAGTAGGCCCGCAATCCCCGCATACACGCCATAGATCAGCATTTGGTTAGCCGGCAGCAACTGCTCGTACAGCTTAAGAAAGGGTGCGTGAACACTGTACCATTGCTGAACGGCCTGCCTTGCATCACCTGCACCCGCGCCAGCCAGTGGAAGATCACGAATGATCTCCGCTGCTGCGCGCCAGCTTAAAATACGAGGTGCGTCGTTCAACCCTTCCACATAATTACCCCTCGAATAATTCTGAAAATCCCATCGAACAAATTTCACCCGCTGCTGAAAACTAGGGACCGTAAACCATGCGATCAACGGCAGCATAACCAATAACCCAATAACCCATAACCGCCGCCTCAAATAACGAATAACAAATAACCCATTAACCAAATAAAACCCTATAATCCCGGTCTTCGCCGCCAGCACATGAATGAATATCGCCAGTATAACCAATAACCCAATAACCAATAACCTGTTCTTCACATAACCCCATAACCAATATCCCAATAACCACGCATAACCGATAACCAATAACCACGAATAGCGCACATGATCATCACGCATCGGTACCCGCATGACGGCACCACCAAGATAATTGCGATCCTGATCACGCATCATCCACCACACAGATTGTCCCATGCTCAGCACCAGTAAGATCATCAAGGCCCACAATAAGATTTTTCTGGCGCGCAGATCCAAATGCGAAAATGCAGGTACACAAAACGGCAGTACCAGCAAAGGAAGTTTTACCTGCATCACCTGCAGCCATACACGATGATCCGCGCTCCACAAACCACTGACAAGGGGGATCATGAACAAAAGCGTGAGCCCCTGCAGCCATCTTGAAGCTTTCCACGCCTCCCAGCACTGCATCCGATACAACCACCAGGTATGAATCACCAACAATCCCATGCCCGCACTCAACAATGCACGGGACCATAGCAGCCCTACCCAGATGGCGATCACCAACAGCAGTATGATATTTCTGTTCAGATTAATTTTGTTGTCCACGGCAATTGGCCGAATTTAGAAACTTAACCACATACATCAACCATGAATTGGCAGGAGATGCTGGCAGCAGCGCAGAAAATGGATACGAGGAGCATCGCCCGCTGTATTTCCCTCATCGAAGATGAGGACGATGGCTTTGAGGAATTGCTCAGCTCCCTTCCCCCGACAACTAAAAAGAACATCATCGGCATCACCGGTCCTCCGGGTGCGGGCAAGAGCACATTAACTGATGGGTTGATCGGTGAATTCATCGCCCAGGGCAAAACCATTGCCGTCCTCTGCGTAGATCCCTCATCCCCCTTTCATCTTGGTGCACTCCTGGGCGACAGAATCCGGATGTCAGGCTGGTACACCCATCCCAATGTCTTCATCCGTTCCCTGGCTACCCGTGGCTCCCTCGGTGGATTGCACCCACGAATTATTGAGATCACGGAATTGCTGAAAGCGCTGTCTTTTGACCTGATCATCATTGAAACGGTTGGGGTGGGACAGAGTGAGATCGAGATCGCCGGACTGGCAGATGCCACCGTGGTGGTATTGGTACCCGAAGCCGGCGATGAAGTGCAGACCATGAAAGCAGGACTGATGGAGATCGCGGATATTTTTGTGGTGAATAAATCAGACCGTCCGGAGGCTAACCATTTTGCCACCTACCTCAAGGCGATGACCCATGCGGCGGGAAAGGATGCACCCGTGATCAGCACTGTTGCCTCAGAAAAAAAAGGCCTGCCGGAATTGGCATCGGCCATCACCCAACACCTGGCGCTGGACACAGACAACAAAAGAAAAGCACTGTTGTTAGCAGAGCGGGCTTATCAGTTGATCAGAAACCAGAAAATGAAATCGATCTCCAAATCGGCCTTGGCAAAAGACATTGAGATAGCCGTTCAACAACATCATTTTAATTTATATCACTTTATTCAATCATTTGATCATGGAAAATAATCCGCAACCGCTCATTATGGACGAACCCAAAGCAGCAGCCAATGAACCCGTATGTGTAGCCGTTGCTGCCAACCGAAATTACTCTTGGTGCACCTGCGGCCTGAGCGAGAAGCAACCCTTCTGTGACGGAAGACATAAGCAGATCGATGGCATGCCGTTCAAAAGTTTACGTCACAGCTTTGCGCAGGAAGAAGAAGTATGGTACTGCATGTGCAAGCAAACCAAGACGCCGCCTTTTTGCGATGGCAGCCATAGGAACAGGGGGAGTGAGTAGGGGGAGGTTGTAGGAAGGCACTCTATAAAGCTAGTCAAAAAAATGGGGCGTAAACTACGCCCCATTTGTTGTATTATTTTCTACAGGCTAATCTATACCCTAGCCTAAAGCCTCCCCCTAAACACTCCCCCTATTATTCCTCCACCACCGGTATCCCACTGCACCAATGATCGCGAAGGGCGCGAACATGAGGTAGATGATCCCTGTATTTAATCCTTTGGCCGGTTTATGGCCCAACTGTTGCGCTGTTTTGGTACAAATGGAACATTGAGCCGAAACAGGCTGGTGTACCAGACTGAAAAAAGAAATCATCATTGCCATCACCATTAACCGCATATGCCTCTTTTTTTGCAAATTTACATACTATGACATCACTAACGTCTATTATTGAACAATCTACCCGGGCCTTAGTTGAAATCACTCCACAAACCCTGACGCCTGAGCATTTGTCGGCCGCCATGACCACCCTCAACGCCCTTCCCGTGGCCGAAGCCATCCATGCATTTGAAGCCACCCTCCCCACTGTACCCAATAAAGACGAAGAACTCAAAGAAGTGGCTGATACCCAGGGAGATCTCCATGAACAGAAGGACCAGCTCAACAAGAAAGTCAGCAGCCTAAAGCAGGAGCTGAACCGCATCAAGGAAATGCAATCCGCCCTGCATATCCCACAGCTGGATGAACTGATCCACAGCGCCCAGCAGGTACTGAGGCCGATATACGACCTTACGGCAAGAATGGAATGACTCCCGCCACTAGCTATTAGCTATTAGCAAATAGCTATTGGGTAATGCAACGTTTGAGATTAAGTAAGTGTCAGCACTACAGACATGACTAACACAAGGGAAATTGTTTCCCGATGCCTGCAGAACGATGCAGCTGCACAGAAGCAGCTGTACCAGCATTATGCCCCGCAAATGCTAGCGCTTTGCTATAGGTATACCAAAGATGCGCATGAGGCGAGTGATGTGTTACAGGAAGGTTTTGTACGTGTGTTCCGTAACCTGCAACAATGGAAACAAGAGGGTGAACTGGGTGCATGGATCCGGAGGATCATGGTGAACGCGGCACTCAACTGGCTCAGGGACCATCGGCGGATGAAACTCACGGAAGAGGCCCATATCCCGGAGAACCACGATGCCTCATCGGTGATCACGCCCATCCAGGAGATGGAAGCCCGTCAATTGGCAGAACTGATCCGTCAACTGCCGGATGGCTACCAGACCGTCTTTAACCTGCACGCCATCGAAGGGTATAGTCATGTGGAAATAGCTAAAATGCTCAAGCTCAGTGAAGGGACTTGCAGGAGCCAGTATATGCGTGCCCGCAAATGCCTCATTGACCTGATCACTCAATCACAACAGATCAAAAAAGAATTTTATGCCGGCAAGCCCTAATATGGAATCCATCCTGCAACAAAAAATGGAGCAATTCCACCTGGATCCCGATCCTGCAGATTGGCAGGCCATTGAAGAACGCCTGCACCCTAAGAAGCGGCGCCGGTTTTTCTGGTGGATATTTCCATTGGCGGGAGCATTGTTGATTGGCGGAAATTTTTATTTAACAGAGCAACAACCCAGCAGCTTAACAACGCAGCCGGATAACAACGTAACAACGCAGCCGGATAACAAGGTAACAACGCAGCCGGATAACAAGTTAGCAACGCAACAGATCAGCAAGGGCAAAGCCAATGCTTCTGAAACCACAGTGTCAACGGATCAGGAAAAATCCATCGATCAAAAAAACCCTGTTGCAAAAAAACCAACGCAGAACACAAAACAATCCATTCCTGAAGCGCAAATGCCTGATGAAGATCAACAATTGTGGAACCTAGCAAGTGTTGATTTGGATCGACAAAGGCCGATGCTGAATGTTCCAACCACCATAGCGTACACTTCTGCTGTGCAAACGGCTGCTCCAAAAACAATTGTGATCGACTCAGCACTGGCACCAAAGAAAATTCCGAACAAGAGCACCCATAACGATAAAGGCTGGTACCTCGGTGCTTACGCAGGCCTCGGACGCAATCATCCTTTTGAGCCAATTGCGGGCACAAAAGCGCTGGACCTCAATATAAATACAGGCAGTGGTGGCACCTCCACCTTCTCGCAGGGAACTGCAAGCTGGAAGCCCGGCCATCATGCCAACCTGGGTCTCATCGTTCAGAAAAAAAATAAGAAGACCGAGTTGAGTTTCGGCCTCGGACTTCAAAGCAATAGCTGGAGCCAGACTTATACAATCTATAAAGACAGTATCCAGCAAAACGGGACCCTCTTCAGCAGGGCTACTGTGGCCAACCCAACGGTAAAATATCAGCAACTGGCCGTGGAAGTCCCGCTGCTCATCGGCTTCAAACTCGGGGGCAAACAAAACAACAGCTGGTGGATCCATACCGGTCTCAACAACGCATTGGTGATGCGGTTAAAGGAAAACAGCAATACCAATTCCCAGGCCAGCGCGCCATTGCCGGGAGCCTCCGCAAATGTTGCTGACAGCCTCCTGCAATCCAACAAACGCAGCTACCTTGCCCAATGGCAACTGGGTATCACCTATAACCATAGCGGCGCAAAACAACATTGGCAATTACGGCCCTATATGCAGTATGGAATCAACTCCGTTACTACATCGGGAGAACCCAATGTGAACCTTTTCCAATGGGGGCTTCAGTGGAGATACTACTTCAAAAAACTGAAATAGCCAGGATGCTAAAGTACGGATGCAACGAAACGCATTGCATCCGTTTCAATACTGAATACATCAACTAAAACGAGGATCATGAAAAAGCTTTTTTCCGCCCTATTGATCGTGTTGAGCTTCAGCTGGAGCAGCTGTCTCAAAGATTATACCCTTCGCGAAGTCACTTACTACAAGCCCGTATTTAAGACAACTGCAGAGGTGCGAGCCAATATCAAAAGCGGCGACCCCGAGCTCCTGTCACCTCCAGGCCAGCTGTTTTACTAAGACGGATACGTATTCCTGAACTAAGTGATGAAGGGAGTGCACGTGATAGACGTTCGCAATCCGCAGCAACCAGTCAATAAAGCATTCATCAAGATTCCCGGAAACGTAGACATCGCTGTCCGCGGAAACATATTGTATGCCGATTTTTATACGGATCTCGTGG
>JBKCVJ010000184.1:0-28024 GCA_046317915.1 Sphingobacteriales bacterium
ATCCGGTGGAGACACGAT
Source organism: Sphingobacteriales bacterium (assembly GCA_046317915.1). Taxonomy (GTDB): domain Bacteria; phylum Bacteroidota; class Bacteroidia; order Chitinophagales; family Chitinophagaceae; genus Pollutibacter. The sequence continues at coordinate 19 of JBKCVJ010000184.1, forward strand.
GCCACCGAGCAGGAAGCCAAGCGCAAGGGTGAATCCGGGTATGAAGGCGTTGGCAACAAGCGCCACACTTAGTGCGGTGAGGAAGACCACCACAAACGCAAAGCTGCCGATGATGCGGCGCCAGCGCCACAGCTCTTTCCAGGAAATGGCCCAGGCCGCTTCGTATAATAGTGGTGGAAGGAATATGATGAAGATGAGTTCCGGATCAATGCGTAGTACGGGAATGCCCGGGATGAAGCTGATCAGCAGACCTGCAACCACCAGCAGCACCGGATACGCCACGCGGATCCTGTTGGCCAGCATGATCAACAGCACAATGACCACCAGCAGGATCAGGAAGAAGGGGAAATGTTCAATCATAAGCAGGGTGAAAGATACGGGGAATTAGGGGGAGGGTTTAGGGGAGGGTTTAGTGGAAGGGGATAGGGGGGAGTGTTTAGGGATTGTATTTTTTCGTTAAAAGAGAAACAAGCTACTTTTTCACTAGTACTATTGTATAGAAAATCACCAAGATGAGTTTGGTAGGAAATAAAACTTTGTTTGCAATTTTCCTTTTTCTATTCGCGTCACAGATCACAACAGCACAATCTGTGCTGGATAATTATCTTCTTTTTAGTCTGGGTATCGTAGAGTCGTATTCAGCAGTAAAGAATCAGATAGTAAAGTCATCTATAGCTGAATATCTGGATAGCAACCAAAAAGGTGATTTTCATAGAAGAAAAGAAATATGATCCGGTTGGCAGAATTATCCGGTGGGCAAGGTATCCTGACGCATTAAGACAAGACAGTTTGGTTGGGGACTTTTCATGGAAAGGGGATACTGTTGATGCAGTTGTTTCTATTTCCAGTTTTGATCGATTGAAGATACCTTCCGACAAAGATAGTAAGCCAATGATCCGAGAACTGACTTTAGCCAAAAAACGATTCACAACAAGGAGATTTTGGCGCGAAGGAGATACTACAGTTGCCATTTGTGATGTCAAAATAAGCTGTCTGCAACCGCTTAGAACTTTTTATATGTATAACGGTCCGGGTGATGTTTACAGTTACACCTATCTCGATTCAACAAAGATCAATTTGTTTGATACAACCGTTCAGGAAAGACGGGAAGGCGATGCTATGAACTATACAATTCAACGAAATTATTTCATTGACTCCGGTAGGCGAAAAGTAAAACGCGCGTATATGCGTTTTAGAGCCGATACCTTAGTGGCTCTGGAAGTTGATGAAAAAACATTTGACTCTATTGGAAGGGAGATTTCCTATAAAGAGATTTATGGGATTCGGCAGAGAGGAAATCTCTGCGTAAATACTTTTTTCGATGATAGAAATTTTATCACAAGAGTGGAGCGAGATTATTATCCTGTAACGGGAAGTCCTGATTTTATTTGGATATACAACAAGTATGGCAACCTAATTAAGAGCGAAACCTTCTCTGAATTATATAAGTCTCATGTTGTGACCGACATTCTTTACATTCATCCGGGGATTGTAGGTAAGCTTGAAACACGTAGGAATGGTTTAATGATTCGCCAGGAGAATTATCACTACAGTTACTATTAATGGAGTGGTAAACGGGTTATTTATTGGCCTTTTGCATTAGGGACTTACTTCACTTTAGTTTTTATTAGTCCTTCAAAACTTCCATCAACCTATGATTGATGTAGTAAGTTGTTCTGCCTCTCTTCAGCGGACGCACCAGACCTGCGGCGGTCATTTTCTTCAGCCAGGTGGAGGCCGTTTGCCGATGCGCGAGGCCTGATTTTTCTATGAGTTCTATTTTCAGATAGGGCTGTTTGAACATCAGCTGCAACAGCTCGTGATCATAAGATGCGCCGAGCACGCGTTGCAGTTCTTTTTCGGTATGATTTTTTAAGGCGATGATATCCCTGATCATACCTGCGGTACGTTTGGAGGTTTCTTCAATGGCCGTCAGCATGTACAGGATCCAATCCTGCCATTGACCTTCTTCTGTGACGGCGTTGAGCAAACTGTAGTATGTCTTTTTATGTTGCAGGATGTATTCGCTCAGAAAGAGCACTGGCTCTGTGAGCAGGCCCTGCTGCACGAGGTATAAAGTGTTGAGCATCCTTCCCGTTCTTCCATTGCCATCGGCAAAAGGGTGTATGGCTTCAAACTGGTAATGGATCAGGCACATCTTGATGAGTGGGTCCGGGTCATCTGGCTGGTCAACATGAATGTATGCTTCCAGTGCTGCCAGTTTTTCCCTGATGACGTCTTCACAGCAGGGCGGTGTATAAATGGTTTCTCCCGTAATGGCGTTTTTTAAAACGGTGCCTGGAATGTTCCTGATCCCAGCCCGGTTCTGCTTGATGGTTTGAACCATCTCTATAATGGTATTGGTTCTGATCAGGCCATTTTCGGTGCGCATTTTTCCCAGTCCGGTATAGAGGGCCTCACGGTATTGCAAAACTTCTTTGGCTTCCGGACTGCCGGCATCTGTTTCTGTTGCCGCGAGATACAGTTCATCCTGCGTGGTCACAATATTTTCAATGGCGGAACTGTCTTTACTTTCCTGCAGCACAATGGTATTGACCAGTAAATAGGGATCCGGCAAGGATACACATAGGCCGTTCAACTCCCCCAGTTGGCGGGAGGCAGACGCCAGTTTCCTGAGAATCTGGGGTGAAGCCAGATCAATCCTTGATGGTGGAAGATTTGGCAGCGTATTGTAAGGCGAAAGCCGGTCAAAAAGATTCATGTTGAAAATTCATTAAATTTTCGACATCAATTAGATTTCATGTTGAGTGATTCAACATGAAGTTTATTTGATGATGAAAATAATGGAAATTTTCGACATTAACAAGCGGATATGTTGATCTGTTCAACATGAATCCTATTTCATGTTGAAAAAAGCGACAAAATTCATCATGAATAGGCGCAAAAAAGCCGAATAGACCATCTATTCGGCTGAAAGAAGTATTAATCCGTACGATTTACCAGCGCTTATTGTATCCTCCACCACTGTTTCCACCACCGCCTCCATTTCCACCGCGGTTATCGTCGCGGTAACCACCACCGCCTCCTCCACTGCCGCCGCGGTATCCACCGCCTCCGCCGCTTCCTCCACTACCACCACGGTAACCACCACCACCTCCGCCGCCGCGGTTGAAGCCACCCCCTCCGCCACCTTTGGGACGGTCTTCGGCCTGCTTCACCACCAGGGGCTTGCCATTCTTTCCGAGAGAGATCTCGTTCAGTAATTCGATGGCCTGATTAGCGTCTTCATCGTTTTCCAGTTCAACGAAACCGAAACCGCGGCTCTTACCTGTTTCACGATCCATCGTGACCTTGGCAGATTTTACGGGACCGAACTTCTCGAAAATTTCTAACAACTCGGCGTCATCAACATCGTATGGCAATCCGGCTACAAAAAGTGTCATAATATATTCAAGGTAGGAAAAAAATTGGAAAAAAGATGCCCGATATTGCGGCATGTCCAAAACTGCAGAAATCAAGCGCCCGGGCCTTTTCCATATTGCCGTGATCGTGAGCGCACTGGGTTTTTTCGTGGATGTATATGACCTCCTTTTGTTTGGCATCATCCGCAAGCCCAGCCTGACGGATCTTGGGCTCAGCCCGCAGCAAGTGCTGGAGCAAGGAGAGTTCATCATCAGTGTGCAAATGATTGGATTACTGATCGGCGGAATCCTTTTTGGAATGCTGGGCGATAAGAAGGGGCGGCTCAGTGTATTGTTTGGATCGATATTGCTGTACTCCATCGCCAATATCCTCAACGGTATGGTCACCAACACCACGCAATACACCATCCTGCGTTTCATTGCCGGTGTGGGTCTTGCCGGTGAGCTTGGCGCAGGCATCACCCTCGTGAATGAATTGCTGAGTAAGGAGAAGCGAGGTATTGCTTCCGCGATGATTGCATCGTTTGGGATTCTCGGCGCAGTGACGGCTTTTGTGATGAAGGAGTTGTTCGACTGGCGGACATGTTATTACATCGGAGGCGCACTGGGCCTGGCATTGCTAGTCCTGCGTTTGCAAGTCAAAGAAAGCGCGATGTTTAAAGAGATATCCAACACCAATGTGCCTCGCGGAAATTTTCTCATGTTCTTCTCCAACCGCCGACGTGCCATCTTGTACCTGCGTTGCATCATGATCGGTATTCCGGCCTGGTATATCATTGGTGTATTGGTGACTTTCTCTGATCAGTTTGGGAAGGAGTTTGGGATCGATGGGGTGGATCCGGGCAAGGCCATCATGTACCAGTACATGGCCATTGCATTTGGCGATCTCACTGCCGGATTGTTGAGTAGATATTTCAAGAGCCGGAAAAAAGCGTTGTATATTTTTTACGGAATCACTACATTTTTTCTTGCACTTTATTTTTTGTTGCGAGGTGGAGGAACTGCCCAATCCATGTACTGGCTCTGTGCGGGTCTTGGCTTCGGAACAGGGTTTTCCGTTTTGTACATCACGATGTCTGCTGAACAATTTGGCACCAACCTGCGTGCAACCGCTGCAGTGACGATTCCTAATATGGTACGTGGTGCTCTGCCGCTGATTCTTCTACTGTTCAAAGGCATGCGGGAGTGGACAGGCAGCTATGTCACCGGAGCGTGGATCACAGGGATCATTCTCATGTTGATTGCTATAGTTGCGGCCTGGGGATTGGAAGACTCGTATGGGAAGTCGTTGGATTTTTTGGAGTATTGATTTGGAATACTGACATACAGGAATACAGTCATTCAGGAAATCAGAAGTTGGAATCCGCAAAACCTGGTTGAAGCCTCCGGATTCCAGACCTCCAACTTCTGAATGACTGAATGTTTGTATTCCAGTATGTCTGGTATGCCAAAATTCTTATATTGTGCTTAAACGATTTTGCTTTGTTGACCCGACGCACCGCCATTAAACAGCTGCTGGTAGTTTCCACCGGCGTACTGCTCGTGCCTTCCTGCATGGAAGACCGCACGAAAGGATCTTTCCTTTTAAAAAACTACAGTCTTTCTGCTGCGCAGGAAAACCTACTTGCCGAAATTGCCGAGGCCATCATTCCCAAAACATCAACGCCTGGAGCAAAGGATGTGTATGCGCATCAGTTTGTCATGAAGATGATGGACGATTGTGCCACCAAGGAAGAACAACAGAACTTTGTGAAAGGTCTGGATGCATTTGCGGATTTCGCGGAGAAGACCGCAGGCACGAGTTTCATGAAAGCAACGCCTGTTCAACGGTCAAGCGTACTCGAAGCTATCGAGAAGAAAAAATCAGATGAGAGCGATGAAGCAAAGTTTTATCGACGTATGAAATCGCTTACGGTACGTGGCTACACATCGTCCCAATATTTTCTCACCCAGGTACAGGTGTATAATATCATCCCAGGTTCTTTTAAAGGATGTGTACCTGTTTCATCAAACACATAACAACAAGTTATGGGAGATACCAATCATACATATGACGTCATCGTCATCGGCTCAGGCATCAGTGGTGGATGGGCCGCAAAAGAATTTTGTGAGAAAGGATTGAAGACAATTGTACTTGAACGCGGACGGGATGTGAAACACCTGAAAGATTATCCCACCACCAACATGATGCCTTGGGAATTTGAACATCGGGGTGATCTTACGCAGGCCATTAAAGATGCAAACCCTGTTGTGAGCAAGTGTTACGCTTTTCGCGAAGATGCCCTTCATTTTTTTGTGAAAGACGCTGAGCATCCATATGTACAGGAGAAACCGTTCGACTGGATCCGCGGTTATCAAGTGGGTGGAAAGAGTTTGTTGTGGGCCAGGCAAACACAGCGCTGGAGTGCTTATGATTTTGAAGGACCTGCGCGTGATGGGTATGCTGTTGATTGGCCGATACGATACAATGATCTTGCTCCCTGGTATAGTTACGTAGAGAAATTTGCGGGTATCTCGGGTAACAAGGACGGATTGGATATCCTGCCTGATGGCGAGTTTCTGCCACCCATAGAACTGAGCTGTGTAGAGAAATATTTTCAGGAGTCGATAGCCAAGCACTATCCGGAACGCCCGGTGATCTATGCGCGCTGTGCGCATCTCACCAAGCCGCAACAGATCCATTTTGATCAAGGACGGGCGCAATGTCAGAACAGAAACCTCTGCCAGCGGGGATGTCCGTTCGGCGGATATTTTTCCAGCAACTCATCCACCATTCCCTGGGCGGAGCGTACGGGTAACCTGACATTGAAAACAGATGCTGTGGTGCATTCCATCATTTATGATGAGAAGCAAGGGAAAGCAACAGGCGTAAAAGTCATCGATGCAAAAACCAATCAAGCCACTGAATATTTTGCGCGCGTGATCTTTGTGAATGCAGCAGCACTAAATACCAATTTGATCTTATTGAACTCCACATCATCCCGATTCCCGAATGGGTTAGGGAACGATAGCGGCGTTCTCGGAAAATACGTGGCCTTCCATAACTATCGGGCACGCATAAGTGCAGTTCATGAAGGGCATAAAGACATCAAGACGGAGGGTGGAAGACCTACAAGTGCTTATTTGCCGCGCTTTAGAAATGTTAAAAAGCAGGAGACTGATTTCTTGCGCGGATATGCTGCAGGTTTCTATGCCGGAAGAGGTAATCAACGCAATACAGATGGATTTGGCGAGGCATTGAAAAATAATCTTGCCATGAAAGACCTTGGACCCTGGTCAGTAGGTTCCCACATGATGGGCGAAACCATTCCTAAGGAAACAAACTATGTTCGTCTTGATCCCAACCAGAAAGATCCTTGGGGAATTCCGCAGCTCGCCATCAATATCAGCTATGATGAGAATGACGATAAGATGACGAAGGATTTCATTGATCAGTTCACGGAGATGTATACCAAGGCGGGGTTTACGGACATTAAATCGAGCGATTCCAAACAAGCTCCCGGACTGGATATTCACGAGATGGGTGGTGTGCGGATGGGTCATGATCCCAAGACGAGCATGCTAAATAAGTGGAATCAGTTACACGCCTGCAAGAATGTGTTTGTTACCGATGGTGCGGCGATGACCTCTACCTCAACACAAAACCCCAGTCTTACTTATATGGCGCTGACGGCAAGAGCGGCGGACTATGCGATGGAGCAGATGAAGAAAAACAACATTTAATTCAGGTCGCAGTTCGCAAGGTCGCAGAGTTCGCAGTAATGATCTGCGAACTCTGTGAACTGCGAACTGCGACCTAAAGTTTTATTGTAACGCCGGTTTGCAGATTAAACGTTCTCGGCAGTGATTTCACCGGCAGGCCCTCGTTCATGGACGTCAAGGCAAAATTATACTGCGGACTAACGTAAATGCCTACTCGCTTTCCAACAAAATAAGTAGCACCCCCACCGATCATTCCATTGAAGTAACTTGATTTAAGGTTGGTGGTGCGCCCGCCATAGTATTGATACTGCTGCTTCACCATGGCATCAAGGTTTTGGCTGGTCAGAATGTTAATGCCGGTACCTGCCGTTGCAAAGAACTGAAGTTTGTTGTTTCCGAAATGATACTTGACATTCAGGGGAATATTCAGATACTTTAATGAATTGGTGGCCATCTGGGTAGTGATCGTATCGCCCAGCCTGGGATAGTTGCCTTGTTTCGGATTGATGAAGTAAGTACCCGCAGAGCAATCCAGGCGGTATTTCACTTTGCCATCGATATCTTTCTCTGCTTTGATCTGCTTCGGCTGGATGGTTACATCAAGCTGCATCAATCCAAGTCCGGACTGCAATGAAAGATTTTTCGCGATGCGAAAATCGGCGAGGATACCCAAACTGACTTTACTGGGAAGCTGTTCTGTGCGTTCCATGTCTTTACGCATATTCATCCCCCAATTTGAGCCGTCGTCTTTCAAATGCACACTATGGTTTTGAAATCCTATGTAAGGGGTAAGCGAGAACTTCGGCACCTGCAATCCGGCTGCTTTTTTATTGGCTACCGGGATCTTGGTGGGCGTTGTTTGCTGATCAACTGCTTTTGGAAATTTGTTGTTTTTTGCAACTGTGGTCACAGCATCACTTGTCGGAATTTTTGTTGACGATTCCGGCAACATATGCTCTTCAACAGGTGGCAGTGCTGCTGCCATCTCCCATCTTATATGTTGGTCCTGTGATTCCGGCTTTACCTGTTCACTGATGGATGAGGACTGTAAGGTTTCAGAGGCAGCCACTGTGGTGTTACGGTTTGTAACCTTTACTTGTTTGATGACCTTCCTGACTGTTGTTTTTTCAGGGATTGCGTTTGTACTGGATGGGCTAACGGACTCGGATGTAGATTTGGGTGCTGCATCATCATTGATTGATGAGGATGCAGGTGACTTAATTTCAGTCTTGTCTATCATTTTAAAGCTTTCCTCCTCTGTGCCCAATGCCTTTTGCCCACTGCCTCTTTCTTCCTGTGCGTCTCGTATAAAATACCCCGCGGCAAACAGTGCCGCTCCGCTGATGATGATCAATGCCACAGCAGCAGCTCTTCCGGACATGCGGAAAAAGCCCCCGATGGGTTTACGATCTTTCTTGTCCAGCTCTTTTTCTATAACTTCCCAGACTGCCGGCGTCGGCGTCTCTACTTTGCCAGTGAGGCCAGACCTGAACAGATCATCTAATGGGTGTAGATCTTCGCTCATAGGCTGGCAAGTTTGGGTGAGTTGTTACTTTCAAGTTTCATGACTTCACGTTGTAGAATAAGCCTTGCATCATAGAGATTGGATTTGGAAGTGCCTTCAGTGATCTTCAGGGCTTCCGCGATTTCCTTGTGTTTCAAGCCTTCAAAGACGTACAGGTTAAAAACGAGCCTATAAGCAGGAGGTAATTTTTGCACCAGGGCCAGTAGATCTTTATATCCAATCCTCGAGAAAGTCTCATTGCTTCCCACTGTTTCCACCACTTCTTCCTTGATGGATACCACAGGATACATCCTGGCTTTTTCCCGAAAACGTTGCAAAGCAACATTGACGATGATCCGCCGGACCCAGCCCTCAAAGGAGCCTTCCCGACGGAACTGCGACAAATGCATAAAAACCTTGATAAAACCTTCCTGGAGGATTTCCTCCGCTTCTTCCCGATTACCCGTATAGCGCAGGCAGACCGGTAACATCCTGGGCGCAAAGAAGCAATACAACCGGTTCTGCGCTGCGCGCACGCCGGACGTACAATCCTCAATGATTTGTTCCAGGTTGTTCAAGTCAAATGGTTCGCTTGCTGTCATAGATGACAGTTTATTGTTTTTAGTTGGGTATGCACAGCAAGGTTAAAGGGGGTGATGATTAATGCTAAGAAAAATAATTTTCTTTTCAAAGCTGCATCGCAAAAGTTAAAACGCTCATAATAAGATACCCTTTTACCAACTGATGGTACGCCGTTTGTATCTACCCCACGTAAAACCAATTTTCTTCACAGCAAAATCTGTAACATGGTAAAACGTAGTAAGTTATTGTTCAGTTTGTTAGCAGTTGTTTCCCTCTCGGTGCTCATTTTCCAGGCCTGTACCAAGGATGAATTCAGTGCTTCCGGCTCCGGCGAAACGCAGAGCCTGAAGGTGTATCTGACCGATGACCCGGGACAGTTCGACAGCCTTTTTGTTCGGATCAATTCCGTTGAGGTGAAGCTCGATACTGGCAAGCACCGGGACGATGATGACTGGGGACATCGTTCAGACAGTCTCGATAAAGATGACGATGATGACCGCAGGGGAAAGGATGATTTCGGACAATGGGATACACTTAATGTAGCTGCTGGAGAATATAATATCCTTGCCCTTCGAAATGGTATCGATACTGTTCTTGCTCAAGGTAATATTCAGGGTACGATCCGCAAGATCAGGATATCGATCGGTGCCGTACGCGTGGTGAAGAATGGTGTTTCATACCCTGTGAATCTCTTACCGGGTGTGCGAAGCAACTACATCTATATCAAACTTCGAAAAGAACATATCCAGGCCAGCGGTTCAAACGTAGCTACCTGGATAGATTTTGATGTGTCCCGTTCTATCATCGAGATCAATGGCAAGTATTATCTCAAACCTGTACTGAAGCCTTTCTGTGAAAAGAATTCGGGTGAATTGAAAGGAAGGGTATTGCCTGCAGAAGCCGGTGCTGTGGTTAAAGTATTCAATGCAAAAGATACAGCCACAGCCATTCCAAACAAGGATGGCAAATTCAAAGTGCGCGGACTTTCAGATGGCACATACACCGTACTCTATGATGGTAACAATGGTTATGCTGATACAACCATTACCAATGTGAGTGTATCGAAAGGGAAGGAGAAGGAACTTGCTACTGTCACACTTAAAAAATAAGTTGGAAGTTGGAGGGTGGAAGGTGTCTTCAACCTTCCACCTTCAACCTTCCAACTTGAGCCTCTTCACTCACATCCCAAACACGCTCAGAAACTTGATCCGCATGATCTTCAACTGCTCCAATTCCAGGCTAAGGTCAGCGAGTTCTTCCTGCGCTACTTGCAGGTTGCTGGTTTCACAGCTCTTGAAATAATCCAGGATATCCTGCTGGTCATCTTCATCCACCAACTGGTCTATGGCGTAGTCCAGATTAAGTTTGGTGCCTGATGCAACAATGGTTTCCATTTCTTCCAGCAATTGTTCCAGCCGCATATCTTTTGATTTCGCGATGGTTTCTAATGGCATCTTTTTATCCACTTGCTGAATGATAAATACTTTGTTACTGCTCTTGTTCACCACGCTTTTCATTACAAAGTCATCGGGCTTCACCACATCATTTTCTGCAACGTATTGACTGATCAGGTCAATGAATTGTTTTCCGTAACGCAGCGCCTTGCCTTTGCTGACGCCACTGATTTTTTCAAGCTCTTCCATGCTGGTAGGATACTGCGTAGCCATATCTTCCAATGAACTTTCCAGGAAGATCACAAAAGGCGGCAATTTCTTTTCCTTGGCCACCCGCTGGCGCAGGGCCTTCAGCATATCAAATAAAGCTGGATCGGCGGATGCCGGGCTGCTGCTGTCTACCACTTCATCGTCGTCTTCATAGGCATCTTCGTAAAGATTGTTGAGGATGATTTTGAAGGCCGATGGCTTTTTGAGGAAGGCATCACCCTTCTTGGTGAGTTTCAACACGCCATAATCTTCGATATCTTTCTGCAACATGCCTTCCAGCAACAATTGCCTTATCAATGAGTTCCAGTAATGATCCGGCTGGTCGTTTCCCGATGCAAAAACATCGAGTTGATCATGCCGATACATCTGGATCTGTGGCGTCAGTTTGCCTGCAACAATTGAGATCACATATTCTGCCGCAAAACGTTCATCCAATGTCTTGATGACTTGTAGCATCTGTTGTGCCTCTTTCTTCGCTTCCACCTGTTCTTTTGGATTCAGGCAATTGTCGCAGTTCTTACAATCTTTTTCTTTGTACTCCTCACCAAAATAACTCATCAGTGTTTTGCGTCTGCATACACCACTTTCTGCGTATGCCACTGTTTCGTTGATGAGTTGCGCGCCTACTTCTCTTTCACTAAGGGGTTTGTCCCGCATGAGATGCTCCAGTTTGGAAACATCTTTATGTGAATAGTAAAGAAGGCATTTGCCTTCCATTCCGTCCCTTCCTGCCCTTCCGGTTTCCTGGTAATAATTTTCGATGCTTTTGGGGATATTGAAGTGGATCACAAATCGGATATCAGGTTTATCGATCCCCATTCCAAAGGCGATAGTGGCCACAATAACCTCTACATCCTCGTTCATGAACTGGTCCTGCCTGTCTGAACGCACCTTACTGTCCATCCCTGCATGATAAGCCACCGCCTTGATGTTGTTGGCCATCAGCATATCGGCAAGTTCTTCGGTGGTCTTCCGGTTGAGGGTATAGATGATGCCGCTTTTGCCGCGGTTATCGTGAATGAATTTGACAATGCTCTTAATGGTATTCTCCTTATTCACTTTTGGCCTGATCTCGTAATAGAGATTGGGTCTGTTGAAGGAGGATATGAAGATCTCCGGCTTTCGAAGACCTAAGTTTTCAACAATATCCTGCTGTACTTTTGGGGTAGCCGTTGCCGTTAGAGCGATCATCGGAACACCGGGCGCGATCTCCTCCATCATATCCCTCAGTCGCCGGTACTCCGGCCGGAAATCATGTCCCCATTCTGAGATACAGTGCGCTTCGTCAACTGCAAAAAACGAGATCTTCAGGTCTGAGAATATCTCCAGGTTCTCTGCCTTGGTCAGGGTCTCCGGTGCCACATAGAGCATTTTTGTTTTTCCGGTGATGAGGTCGTCATGCACCTCCCTGATCTCTTTTTTCGTGAGGGTTGAATTGAGGAAATGGGCCACATCGTCCTTGGAGCTATAGCTTCTAACCAGGTCAACCTGGTTTTTCATGAGGGCGATGAGGGGGGAAACGATGATGGCGCACCCTTCGCTGATGATGGCGGGCAGCTGGTAGCAAAGGCTTTTGCCCCCACCGGTGGGCATGATCACAAAGGTGTCATTGCCGGCCAGCAGGTTTTCAATAACGGGACGCTGGTTGCCTTTAAACTTGGAAAAACCGAAATGTTCTTGCAGGGCGCTGTCCAGATCTACGAGGGGAGCGGGCTGTATTTTGGGTTTGGAAGTCTTTTTTGCGCTTGATTTTTTCGCAGTTGTCATTATTAATGTTTCTTTTATACGCCTGGCCACGCCTAGTGCCTAATGCCTGATGCCTCAATGCCTGGCCGTTGCCTCTTGTCTATCTACATTAATGTAATACTTTTGCGGGAATTTCCATGGAAAAAGAAAGTATCAAAACCATTGCCCGAAAGACCGTTGAGCTGGAGGCGGCGTCTATACAGCAGCTTTCGGGGTATATCGACGACCATTTTGTGGCGGTAGTAGAACAGTTGCAGACGATGAAAGGCAGGCTGGTGGTGAGCGGGATCGGGAAAAGTGCCATCATCGGCCAAAAAATTGTGGCCACCCTGAACAGTACAGGAACGCCGGCTATTTTTATGCATGCCGCTGACGCCATCCATGGGGACCTGGGCATGATACAGGAGGGCGATGTTGTTCTGGTGATCTCAAAAAGCGGCGAGAGCCCCGAAATAAAGGTGCTGGCACCCCTGATCAAGAATATGGGAAGTCTGCTGATCGGGATGGTGGGCAACATGGGTTCTTACCTAGCCCAACAGGCTGATCACGTGCTTAATACAACCGTTGACCAGGAAGCTTGTCCAAACAACCTGGCGCCAACTACGAGTACAACCGCCCAAATGGTAATGGGGGATGCATTGGCGGTTTGTCTGATGGAGGTTCGTGGGTTTACAAGCAGTGATTTTGCCAAGTTCCACCCCGGTGGCGCGCTCGGCAAGAAACTATACTTACACGTATCTGATCTTTATCCACAGAATGCCAAACCCCAGGTAGGCCCAGATACATCACTTAGAGATGTGATCATCGAGATATCATCTAAACGACTGGGTTTAGCGGCCGTTTTACATGAATCCGGGGAATTGCTGGGTGTGATCACAGACGGCGATCTGAGAAGGATGTTGCAGACGGGTGGAGATATCCACCAGATGACGGCATCGCAGATCATGACCAAAACACCCAGGACCGTTGAAGCTTCAACACTTGCAGTGGGTGCGCTGGATCTGATGCGGAAGAACAATATCACCCAATTGCCTGTTATTGATGAAGGCAAATATGTTGGCGTGATCCATTTACATGACCTAATTAAAGAAGGATTGATCTGATGAATAGTAACCATTATGTGGCCATTATGGCCGGTGGAATTGGTTCCCGTTTTTGGCCGATGAGCAGAACTGATTTCCCGAAACAGTTTTTGGATATCCTAGGAACAGGACAAACACTCATCCAGAATACATACAATCGTTTTGCCAAGTTTATACCCAAGGAGAATATTTATGTAGTCACCTCAACCGAGTATGCATCCATTGTTCAGGAGCAATTGCCGGGAATGAAGTTTGATAACATCCTGTGCGAGCCATCGAGAAAAAATACAGCACCATGTATTGCATACATTGCATACAAATTGAAAGCCCTGAATGCAGAAGGGTCATTGATTTGCGCACCTGCCGACCATCTCATTCTGGATGAAACAGGGTTCGCAAAAGTATGCTTTGAAGCGTTGAATTTTGTTGCCAAACATAAATCATTGATCACGCTTGGTATTAAGCCTTCACATCCAAACACCGGCTACGGGTACATTCAATTTGAACAACAGGGTGTTTCAGACAATGTGTATAAAGTGAAGACTTTTACAGAAAAGCCCAACCTCGAGATTGCCAGGTCATTTCTTGCTTCCGGTGATTTTCTCTGGAACGCCGGCATCTTTGTTTGGCAGGTACAAAGCATTGTTGCGGCCTTTAACAAGCACCTGCCTGAGATAGCTGAGCTGTTTATTGCGGAAAACGATGCGTTCAATACTGCTGAAGAAACTGCAGCCATTCAAAGAATCTATCCGCAGTGCACCAATATATCCATTGATTATGGAATCATGGAGAAGGCAGACAACGTTTATGTGATCCCATCAAGCTTTGGCTGGAGTGATCTGGGTACCTGGAATTCCGCTTATGAGAATATGGAAAAAGACTATCTCGGTAATGCGGTTTCTGGTGATAATGTAATGGTGATTGACGCCACCCGATGCATGGTGCATGGCAAGGATGATAAACTCTATCTCCTGCAGGGCATGGATGACTATATCCTTGTGGATACGGAAGATGTGCTGCTGATCTGTAAAAAGGAGAAGGAACAGGAGATCAAGGAGTATGTGGCAGAAGTGAGGCGGAATAAAGGCGACCAATATCTTTAGCAGGTTGAAGGTTGCAGGTTGGAGGTTGCAACGTAACTATCGATTAGCCATTACGGATACCATTTGCAAGCAATATAATGCAAGTGTTTTGTCTCCGCCTACTTCAACCAATTGTTGCGCCTCTTCAATGCTCATGCCTTTCGTGAATAGCTTCCAAGCTGTGGATGGGGACATTGTTATTTCTCCTGATAAAATTGTTTCCGGCTTGTCCAGTAGTTTCCATCCTGATGCGTGCTTCTTCAATTGCCAAATGCCTCCGGCTTCACCGCTAACAACAATTTGCACAGTGTTTCCTTCATGAGCTTTCACTTCGCGATAGGTATGCGGAAGCCCTTGCATCAAGGTATCCATGAAAGGAAGGAATAGGGTTTTGGTGATCAGTACTTCTGTACAACCCAATGCTTCGCGGATCTGCAACTGGTGATGAAACTTCTCTGTGTATTCCCTGGCGGTGTGAAATGCGTTGGTTGATGATTCTTCCCCAGCCCAGGCAACAGAAAATATTGACGGAAGTGCAGGATCGAGTTTTTGATATTGCTCATATTGAACAGCTGATGTGGTTTCGAGAAGATCGATGAGCTGCAAAGGACTTACCCTTTTGAACGCGGAAACCCAATCGCTATTGAGCTTGTTGAGGTAGTTTACAAGATTATCATAACTGTAAATTCCCTCAGGCTTTTCTCCGAAATATTGATCCCTGTACATTCCAACGGTGCGCATTGCAGTATCCAACAGATGAGCAGTAACGTCTTTAACCGTCCATGGGCCGGCAATGGTTGGCTTATTCCAATCTTCATCATTCAGCGAACGCAGTAATTGGAAAAGGTGTTGATCAATAATTGGAAAAAGATGAAGCGTTGGCATCATAGCGGGTGGATTGAGAAAAGTTTTAACACCTGTGTTTCGTTGGGCATTGAGATATCTTTCCTGTAGGCCATTCCCAGTTTGGAGAGGATTTTAATGGACGGAGTGTTCTCTGGTTCAGAGATGCCCAGGAGATTTTCGACTGCATAATTTGCAAATAGAAAATCCCTGGAGCCGATGGCAGCTTCAGTAGCGTAGCCTTTCCCTTCAAACTCCGGAAGCAGTGCATAGCCAATATCGGGATGATCAAATATGTCTCTTTTAAAACACCCACAAATACCAATATCTTTTCTGGTATCAGCAAGGGTCAGTTTCCACAGCCCATACCCGGTAGTTGAATAACTTTTCAGCGGACCTTTTTGCAGGTAAGCAATAGCACCTGCTTCCGTATTTGTATACCGATCACCAATATTTCTCAGCCAGCCTTCGGTATTGGTGAGTTTGATGATGAAGGATGTATCTGTCAGGGAGAATTCTGATACGCTTAAGCGATCTGTCTGGAAAACAGGCACGATGTGAAAGGGATTAATCAGTGTCTATCAAAGGTAAAAGTTTAAGAGCCCCCACTGCCATGGAAACTGGAAAAAACTTGCTGCAAATCTTATGTCATTCCTTGTCTTGAGCAGACGGCCTTTTATTCTAAGTTAAAGCCGGAATGGGAATCCAAAATTGAAGTAAGTTCTGAGCCCTTGGGTTCTGTTGCTGAACATCATGGTAAATTCAATGGGGCCGATGGGAAGATCATACGCAACGGTAATGCCGGTTCCCCAGGCTGATGCAGTTGGTTCACCGCCAACGTTCTTCTTGACGAAATTATAGGTTAGGTATCCAATCTGTGCTGTGGCATAGAATGAAGCGAATGGATTATAACGTAACCCGGTTTGCACGGCGGCCATACTTTCTGCGTCTACTTCAGCCTCTTGAAGTCCCACGAACACGATCTGATTCCTGAAGGTTGGATTCATACCTCCGGCATAGAATCCATTCAGAAGACTGGAGTTTTCAGAAAAATTAGCACCTCCCTGGAGACGGTTGATCCATGCCCATCGTTTATGTATTGGCGTTACGCTGTAAAAATTTGCTGTTGCCCTCGCATAGTTGCCCCAGGGAATAAGTTGTTTATCAATTTCCCCAATCAAGTTACCGTCTTCATACACCTGAAAGTCTGGATTGAGCCCCAACACCGCACCTCCTTTCAGTTCAACCACCATGCCTTTGTGTGCATACTGTGGTTTGTTCAGTGTATTCCGTTGCCAGAATCCATACAGGTGAAAATAGTTGTTATGTCCACTGAAGTAGGTGCCCGTCAGGATCTGCGGTTTTGCTGCAATGTTTTCCCACTGCATACCTATTCCTCCGGCAGACCGCTGTTTAGAGGAAATTTGAAATCGGTTGTCGATGGTGAGGTATTTAAGTTTGTACTGTCCGGTCCGTACAAAATTGGTAAATACCGGAACATCCTGAAATTCAGTATACACCTGCAGCTTATTGCTCCAGGGGCGTGAGTATCCGAACATTTGCAGGTGCTCTGCCATCGCCCGGAAGTTTTCTCCAAGATTCACGGTAGCCATGGTCCGGGAAAACTTACTCAACATGTTTCGCGCGGTGACATTGAGATGCACACCAAAGCCGGTGAAATTATTCTGGGAGATGCCCACTTTCATCACTACGGGCGATTCCGGCTTGATCTTGTAAAGCAATTCATGCCCGCCGGTACTATCATCTCTCACTTCATAGGAGATCGATTTATACATTCTGTAGGCAAAGGCCTGGCGGGATTCCCTTTCAAGCTTGTCTGACGTATAGACTTTGCTGGTATCAACGCCTGTTTGCTCCAGGAATGCTTTTTTTGTTTTGTTATCGATGCCCTCAACAGTAATTTTTTTGAACTGAAATCCGTTGAATTCCTGCAGACGATTTTTCCGAAAAACGTAATTGGGATCGTTTGCCTTGAGGGAATCTGCAAGGTGTTTGAAATAAGGATAGAATTTTCTCCCTTCAGCAATGCCGAGTTCAATGATGGCATCACCATCATCAAAGCTTGCAGATGTGAAATCACCCATCGGTACATTGATCAGGAGGTCTGTAATGGCGGATTCAATGATCCTGTCGTTATTCTCATTCAGAAAGATCACCTGGCTCAGCACCGTTGCCACATTGTCCAGTTCTTCTACATTTTTAATGGGCGTACTGACGGACACGCCAATGGTATAAGTGGCCCCCATCTCCTTCAGGTCCTTCACCGGAAAGTTTCTGGTAACACCACCGTCCACCAGTCTTCGTCCTTCCCATTCCACAGGGGAAAATGCGCCGGGGATGGCCATGCTTGACCTGATCGCCCGCACGAGGGAGCCTCTGTTGAGCACCACTGATTCGCCTGTTGCAAGATCAGTGCCAATGCAGACATAGGGAATGGATAGTTTGGAAAAGTCTGAAATATTGGACACGGGGTAGAAGTACTTCTCCAGGGTCAGCCACAGTTCCTGGCTTTCCAGGAAACCAGAGGGCAGTGACACTTTGCCTCCTTTGATCGGCAGTTCCACAGCATATTTACCATACTCTGTTTTCTCTTCCATGATATAACTTGTCATGGGAATGGAATTACTCAGCAGTGTGCCCCAGTTGATATGCCTGGCAATGTATTCAATGGAATCACCGGAATAGCCCGCAGCATATAATCCTCCAACGATGCTACCCATGCTGGTGCCCGTCAGATAATCAATATTCAATTCTGCAGAGTCAATCGCTTTCAGGATACCGATATGTGCAAGACCTTTTGCGCCTCCGCCTGCGAGGGCAAGACCAATCCCGCCTTTAGGTTTCTGGGCAAATAACTGTACGCTGAACAAGAGTGCAGCAACAAAGAACATCAGGAATTTTCTCATAGCGGGAATTGCTTAACGAAAATACGGACAGAAGCCTATCCAATGCAGCTGCTTGCACCACACGGGTTTACTTTTGACTTTTTTTATGTACCAAATGATATGAATGCTGTATCCATTCCTTCAATAGGGCATTTTTTACGGAACCATCCACAATGATGGTGTTCCAATGTTTTTTGTTCATGTGATAGCCGGGGATGACACAGCTGTAATTTTCTCTCAGTTCTTCTGCAAGCACGGGATCACATTTCACATTGAATTGTACAGGGTCTGCATCCAGCGAGAGCAGAAGGAAGATCTTGCCCTGCACCTTAAACACCAGTGTATCTGGGCCAAAAGGAAGTGTTTCCTCCACTTCAGGAAGTGCAATACAGTAATCCCGGATCTCATCAACTTGCATCATCATTCAAAGTTGTAAAAGTCCTGCTTTGAACAAACTATTTACGGGCTTGTTGTCCCAGAACAATTCAAAATCCTCCAGGCCTTTGGCTTCATAATCTGCCTGCAGGAGCTGTACCGTCTTAAGGGGAACTGATCCGATACGCAGCGAAGGCAGTATTTCTATCAGCCATTTCCCTTTTGCAGGATCCACCTGGATCACCAGCTCATTTTTTTGTGTCAGGAACCTGATCTCTAACATTTCCCAGCTGTTTCCTTTTTTGGAACGTGTGATGGTTTGTGCCGATGGGTCCTGGCCAAGCCAGATCAGCTTTCGGTTTTTTCCCTGTAGATATTCATCTCCGTCTACTGCTTGCTGGATGAAATCAGGCGATACCGTTGTTTTTGGCACCCGATGATCAAACCATTTCTGCAAAGGCCAATCAAAGCATTGTCCGTGCATATAGTTATGTAGCGCCTTCTTCAATCCAAAGCCAAACTGCAGGTGATCGGCACCGGTAGGATCGATATGGTCAATATCGTTGTTTGCAAAACTGCCAACCGTCTCTGTTTGCTTTTGCACTTTAAATTTCGCAGGCTCAATTCCCACAGGACTATGTGCCGTCATCGTGAACAAATGCCAGAAAGCGGATTGCAGAACGCCGGTTGCGAACATCTGCCGAACCATCTCCAGTGAATCAATGGTTTCCTGTTCCGTTTGCGTGGGGAAGCCATACATCAAGTAGGCGTGCACCATGATTCCCGCATCCGTAAAGGATTTACTTACCCGGGCCACTTGCGCCACCGTGATTCCTTTCTGGATGAGCGTGAGTAACCGATCTGAAGCAACTTCAAGACCACCGCTTACTGCAATACATCCGGAACGTTTGAGCAACAAACAAAGATCTCTTGTAAAACTTTTTTCAAACCGGATATTGGCCCACCAGCTGACCACCATTTTTCTGCGGATGATCTCCAGTGCCAGTGCCCGCATTAACGCAGGTGGCGCTGCTTCGTCCACAAAATGAAATCCCGTTTGGCCCGTCTGCGCAATCATGGCCTCCATTCGGTCTGCCAATAAAGACGCCGTTACGGGTTCATAGATTTTGATATAATCGAGGGAGATATCACAGAATGTACATTTGCCCCAATAACATCCATGCGCCATGGTCAGTTTGTTCCAGCGGCCATCACTCCATAGGCTGTGCATCGGATTCACTACTTCAATGGCTGAAATGTATTGATCAAGTAAAAGATCGCTGTAATCTGGCGTGCCCACTTCCGCAAAGGAATAGTCTTTGCATAAGCTGTTGTTCTGGTAGATCACTTTGTTGTCTTCCCGGTAAAAACATCTTTTCAAAGATGCCAGATCCGTTTCTCCATGTACATATTTGATCAGCTGTTCCACCGGCGCTTCGCCATCATCAAGGGTGATGAAATCCACATAATCGAATACACGCGAATCCGACAGTGACCGCAGTTCCGTATTCGCAAAACCGCCGCCCATCGCCACTTTCGCGGTGGGATGATTTTGTTTGATCCATTGCCCGCAGCGCAATGCCGCATAAAGGTTGCCCGGAAATGGAACGGAAATGGCTACCAGTTTTGGATCAACGGATGCCATCTGCGCTTGGAGCAGACGGATCATGATGTCATCGATGAATGTGTATGGCTGTTGTAGATGTTCGTGCAGTTCATCAAAACGGGCCGCTGAGCGTCCCAGCTTTTCAGCATACCTGGAGAATCCAAAATGCGGATCCACGGTTTCCTGAATGAAATCACTGAGGTCTTCCAGGTACATGGTGGCTACATGTTTCGCACGGTCTTGAGTACCCATCGTTCCGAAGGCCCATTGAAGGTCATCCACCTGGGAAAACCTCGAGGCTTCTGGTAGAAAGTTCCTGCCCGCAATTTGTTGCGCAAGGGTTGGCATTTTTCCTTGCAGAAACTGCACCACCGATTCAACCGTTTGCACATAGTCTTCCCTGAACGCCATGATCCTGCGTGCATTGGCGCTAAGGCCTATATTTTTTTCAGATACCCTGTTGAACAATATCTGCAATCCCTCTCTGGAAAAAAGAGCCAGGGTGACTTCTATGCCAAGGTCCGCCTGAAATGCCGATATCCCTTTCGTGTGAAGGAATCCCTTCAGGTACGCTGTAGCCGGATAAGGCGTATTGAGTTGCGTGAACGGAGGAGTGAACAAATAGACGGTGGCGCTCAAAGAGAAAATTTGAAGTGTAAAAGTAGTATAAGTCTTGAACTAAGGCCGTGTTTCATCTATTCCACCCATCGGTCCCAAATGAAGTACCTTTAGGGGATCAAATCAACACCTATGCGTATCGCCGTGTTCAGTACCAAATCTTACGACAGGGATTATTTTTCCCGATACAATACAAATCCTGCGCAGGAGCTTGTTTTTTTTGAAGCGCCTTTAAATGTACAGACTGCCAACCTCACCCAGGGATTCGGCGGGGTCTGTGTATTTGTCAATGATAAGCTGGATGCCGATACCGTTGCGGCTATTGCGGCCAACGGTGTTAAGCTGATTGTGTTACGATGTGCGGGATTCAACAATGTGGACCTTCCTGCCGCCAAGTCGCATGGCATCAGTGTGCGCAGGGTTCCTGCCTATTCGCCGGAAGCTGTTGCGGAACATGCCGTGGCCTTGATGCTTACTCTCGCAAGGAAAACCCACAAAGCTTACAACCGCGTGAGGGAACAGAATTTTTCACTCGAGCGTTTGAACGGATTCAATATTCACGGACGCACCATCGGTGTTGTAGGTACCGGAAAAATCGGTCAGGCTTTTGCCAAAATTATGTTGGGCTTTGGTACAAAAGTACTTGCCTATGACCTTTATCCATCCGATGCATTGAAGCAACTGGGCATCACGTATGTTGACCTTGACCATTTGATGGCTGAGGCCGATATCGTTTCACTACACTGCCCGCTTACGCCGGAAACCAAATACATTATTAACAGCGAGCGACTCCAGCACATGAAGCAGGGAGTCATGATCATCAATACCAGCAGGGGTGCGCTGATCAACACCAAGGATGTATTGTTGGCGCTCAAGCAGGGTAAGATTGGTTATTTGGGGATCGATGTATATGAGCAGGAGGAGAAACTGTTTTTTAAAGATCTTTCAGAGAGTATTGTTCAGGATGATATGATCGGCAGACTGATGTCTTTTCCCAATGTGTTGATCACCGCGCACCAGGGATTTTTTACACATGAAGCGCTTGAGCAGATTTCGCTGGTTACCCTTGCAAACATTCGTGATTTTGAAGCCGGTGTAGTCAACAGCAATGAAGTGAGCTGATCATTGTTTTTCGTAGCATAATGCTATCTCTCCATTAGGAAACACTTCCTGTTTGACCAGCGTAAATTTTTTCAAATCGCTTCCCTTAGGATAGAGTTGAATCCCTTTTCCAAATATCACCGGGTTGATGAAGATCCAGTATTGATCAATCAGGTTTTCTGCCATGAGGTGTTGCGCGAGGGAAGGACTTCCGAAAATCAGGATGTCTTTTCCTGATGAAGCTTTGATCTTTTCAACGGAATCTTTCAGGTTTTCGCGAATGATGATCACAGAGGGATCGGGTAGATCCAGTGTTTTACTGATGATGATCTTTTGTGCGGCGGTGTACCAGGCGCTGTATTTCTTTGCAGCAGGACTGGCACCTGGCTGGTCTTTTACAAAGGGCCAGTGCGCTTCTAGTAATTCATAAGACACCCTGCCAAACATAGCAGCATCAGCCGTTTCAGTGAGGGAAGCCACAAAGGCGAGGTTGTCTTCACCGGGGTCAAAATCATGCAGCTCTCCTTGCGGGCCAGCCACAAAACCATCCAGGGAGGTATGCACGATGAGGACAAGTTTTCGCATGCATAGGATTTAAAAAGCCCCATCCTGCGATGGGGCTTGTAAAAACAGTTGTATCACTCAGAGGAGTTCAGCATTCAGGCTGATCTCGGTGTTAAGCAGTTTGCTGATGGGGCAATTCAGCTTTGCATCTGTGGCACATTCCTGGAATTTTGCTGCATCGATGCCGGGTACTTTAGCCTTCAGGTCAAGCACAGATGAAGAGATGGCGCCATTTTCCAAAGTAATGGTGCAGGTTGTTTCGATGGATTCAGGTGTGAATCCTGCGGCACCCAGCACAAATGCGAGTTTCATGCTGAAGCATCCTGAGTGTGCGGCAGCTACCAATTCTTCAGGATTCGTGCCAGTGCCCTGTTCAAATCTGGAGAGATATGAATATTGGGTGTTGGCTAAAATGCCGGATTGTGAACTGAGGTGACCACCACCTTCCTTACCAGAGCCGTTCCAGACGGCTGTTGCTGTTCTTTTCATGTGTTGAAAATTATACGTGAATGTTATTGATTCGATAAACTAAAATTAAAGTATAACTTGATTAAATTGCTGTCATGGCCAGAATCAATTATTCTTCCGGAGCCAAATGGGAAGCCATCGTAGGATATTCAAGGGCCGTAAAGGTGGGTAACATCATTGAAGTTACCGGAACGGTAGCGGTTGACGACGAAAGCCGCTTACAGGGAGGGGATTCTGCGTATGCGCAAACCCGCTTTATCCTGGAGAAAATTGCAGCAGTTCTTGAAAAAGCCGGTGCAGGGATGAAGGATGTTGTACGTACACGTATGTTTGTGACAGATATCTCGAGATGGGAGGAATTTGGCAAGGCCCATGGTGAATTTTTTGGGGAGATCAGGCCGTGTACCACAATGGTGGAAGTTGCCAAACTGATGGCCCCGGAATACCTGATCGAAATTGAGGCCACTGCCATCATTCAAAACCAGTGATTATGATGAATGCCCTTGTTAAGAAATTGCAGTATAAACTGCAATCGCTTGTTTTGATTACGCATGCGCCGGATACCTTTGCCGATGCGATGGACGCATTTGCTGCAACAGCAGACGTCCACACAGAGCCTCGTAAAGGCACCAGTTATGCTTTTGTGATCCATTTTGTGCAAAAGCCTGCAGATGTACAAAAGGCTGCAAAGATGATCAGCAGTAGTTTGGAGGCCGATGGCGTATTGTGGATGGCATACCCCAAGAAAACATCAAAAAAATACAAAGCAGAGATCACAAGAGACGATGGATGGCAGGCTTTGGGAGATCATGGATTTGAACCTGTAACTCTTGTTTCTATAGATGACGACTGGAGTGCGCTTCGATTCAGAAAAGTAGACTTTATCAAAACGATGACCCGGCGTACAGAAATGACCCTGAGTAAGGAGGGTAAGCAAAAGACTTCCGGCAAAAAATAAGGATGCCCGTCCTTTGCCTTAATTTTACGTTTTATCCAATCATGCAGATCAGTTCCCCACTCCCTAAAGTAGGCACCAATATATTCACTATCATGTCTGGCCTGGCCGCAGAAACCGGCGCTATCAATCTCGGTCAGGGTTTTCCCGATTATCCGATGGACCAGGAACTGCACCAGCTTGTAGCGAAGGCCATGGCAACGGGTCACAACCAATATGCACCCATGCCTGGTTTACCATCACTACGGGATGCCATCGCCGCAAAGATAGAGCGCATCTACGGTGCAAAGGTTGACCCGGCAAACGAGATCACTATCACACCCGGTGGTACCTATGCGATTTATACCGCATTCACCACCATTCTTGCAGAAGCAGACGAAGTGATTGTTCTGGAGCCTTCTTATGATAGCTATGTACCCAACATCGAGATCAATAAAGCGAAAGCAATACTGATCCCACTGAAAGTACCAGGATATGGGGTGGATTGGCAGGCGGTAGAGAAGGCCATCACACCCAGAACTAAGGCCATAATCATTAATAGTCCACACAATCCTACCGGTGCCGTTTTGTCGATAGCCGATATGCTTGAACTGGAGCGGATCACTGATGGTACTAATATTTTTATTGTATCTGATGAAGTATACGAACACTTGATCTTTGATGGCATCGAGCACCAGTCCGTACTTCGATATCCGAAACTTTTGGAAAGAAGCTTTGTCTGCTTTTCATTTGGCAAGGTATACAACTGTACCGGATGGAAACAAGGATACTGTGTGGCTCCTGCTTCATTGATGAAGGAGTTCAGGAAGGTTCATCAGTTCAATGCGTTCAGTTGTTTTACCCCTACGCAGGTAGCCCTTGCGGAATATCTGTTCAATGAGCAGGCCTATCTCCGCTTGGCTGGTGAATTACAAACTAAGCGCGACTATTTCATCTCCCTGATGAAGGAAACAAAGTTCAGTTTGCAACCTTCTTACGGAAGCTATTTCATTTGTGGTACATACGAGAAGATATCTGATGAGGGCGATAAAGACTTCGCCATTAGACTTACGAAGGAGATAGGTGTTGCAACGATTCCGGTTTCTGCATTTTATCAGAATGGGAAAGATGATAAAGTACTACGCTTTTGTTTTTCCAAGAAAGAAGAAACTTTGGAGAAAGCGGTGGAGCGCCTTGTGAAGCTTTAGCCCGGAGGGACCACCCTGAATTGTATACCTTCGTTGCGGCTATGCAGAAAAAATATGCCGGCATTTATTTCATGTTACTGGCCGCACTGGGTTTCTCCACCATGGGTGCGGCGGCCAAACTATTGAAAGGCCATTTCAATGCGGGCCAGTTGGTATTTTACCGCAACGCGGTTGGACTCGTTTTTCTGATGATCGGCTTGCTGATCAAACCGCCGGTTCAAACTGCCGGAAAACTGGGCTGGCTGGCCTTTCGCGGGCTGATGGGCACTACAGCTTTGTACACTCTTTTGTATTGCATTCTCCATATGCCGCTGGGTACGGCCATGACTTACAACCTCACCTCGGCAGTGTTCATTGCGCTTTTTGGTTTTTGGTTTTTTGGCGACTATCACGGACATCGGGTGACCCTTGCCGTTATCCTTGGCTTTCTGGGGATGCTCATGATCTACAAACCCGGTTTCAGTAGCTCTCCCTGGTATGATCATTTTGCAGGGTTGATCTCCGGCATCACATCGGCAATAGCTTATCTTACCGTTGGCAGGCTCTCTAAATATTACGACAGCAGGATCATTGTGTTGAGTTTCTTGTTGTCTGGTGTGATCCTTCCGTCAATCTCACTCTGGGTACATCACGGTTTGGGCGTTCCTGCAAATGACCTTTTTGTGATTGCCTGGAAATGGCCAGACAGTCTGCAACAATGGATCATCATTCTGGTATTAGGGGTTACTGCATTGTTTGGTCAATACTTTGTTACGAGGGCATATGGTTCAGACAAACCCGGACTAGTGTCTGCCATCGGCTACAGTAATATCGTCTTTTCGCTCATCTTCGGATTGATACTTGGAGATGCTTTCCCAGACTGGCTTTCCTTCATTGGTATTCTTTGTATCATCTCCAGCGGTATCATTATTTCTGTGCTGAAGAAGAAATCCTGAACCAGACTAGGTCCTTCAACCGCATGGATTGCTTAAATTGGCGTTTAGAAACCAAACTGCACATGCGTACTTTCCTGACATTTGTTTTTCTCTGCTGTACTTTTTTTGTGAATGCCCAGATCCTCAGTCCACGGGAGCAGGCAGTAGTGATGGATGAGATCCTTGCGGACCGTGTAAACAATCTTCTGCCTCAATTGATGGAGAGGGCGGGGATCGATATGTGGGTGATCATTTCCAGAGAGTATAATGAAGACCCGATCATCAAAACGTTTTTGCCCGCAACGTGGTTATCGGCCCGGAGGCGAACCATCATTGTGTTTTACAATGATCCTGCTAAAAAACAATTTGATAAACTGGCCATCGCAAGGTACAATGTGGGCGAGACCATCAAGGCCTCGTGGGACATGCAGAAATTTCCCGATCAATGGGATGCGCTCATCGATATCATCAAAACAAGAAACCCGAAAAAGATCGGCGTCAATACATCCGTTGATTTCGGTCATGCAGATGGCATAGATTATACAGAGTACCAGGAGTTGGCGAAACGGCTTGGCACTGATGCAAAGAAACTGGTATCCGCAGAGAAACTTGGCGTGAGCTGGCTGGAGACAAGGACGGAGCGCGAAATGGCGATCTATCCTCAGTTGGTGCAGATCACGCATGATCTAATAGCCGAAGCATTTTCGGAAAAAGTGATCACGCCTGGCATCACTACAACCGATGATGTGGTGTGGTGGTTCCGGTCTAAATATCGTGAACTCGGACTGGATACATGGTTCCATCCATCCGTGGACGTGCAGCGAAACGACCCGCAGAATTTTGAACATCTGCGCAGTTTTTCCAATAGACCCAAAGATCAGGTGATCATGCCCGGTGATCTTTTGCATTGCGATGTGGGGATTACGTACCTCCGATTGAACACAGACATACAGCAACATGCGTATGTGTTGTTGCCAGGAGAAACGAGTATGCCGCAAAGCCTTAAGAAAGCGTTCAGCAATGGCAATCGGCTTCAGGACCTATTGACTAGTCAGTTTAAGGAAGGCACAACCGGAAACAAAATGCTGGCGGCGGCATTGGCCCAGGCGAAGGCTGAGGGTATTGTGCCCAGCATCTATACGCATCCGCTAGGAACCCATGGACATGCGGCAGGACCAACCATAGGTATGTGGGATATGCAGAATGGGGTACCTGGTAGCGGCGATTACCCGCTTTATCCATTTACGGCATATTCCATTGAATTGAATGCGGCAACCATGGTGCCCGAATGGAAGAAAGAAGTGCGCATCATGCTGGAAGAAGATGGATACTGGGATGGGAAATCATTCCGTTACATCAACGGACGGCAGAAGGATGTTTACCTGATTCCAAGGGTCAATCTGCAACTTGGAAATTGATCATTTGTTTAACACGCTTAAGTGGAGATCTATGAAACACTTATCATTCTTAATGGCAGCATGCATTTTGATGGCCTGCCAAAGCAGTCCGGGAACAAATACTAAAGGTGATCGGGTGCATTTGGTTGTTAACTCTAGTACCATACAGAACAGTAGCTGGGAAAAGATTTCGTTGCCGATGATCTGGTGGATCGATATTCATGGTGATGAGGTGTTGTATCAAAATAAAGCCATGGAGTTTACCCGTGAACAAATTATTTCATATGCTGCACATAACTATTTGGATGATGTTGTTAAAGAAGGCCA